>JBMZMY010000054.1:0-11435 GCA_049619435.1 Synechococcus sp.
CAATCAGATTATGTGATCACTCTCAACAGCGACACAATCATCCCACAGAATCTGATCGGAAGCATGTTGGCCTGCTTCAGCTCAGACCCAAGCATTGGTGTTGTCGGCCCACTCTCTAATGCGGCAAGCTGGCAAAATGTTCCCAATTTAATTGGCGATGATGGAAGGTTTGCCATCAACACAATTCCGTTCAACCTGGACACCAATGAATTCAATCATCTCGTTAATCGTGCATCGAGACGTAGCTTTCCAGCCGTTGAATTTGTCAATGGATTTTGTTTTATGGTCAAAAAAGCAGTTCTCGACAGAATTGGATTGCTAGACGAAGATGCCTTCCCCATGGGTTATGGCGAAGAAAATGACCTCTGCCTCAGGGTTAGCGAGGCTGGATACAAGTTGGCGATCGCTGATAATTGCTATGTCTTCCATGCCAAATCGAAGAGTTTTGGCAACGAACGTAAAACAGAGTTATCCAAACTGGGCCATCAAAAACTGATCGAAAAGCATGGTGATCGATTCCTAGAAAAGTTAGAACAAACAAAGGCCAACCCTGCCCTTGATCGAGTCCGTGACCAGTTAACAACCTTTCTCGCTACTGCGATCAACGGTAGGTCACCCATCGACCTCAGAATTCTCTTTCTTCTACCCGTCAAAGGTGGTGGTGGGGGAGCCCATTCCGTGATCCAGGAAGTGATGGCGATGCGTGCATTGCATGTGGAGGCGAAAATCGCGATTAGTGCTGACCACTTCGAGGACTTCCAAGACAAGTACAGCGACTTAGGCGATAAGCTATTTGCTGAGATTTTTATTCAGTACAATCCAGACAGGCCTGAAGAGCTTGACACGAAAGATTTTGATTGCGTTGTCGCAACGATCTTCTCATCGGTTAAGCATCTTCAAATGATGCTGGATCAATCCAATCATTTTTTACCCTGTTACTACGTTCAAGACTACGAACCGCTGTTCTTCAAGGAAGGCACAGAACAGTGGCTTGAAGCCAAATCCTCCTATGCACTGATTAAAAACTGCTGTCTTATTGCAAAGACCAGCTGGATTGCAGACGAAGTATACAAGCACCATTCTGTTCAAGTACACAAAGTACGGCCAAGCCTGGATGAGGATATTTACTTCGCATCACGCTCAACACAATTGAACAATCAGATTGTGATCACAGCGATGATTCGCCCCCAAACACCCAGACGCGGAGCAGCCCGAACAATGATCCTGCTCTCGCAGCTGAAGAAAAGATTCAAGGATCGAATCCAGATTCGACTGTTTGGCAGTGAGTCGAGCAATCCAGAATGGAAGACGCTTCATCAGGATTTTGACTACATCAACCATGGAATTTTGACGCGGACAGAGGTTGCAGAACTGCTGAAACAATCAGCTATTTTCATTGACTTATCTGACTACCAAGCCTTCGGACGGACTGGCTTCGAGGCGATGGCCTGCGGCTGTGTTCCTGTCTTGCCGATTCATGGCGGCGCCAATGAATTTGCCACCGACAACGCCAATGCGCTCTTGGTCGACACATTCAATGTAGACGAAACCCTGCGCAGACTGATTCCGATTATTGAAAATCCAGTGAAGCGACTCGAGATGAAGATGAATGGAGTAGAAAGCTCGATGAAGTACAGTAAATTAAATGCTGCACAAAGCGAATTGGTGGTCTTGCATCGCAACTTCCTTCGCTGGAGCTTACTTCACCAATCTGATTCATAATTGAGAACCCCATGACATACAAATACTGGGCATCACCATTTCCCGTTGACCCATCGCTCCAATCAAGTCTCAATGATGCAGGCATGATGGAACAATCCTGGCAGCATATTGATTCACTACCTGCCACTGAAGTCCTCCTTCTCTTCAATCCACCAGACCTAATCCTCACACAATTTGCTCCACAGATCGATCCAATACTTTCCGACGAAAGCCAGATCAGCCATCTGTGCAATATTTATCAACGCATCCTGAACCAAGCGCAAGCTTATTCAACACCTTTAGCCGCAGCCTGGCAGCTTCAGGCTTTCAGCCAAACCATCACGTTGGCTGAACTTTTTAGCCTTGATTCAGATCATTACCCTGCTCTGAGACAAGACTCTGTGCAATGGCCATCCATTGATATTCTCGCAGGATTAGGTGTTCAACAGCTTGATCACCACGTCGATGGTCAACTAACCAACCTGTATGTTCAGCTTGATCAGCTTGCCATTAAATTTGGACGCCAAAGCGACAACAACTACTCCGAGAGAATTAATCAAGAGCTGAGCGAAAAAGCTATCGTTCAAGCCTTCCAGGACATTCAGTCGTTACGCCAGCGGGAAACATTTGTGATTGAAGGACTACACAAAACACAAAGGGAATTTCGCGACTATGTCCTAGAAACAAAAGCCATAATTAAAAAATATCAGGAACTTTTGCACCATTCGCAAGTCATCGCAGGGCATTACAGAGATGACATCGCCAAGGGAGATCAAGGCCTCACGTCGACCTGACGACATCCAAAGGCTGAACTCGTGTCGACAGGCCTCGGTTGATTTCAGCTTGAGCCTTGAGATCATTCCAGACGTCTTGAAGACCATTCCCTTGAGATGATGCATGTTCATGGGGCTCGGCCTGCATCAAGATTTTCATTAACCGAGACGTTTCCGGGGTAAATCCAATAGCAAAAGAAGCTTGCAACGTCAGCAGTGCTTGCTGACGCTGATTCGCCCCCAAGGCCGCACGCCTCTCGACATCAACATAAATAGACGCAAGCTTGTAATCCCTATCGTACTTTTCGAGCATACTTAGAGCAGAATCTTTGGCCCGATGCTTCGGGTGGGCACGAAGGATATCGCGACAGATATTCATTGCCTCATGATAATCGCCCAAAAGGCAAAGAACCCTCGCCTTATTCTCCAAAGCCCACGGATTATTGTCCTCATAAAGCAAGGCCATATTCAAAATGGCGAGACTCATGCGAGCAAGACCAGAGTCGCGGGCAAAAATAGCCTCTTTAACAACAGCCTTAATCAGAACAGAAAGTGATTGCTCACGGCCTGACACAACGACAGCATGCCAACCATATTCACGGAAACAGGCCTTTAACTTGGCTTGAAAAAGATCGATGTCATAATGCAGCGATCCATTATTTCGAATTGAATCAGCCAGCTCTCGAACACGCTCACTGAGGCCTCCATCAAGATGATCTCCCTCGAGGAGAACATCGCAAATCATCAAGCAGTCACTCACCTGGCCAGAACCTTGGCAGGCCAAGGCTCTGTTATAGGAGATAATTGGGTGAAACCATAACTGCTGCGTTATGGAGCCAAGAACGGATTGCAAGGACGTCCAATCTTTCGTTCTAACCAAATCGGCTGCAATCGCCAAACCAGAGTCAAATTCTTGGGTTGAAGACCGTTGAAGCATCAGATCAGCATGAGCCAACGCATCAAAAGCCTTGAAATTCAACAGGGCACGTACACAACTCTGACGCAGTGAATTCTCTACATTGGAGACAAGCAAATCACGCCAGATCTGATAAGCAACCGCATGGTCAGACAGTCTGATATGAGCCCGTGCTTGGTTATCCAGAAGCCAGGAGCTTGTGAATCCATTGGCCTGCGCTAATGCAATGAGCTCAAGGGACAGCTTCGGATGACCCGAGTCACGGATGAAGGCGACCTCTTTTAACAGCAGTAACTCCAGCCCACCGTCATCCGCGGATGCCAGATCCGCTTCAATCCAATAGCGGCTGTTCCAAGAATGTTCCGCCAGAAAATGATGAATTTCTTCGAGATTTTTCATGCCGAGCGAAACATCAAACCTCTGACTTCATCCAGCTTACCCACAATGGTTATGATCAATACCAGGGCTTGAAACGTCCGTTGGATGGGTGACCACAACAACACAATCCAATTTGAGACATCGGGTCGGACGTTCACGCTTCAGTCCAGAGTGCTGCAATCCCCCCTGGCTGGGGTAAGTGATCGCATTTTCCGCCGTCTGGTCAGGCGATGGGCTCCCCACAGTCTCCTGTTCACGGAGATGGTGAATGCCACAAGCCTGGAACTGGGTCATGGCCTTGAGAAGGTCCATGAGCTCAGCGACGAACCAGGGCCCACAGGCGTGCAGCTGTTCGATCACCGACCAGCCGCGATGGCCGATGCCGCCCAACGCGCCGAACAGGCGGGCGCCTTCCTGATCGACATCAACATGGGCTGCCCCGTTCGCAAAATCGCCAAGAAGGGTGGTGGTGCTGGATTGATTCGCGATCCAGAGCTGGCGGTACGCATCGTTGAGGCGGTCGCTCAGGCCGTCGACATTCCTGTCACCGTCAAAACACGCCTGGGGTGGTGTTGTGACGATTCCGACCCTGTGGTCTGGTGTCGGCAACTCGAACAGGCCGGTGCCCAGCTGGTGACTGTGCATGGTCGGACCCGAGATCAAGGGTTCAAAGGCCAGGCGAACTGGCAAGCGATCCGCGCCATCAAGGCCGCCCTGTCCGTGCCCGTGATCGCCAATGGCGACATCACCAGTCCGGACGATGCCTTGCGCTGCATCCACGAGACCGGTGCCGATGGGGTGATGGTGGGCCGCGGAACCATGGGTGCTCCCTGGCTGACGGGGCAGATCGAGGCTGCCTTGGCCCATCGCCCAGTCCCGCCCACGCCCACGGCGTCGGAACGCCTGGCGCTGGCCCGTGAACAACTGATGGCACTGGTGGCAGCGCGTGGAGAGCATGGCCTGCTGATCGCGCGGAAACACATGAGCTGGACCTGCACAGGCTTTCCCGGTGCTCCACAGTTGCGCCATGCGCTGATGCGCGCACCCACTCCGGCCGATGCCTGCCAGCTGCTCGACGATCAGATCGATGCGCTCAGCGTGGCGCTGGTCACGTGAGTGGACGTCCGTTCCAGCCCCTCCCCGTCGAGCTGCTGGATCCCAAGCTCTTACCGCACGACCTGCTGACCTCTCCAGAGCGCTGGCAGCCAACCATGGCCGGGATTGATCCAGCAGCCCTGCTGGAAGCACACCCTGATCTCCAAGACAGCAACGACGTGCTGAGCAGCGGACGACTGGTGGAGATCGCTCTCGGCAAGAGGAGTCTGTACAGCGATCTGCCTCCCATTCATCTCGGGGCCTACCTCGATGGTCTGCGACCTGCAGCACGCCGGGAACTGCAACAACACCGACTCAGCGCTCTGGAACACCTGGCGGGCCCTGGTTGGCGGCGCTTTCGGGCAGGCAAAGCCCTGGGCAAGGATCTCGACCGCTACCAACCACGCTCTCCATGCGAAAGCCCCCCATCCGCCAGCCTGCAAGCCCGCGTGCAGGCACTGGAGCCCGGTGTCCTGGTTGTCCTTAACCCCCGTTGCGATGGCGTGCTGCCCAGCCCGGAGGCTCCACAGCGATGGCAGGCCGTGGTGGAGGGAGGGCTGGAGACGCTGGACACGATCTGGCAGCAGCTGCGGACACTCCAGACCAACCCACTGATCAGCTTCTGCCACGGCAGTGATCGCCTCGATCCCTCCGCCGTCGAATGCCTCGCCGCGGCCGGGAACGATCACCCCGAATGCTCCCTCATTACCAGCGATGAGAGCCTGCTCTGGCGGTCCGACCCGCAACAACCGCCGGGCAATCCGCAGTACCGCGCAGCG
The DNA here is from genome assembly GCA_049619435.1 of Synechococcus sp. Lineage (GTDB taxonomy): Bacteria > Cyanobacteriota > Cyanobacteriia > PCC-6307 > Cyanobiaceae > Parasynechococcus. The sequence goes on from JBMZMY010000054.1 coordinate 5,643, forward strand.
CCGACCCCTTGGCGCCTGCTCAGTCGAGGGGCCATCGGTGGCCTGGTCAGCATCCGTCTGCAGACCTTGCTGGCCTTGGAGCTCCCCAAGCAGCGGAGCTGCCTCCACACCCTCTTGATCGACCTCAGCCTGCAGCTGATCGCCCAACGGGCAGCAACGCACCACCTGCCGACCACCCTGCTCAGTCGTCATCAGCCCAGCAATCCAGCCGTGCCCGACGTGGCCAGCCCGCAGGACCGCCATGCGTTCAACCCCGAGCAGGCCGCGGAACTGCTGGCGATCAGCCAACAGCGCGCCGAACCCCTGCTGGTGCCAGGTGGCAGCATCCACCCCCATTCCCGCTGGAGGGGCTGCCTGCAGACGCGCTGGAACCCAGCAACCCCGCCACGGGTCTCAATCCTGATTCCCTTCCGCGACAAAGTTGAGCTCACCCAGTTGTGCGTGGAATCCATCCAGCGCTGCGCCGGTTCGATCCCCTATGAGCTGGTCCTGATCGACAACGGCAGCACCGAGGCGGCAACGGCCCATTGGCTGGAGCAGCAGAGCCGACAAGCCAACGTCACCGTGCTGCGCTTCGACTGCCCGTTCAATTACGCCCGCCTGCACAACCTGGCGCGGCCCCATTGCCAGGGCAGTCACCTGCTGCTGCTCAACAACGACATCGAACTGCACTCGCCCGACCTCCTCCAGGAGCTGCTCCATCCCTTCGCCCTGCGCAACACCGTGGCCGTGGGCGCACGGCTGCTGTACCCCGATGGGAGCATCCAGCATCAGGGCGTTGCCCTGATCAGCGGCGAACGTCGCTGCGTGCTGGAGCCTGGAAAACACCTCCACAGCGAGCCCGTGATCGACAGCTTCACGGCCCTTGGCGTTCAGGAGGAGTGGATCGCGGCCACTGCGGCCTGTCTGATGCTCCGCGCACAGGACTTTGATGCCGTTGGGGGCTTCGATGAGGACTTTGCCGTCGTCTTCAACGACGTGGACCTTTGCCTGCGGCTGCGCCAAGCGACGGAGCACGGGGATGGTGCCGTCGTGGTCACCCCCAACGTCCGCATCATTCACCACGAGTCGATCAGCCGCGGCAAGGATCAATACGGCGAGGCCTTGGCCCGCCATCAACGGGAATCCGGACACCTGAGGCGCAAACATGCTGCGCTGTTTGCCAGTGGTGACCCCCTACGCAGTCCCAACCTTCATCCCCACAGCAGCCGATTCCAGCCCCGAGAGACGGAGGTGCGATCGGGGGGACCGGTGCACGAGCGGCTGATCGGGCAGTGGAGCCAGCGGTCATGGCCCAGCTCGGCCAACCGCCCCGTGATCCTGTTCGCCCACTACGACCACAACGGTCGTCTGCGGCCGGACCTTCTGCCACTTCTGAAGAGCTACCAAACGTATGGCGATGTGGTGTTTGTTTCGGCATCCCCACGCCTGCGCTGGCGCTGGCGAACCATGCGGAAGCTGCGGACGATCTGCCGGGCGATCCTGATTCGCCACAACGAGGGCTACGACTTCGGGAGCTGGATGACCGGGCTGCGTTGGCTGCAACGCCAGCAACGACTTGGTCGTGAGCTGATCCTGACCAACGACAGTTTTTATGGTCCCGTGGGCGATCTCGACGATCTGTTCCAGCGGATCCACACCAGTGATGCCGATGTGATCGGACTCACCGACGATCTGATGTATGCCCCCCATCTCCAATCCGCCTTCCTGGTGTTCCGAGCACCCGTTCTCCAGAGTGACGTGTTCCAGTCCTTCTGGGACACCCTGCAGATCTGGCCCCGCAAGCGGGATCTGGTCAAACAGTGCGAAGTGGGGCTGCCGGTGGCCTTACAGAAGGCCGGATTCCGGCTGCGCAGTCTTTACACCGAGGAGGCCAACGGCAACATCCTGCACACCGCCTGGCGGGAGCTGATTGAAGACGCTGGCTTCCCCTTTGTGAAAGTCAGCCTGCTGCGCGACAACCCGACCCGTCAGCGTCTCGATGGCTGGGAGCAGGTCATCGGCTCAAGAAATCCCGCACTGGCCGAACAAATCCGTCAGCAACGCCACTGAACGCAACACGAAAGACCGTCAAGGCAAGGTGTCGGGCCAGTGCTGACGGATCAACAACAGTGAAAAATACGGTCGCTCTGAGGCTGCCACCTGATCCGCAGAACAGACCATCTGGTCAGGCCAGCCGACGCGCTCGGCAAAGAGGGCGTGCCTCAGCAGCCCGTGGCGCTCCAGGCAACCGCGGACCCAGGACCAGCGATGGCCGAGCTTGAACAGGGCCAGAACCCGGCTGGCCTGAACGGCCGCCGTCAATTCAGCCTCGAGTTGATCGGGTTGCTCCGGACAGGGCCGCAGCAGCAGCTGGTCCTGCTGGAGCGCGAGCGGCCAGCCCCCGGCAGCCGCCGCAGCTGACACCGAACTCACGCCTGGAATCACGGCCACGGCACAGCCGGGATCCAAGGCCTGAATCGCCAGCAGCACATAGCTGGTGGTTGCGAACAACGAGGAATCGCCCTCGCAGAGCAGAACCACCGACCGACCCTGCTGCACCTCCGCCAGCAGGGCTGCGGCGGCATCACGCCAGGCCGTCCGGCGCTGCTGCTGATCGGCCACCATCGGGAACACCAGGGGCAGACGCTCGTGATCGTCTCGAATCCAGGCCGCTGCAATGGTCGCCGCCATGCTGGTCGCTCCCGGACGCGCCACCGGATAGGCCACAGTCTGGGCCGCATGCACGGCATCCACGGCAGCGAGGGTCATGAGCTGGGGATCGCCGGGTCCCACACCGACAAGGGTCAGCAGCGCAGGCGGCGCTGGGTTGATGATGGTCAGCAGCCATTCCGCCCGGAGACCGGACGATGAGTCGCCTCAGCATCTTTCCAGACCAGGCGGCCCCATCGGAGCAGAGCCCTGCAGCGGTGCTGATCAGTGATGACGCTGCCGTGATTCAGCACGAACTGCAGGGCAGGGGCATCGGCTTCGAGCAATGGAACGCTGCGACGGAGCTGGCGGATGATGCCGATGAGGCCTGCATCCTCAAGGCCTACGCCAAGGACGTGGCCACAGTTCAAAGCCGCCACGGCTTCATCACGGTCGATGCGATCCGGATGACCCCGAACCATCCCGATCGCGAGGTGTTGCGGAGCAAATTTCTCTCGGAACACACCCACGCCGAAGATGAAGTGCGCTTTTTTGTGGAGGGTCGTGGACTGTTCAGCCTGCACCTCAAGGATGAAGTGCTGGTGGTGCTCTGTGAACGCGGCGATCTGATCCATGTGCCCGCCGGCACACGCCATTGGTTCGATATGGGCGAACGACCCAGCTTCTGTGCGCTGCGCTTTTTCAACAATCCAGCCGGTTGGGTTGCTGACTTCACGGGCGACCCAATCGCCGATTGTTTCCCCAGGCTGGACTAATCAGCATCTGGTGAACTCCCATGGGTCGCCGTCACCCGTCAATCAGCGTTCGCTTTGGTCTGGCTGGGCTGACGAGCCTGCTGATCATGCCGATGGCCTGCGCCCAGGAGCCGAGCCAAGGGGATCACATCCAACGCAAGGTTGCGGTGATTGAGCTCAGCCGCAGCATCCGCAGCTACACCGTCAGCACCCTGGCCACCGCCGACTGTCTCGTCCGCCAGGGACGCCTCAGCCGCCGTGAAGCCGATCAAGCGATTCCCATTCAGCTGCGGGAAGTCGGGATCAGCTCCCACGTGATCACCAACCCCCAGGTGCTGAAGGCCCGCGATCAGCTGCTCCCGCTCCTGGATACCTCCTGCAACTTCAACACGATCGATGCCGACACCGCCCAGAGGCTGGTGGAGCAGGAGCTCTGAATCGCATGACGGGTCCAACCATGGACAACAAGACAACCGGTTTTGTTCCCAGCAGCAGATAAAGACAGCCCATAGGGTTCCGCTTTCCGTTGGGGTGCCATGCGCAGCGTCTGGATGGCGGCAGTGATCAGCCTCATGCTGAGTCCAGCCATCGCCGCTGCGGAGCCAGAGCTCACCCTCCAACAGACCGCAAGGCGGCTGCCGCAAACGGGCGATCCGATCTGGCTGCTCAGCCTGCAGCTGAATGCCCAAACCGTGAAGCACTTCGATGCCGTCAGCGGACGGGCCCATCGGCAGAACGCCGATCGCCACCGGACTGGCAGCCGTGCGCCCCTTCCCCCTGGCCACTACAGCGTGGGGGAGGTGGAACCGCTCGGACCCAGCGACCCAGCCGAGCTGGGACCCCTCTGGATCGGGATTGAGCCGCTGTTCGCAACGGGCCGTGGCCATCTCGGCATCCACCTCGACCCCAGTGCCAACCGCGGTGCCAACAGCGGCACGCTGGGCTGCATCGGCCTGATCAACCCCAAGGCAATGGTGGAGCTGGCCACACTGGTGAAGGAACGCCAGATCCGGTCACTCCGGGTGATGAATTGATGCTGAAGGAGTGGGGCCTGAGCTGGGGTGGCTGGCTCGACAACCGTCGCGGCGAATGGTGGCTGCTCGCTCAACTCATCCTGATCGCCGCTCATCTCTGTCCAACCTGGCCTGCCCATGGCCAGCTGGGACTGACGCCCTGGCCACGGGCTCTGGTGATCAGCGGTGTCGCCCTGCTTGGCTATGGCGCGGTGTTGGCGGTCCGGGCCTTCCTCGACCTGGGGGACAGCCTTTCACCGCTGCCTGCGGTGCGGGATCAACACCGGCTGATCGTCACGGGGGCCTACCAACGTTGCCGGCACCCGCTGTATCAAGCCGTGCTCTGGTGCTCGCTGGGGGTCTGCCTCACCAAGGGGAGCGCCCTCCATCTCGCCTTGCTGCTGGGACTGATCGGCGTGTTGGGGGGCAAAGCCCGCTTCGAGGAGCGCGACCTCAGAACGCGCTACCCCGACTACACCACCTATGCGCAGACCACGTCGGCCATCGTGCCCAAGCTGCCCTGGTTGGACTGGCGCTCGCTCTGAGTCCGCGTGCTGGAATGAGCCGGTTTTAGGCGCCCCTCAGCCCCATGGCGACTGCGGCACAACGCAAGGGAATCATCCTCGCGGGGGGCAGCGGCACTCGCCTCCACCCGATCACCCAGGCGGTCAGCAAACAACTGCTGCCGGTGTACGACAAGCCGATGATCTACTACCCGCTCAGCACGTTGATGCTGGCGGGGATCCGAGAGGTATTGATCATCACCACCCCCCACGATCAAGCGTCATTTCAGCGGCTGCTTGGCGATGGATCCCGCTGGGGCATGGCGATCCAATACGCCGTTCAGCCCAGCCCCGATGGCCTGGCCCAGGCTTTTCTGATCGGGGCTGAGTTCCTGGGTGGAGCCGCCGCAGCGCTGGTGTTGGGAGACAACCTGTTCCATGGCCACGACCTGGTGCCCCAACTGGTCAGCAGCAACGAGCAGGCCGAGGGCGCCACGGTGTTCGCCTACCCAGTCAGCGACCCCGAGCGCTACGGCGTGGCCGAATTCGATGGGGCCGGTCGCGTGCTCAGCCTGGAGGAGAAACCGTCCAAGCCCAAAAGCCGGTACGCCGTCACCGGGTTGTACTTCTACGACGACAGCGTGGTGGAGCGTGCCAAAACCGTGCAACCCTCAGCGCGGGGGGAACTGGAAATCACCGACCTCAATCAGATGTATCTGAGGGACGGACTGCTGCGGGTGGAACTGATGGGCCGCGGCATGGCCTGGCTGGACACCGGGACCTGCGACTCGCTCAACGATGCGGGCAGCTACATCCGCACCCTCGAGCACCGACAAGGCCTGAAGGTGGGCTGCCCAGAGGAAGTGGCTTGGCGTCAGGGCTGGATCGACA
>JBMZMY010000055.1:0-11026 GCA_049619435.1 Synechococcus sp.
CACGATCACGCTGGTTTGACCCGTTGATGCGCTTTAGTTTTCGCCTCTTGCGTTTCTCTGCGTCCATGCCCCTCCGCGTTCAGCCCCTGGTGGCGGCCACGCTGGCCCTGGCGGTGGGCGGCACTGCAGTGCGCGCCAATGGTCACCAGTCGCCTGGTCTGAAGCGCGGGTCGGATCTGGCTCCCACCGACTGCCTGGCTGGAGATCCCGGCGGATGGTTTATCGGGGATCGCGCGATCTCCCGCTTTGACGCTGCTGCGCTGGTGCAGGTCTGCCTGGATCGCGTCACGGTCCCACCTGAGTTGCAGGGCCTTGGTGATGGGCTTGAGGCCCGCGTCGCGGACCTGGAGGCCACCCAGTTCTCCACCACCACCACCTTGAGCGGCCAGGCCACTGCCGTGCTTGGTGCCAATCGTTTTCTGGGCTCGGCGGATGCGCTGCGTTCAGCGAGCAACCGCCGCGATGGCGGCACGGCGCTGGCAGGTGATCTGCAGCTGACCCTTGAAACCAGCTTCAGTGGCAAGGATCAGCTCACCACGGTGTTGCGGGCCGGCAACTTCGATGGCAACGCCAATGCCTTTTCCACTGGTGGGCCCTCGGGTCTTGCCGTGCTCGAGACGGCGTTTCAGGAGGGGGATACGCCGCATCAGGTGGTCGTCGACAAGCTGTTTTATTCCGCGCCGCTGGGGCGATCGCTCACCCTCACGGCGGGGCCTGTGGTGGGCCAGGAGGACATGCTCGCCGTATGGCCGAGCGCTGGTCCCACCGAGCCGATCCTGGATCTGCTCACCCTGCATGGCGCCCCTGCGGCCTACAACAAAACGAAAGGAGCGGGTGCTGGTCTGACCTGGTCCGGACGCCATGGCTTGCGAGCGGCCCTTAGTTATGTGGCAGCCCATGGCGCCAGCAGTGACAATCGCGTCGGAGGGATCGGTACTGCCAACGCCGGCAGTGCGGCAACACTCCAGATCGGTTGGGAACAGGAGCAATGGCGGCTGGCTGCCGTGGTGTCCAAGCTCCAGAACGGCCATGGCTTGATCGCCTTTGCCACACCGTTCACCCAGGACCAGCTCTCGTCGCGTGGCGTCACCCATGCGGCTGGTCTGGCGGGGTCCTGGCAGCCCGAGCAGAGCGGCTGGCTACCGTCCATCTCCGCTGGCTGGGGCATCAACCGCAGTGACACCAAGCGCCCCGGCGATGTGGCCACCAGCCAGTCCTGGACCGTCGCCCTGGGTTGGAGCGATGTCCTGCTGGATGGCCATGCAGCTGGTGTGGCCGTGGGCCAGCCGGTCTTCGCCACTGAGCAACGGGGGGCAGCCAGCCCAGCCGACGGCCAGATCATCTGGGAGTGGTGGTACCGGGCCCAGCTCACCGACAGCATCAGCCTCACGCCTGCGGTGTTTTATCTGTCCCGTCCGATGGGGCAGGCCACACCCTCTGGGTCCAGCTTCCGTCAGCTCGGTGGACTGCTCAAAACCACCCTGCAGTTCTGAGCGGTGGCCCCCTAGGGCAGAGTGTGGACGCTTCGGAGACGGCCGTGTCCACCCAGCCCGATGCTGACAGCAACCTCAAGCGCGCCCTTGAGCAGCTCGAGCAGAACGAAGCAGCGGTGGCCGAGGCGATCAACGAAGCCCGCGCCGAACGCTCGCGTCATGCTCCGCCGCTGAGCGGTCAGGCCCTGCTGGATCGCATTGATCAGCTGGCTGAACAACGCGCCCTGGATAGCCAGGATGCGGCTTTGCTCTGCGACTGGCCTGATGCGGCCTCGATCGGTCAGGCCTGGTTCGAGCTCAAATATCCCGGGCAAGCGGTGCCCAGCCCGATGCTGGTGCTCGATGCCTACCTGGTGGATGCGCCCCCGTTCCTCACCCAAGCCCAGCGGGACCAGGTGGGGCAGTGGTATCGCAGCAAGGTATCCGCCAACCCCGAGTACACCCAGGCCGTCACCGGAGCCGCCAAGTCGTTTGTCTTGATCGGGGATCTCAACGCCAGCGCCGCAGGGCCGCAATGGCAGACGATCATTCCGGACCTGCTTGCTGAAGGCCACAACCTCGGCTTCAACATCACCAAGGAGCAGGCCACCGCAGCGGCCGCCCGCTGGATCGTTGCGGTGGCCGACACCTTCGCTGCTCCCACACTCCACTGACGCGATCGCATCCATGGCCCTGCAACTGCACTCCGCGAACTATCTCCACGACGACGGCATCACCTATTGCATTCGGCGTGAGTCGTTGGACCAGGACTTCACCATCTACGAACAACGCGATGGTGCCTGGGTGGATTCCGGTTTGGATCAGGCGGTGAAGGACGTCAATTTCGCTGAGTTCAAACGTCTGGGCCTGTTGATCAAAACGATCATGGATGCCGATCGCTGGGTTGCTTAGACGGGCACTTAGGGTCGATCCAACCTTTTACTGCGCGTCAGCGCGGTCGATCGATCCCGATGAGCAAGTCTTTGCTGCCGTCCCAAGCACTTGATTTTCTCGGCCGCGTGTTCATGGCGGCGGTGTTCGTCAACGCGCTGCCCGGCAAACTCACCGATTTCTCCGGCACTACGGCGTTCATTGCCCAACGCGGCCTGCCCGAGCCCCTAGCGGCGTTTCTGCTGGCCTGCGCCATCATTGTGCTGATTCTGGGCTCCCTTGTTTTTGTGTTCGGCTCCAACACCCGGCTTGGCGCCTCACTGTTGCTGCTGTTCCTGGTGCCCACCACGTTGATCTTTCACACGTTTCCTGTGGATGCCAGCTTCGTGATGAATCTGGCCCTGATCGGTGGTTTGATCCTCACACTCACCCGTTCCACGGACGGCGCTGCACCCAATTTCCGTGGTCTGCGCAGCAAAGGAGGGATCTGGCGGCACTGACTTCGATCACTCATTAAAAAAGCCCCGCAACGCGGGGCTTTTTCGTGGTGGATCAGAGCCTTGGCTCAGTCGTCAAACACCTTGCACATTGGAGCATCGGGGTGGTCGTCACAGATCTTCTCCAGCAACTTGTCACGGTGACGACTCTCGGGATTATTGATCGCCGCGTCGTGCTCGGCATCAAACTCGTCTTTCGTGTGTTTTTCGATGCCACTGAAGGGCACCTTGTACGCCTCATACTTGTCGTCTGATTTGACAGACGAGTCGTATTCGTCGTATTGCTGAGTGTTTTCACTCATTTTTTTTGGCTCCAGGGTGAAACGCCTAAGCACTACGAAGTTAGTCCGAGAAGCGCCGTCGTGGGGCAATCCTGCCACTTTTTCTGGCTTATTTGAGCAGCTCGGAACAAACCCCTGAGCAACTCCATTCAGCTCAGATCCTTGCGAACCCGTTTAACGGCCAAGCCGGCTTCGGTGGCCGTTATGCCGGACAACACCAGCAAGCCAATCAGGCCCACCAGTTGGTTTTGAAGCTCCGCAGCTGCATCAGCGTCCTGGCTCAGAACGGCACCGGCGACAAACCAGGCTGTCGCAACGGCCGACGTGAGCCAGTAGGCCTTCCAGCGCCGTTGGTACAGATAGCCGGCCCCCAGGCCTGGAAGCACGTTGAGCAGTGCCGCCACCCAGCCAGCGGAAGCGGCCAGAACCTGCTCACGGCTGGGGATCGCGGATGGTGATGGTGAAGACGTCATCGTCAGGACTCCGTGCTGCCGCCACCCATCAATTGGGAGACATTGGGCATGGGGTCGGGTTTGCCATCGGCAATGGCACGGGCGCGTTGGTAGAACCAGCTTTCGGTGGTTCCGGCGGCTTCCATGTCGCTGGCGATTTTGGCCCAGTTGCTGCGTTCGGCTTGATCCACTCAGTTGCCTCCGTTGCAGTAGCGGACAGCTTCGGCGTTGCTCATTCCGCTGGCTGTCACCTCGGTGACACAGCCGTTGAATGCTTTGCTTTCCTGCTTCACTGCGCAGAGACCCAGGGCAATGGCGGCCAGGGAGAGCGCTGAGATAACGGTGGCCGATATCTGCACGAGCCCATAGGCCAGCATGGCTTTTTTCTTGCCGCCGCAAGCCTGTTGAGTGCTGGTGTCGTCGGCCATGGAACGATCGAGAATGCGGTCAGGCTATGGACCTCGTTCGGTTGCCCAAGGGGGTTGGGCCAGCGGATATCCGTACGTGGTCGGAAGGGTGGAGTGGCAGTGACGGCTGGGCTCCGGTCAGTGATCGGGTTCCATGGACTTGAGCATCTCTTTGGCCTCTTGCTCCGTCATCACCGACACCATCTGTTCCACGCGTCGATGAATCGTGGGTTTTGCTGCTGTACGGGTTGGTAAGTGGCTCCAAGCTGATTTCCAACGCTGAATGAGCAAATTGCGATAAAAATGATTGGCGGTTTTGTGCATCACCAACGCTGTTGAAGGTCCAACTCCAGCGTGCTCGGTTGCTGTTGAATTCACCTCCCCTGACCGTGGGATTTTCCAGGTGTTGTTCAACGACAAAAAAAAGATCTGGTGATTGCCGTCTCCAGATCCTGGGGTTCTGTATCGTCCTCAATCATTTAATGTTGTGGTGGGGGAGTTGCGCGATCCCCATCTGCGGACAACTCGTCGCTTGTGGTTGATCGGCTCCCTCAACTGCGGGATGGATGACACACCCGTCGCTAGAACATCCGTAGGTTCCGCGGTGGCATGGAGCTTCCGATTCAAAGTGTTCTGGCCGATACCGCGGTAAGGCAGGTGGAACGCCTGTTGGCACAACGTCGCGTGGTGGCCGTGATGGGTGATCGACTCACCTTGTGCTCCTTTGCCCTGGCTGTGCCGATTCGACCCGCTCTCGTTGGCGCTGCAACCACCGAAGACGAGGGCGTTGCTTTGGTGGAACGCCATCGCCCCGATCTGTTGATCTGCAGCGCGGATCTGGAAATCGGATACGGCGTCAATCTGCTCAAACGGGTGCGCCGACTGAATCTCGATTGCCAAATGCTGATCGTGCTGGTGCGCGAGACCCAGGAGGTGGTGCAAGAGGCGTTGGCCGCCTTTGCCGATGGTGTGATTTTTAAATCGAGCATGGGCTCCGGCCACGGTGACCTGATCTCAGCCCTCCAGACCCTCGCTGAGGGGGAGGTGTACTACCCCGAGCAGGTCCGCAAGCTGGCTAGCTCCTCAGTGCAGCGGCCCGATCTGCCCCCGCTCCTTGAGGATTTAACCCCCCGGGAGCTTGAGGTGGTCACTGCGGTGTCCCGTGGTTTGAAAAACAATGCCATTGCGGCTCTTCTTGGCGTTTCACTGGAAACAGTCAAGACCCACGTCGGCAATGCCATGGACAAATTGGCCGCCAGGGATCGCACCCAGATGGCGGTGACCGCGTTGTTATACGGGCTGATCAATCCGTTGGACTAAGCCGCTGTGGTCGCTGCAGGGTCAGAACAACTGCCAGCTGCTCGTGAGCCACTGCGGGGCCACGCTCCACCAGATGGCGCAGGCCACAAAGATCGCTGCCAAACCAATCAGTGATGTAATCAGTTGTTCTTCTTGAGACCCACTGGCCTTGCGGACTTTTGCCATGGGAACCACCGCGTGTTGATTCTTCTCTAAAGCGCAGAACCGGGTGAATCAACACGTCGATGTACTCATTGTGTTGCTGCTGCTGCCAGACGTGATGGATTTTGATCTGATGGATAGGTATCAACGCTGACGACAAAGCGTTCCTACTGTTACACAATGAGGGCAGGGATAAGCGTTGAGCAGGGGTTGGACTCCCTGCTTTTTTTTGTCTCAAGTTCAAAAACCGTGTTTCATCCGGCTGCCCCCCTTGACCGCGCTGGTCGGCACGTCTCAATGGGGTCGCTTTCGCCGTGAGCCATGTCTGAATCGTTGCTGGAGCGTTTGCTGCAAGATGCCGTCGCCCATCGCCGACAACTCACCTGCCGGCAGCGGTATGAGGGGGCTGTTGATCGTCTTCCCGATGCACGGCGCAACATCCGTTATGGCGAGGATCGCAACGCAGCCTGAGCCAGACTGCTTGTCTCAGCCCCGGCGTCCTGGATGGCCAAGAAGACCAAATGTTGGATCTGGTTCCGGAATGGTCTGAATCAGAGCGGGTCCTGGGCCAGCGGTTGGATGGGGTCTCCGTCCGATCTGGGTGGGATTCGGATCGAACACTTTGAGTACGTGCCCTGCCGTGTTCCTGAGTGGCGGGTGAGCTGGGACGAACCCGACGACCTCACGGCTCCGCCGCAGATTCCAAGCAATGCCCAGTGGAAGTTGTTTCCCACCGATTGAACCAATCCTTTGCGCTGACTCGCTCAGTCGCTAAATTGGGCTTTCCCCATCACCCAGCCTGGCCTTCGGTCAGGTTTTTTTTTGCCAATGGGTCGACCCTTCGATCCCTTTGATGGCAGGGAGTCGAAGGGTCTGCTGCTGAGCAACGGTGGATGGCCACCGATTCTTCAGGCTTGGAGGGCCAATCCTTTCGGTTGAAAGGGTTGGCCTAGCTCGCTCGTTTGTGCATCGCAACCAAAGACATCAGTGTTGCCTCAGAGGAGAAAACCTCAAGCAATGGAACTGAAGGAGGTGGTTCGAAGCGACTGGCTGGTGGCACCTGGGGCCATTGATCCAGGGGTGGGGCTGTGTGGTCCGGGGCACCTAACGGCTGTGCAACAAGGGCCTGAACGGTGCAGTGGAGTGTCGATTGGCGTGGCGCTCAAGCGATGCCGACCAAAGGACGAGCCTCACGGGTTGGTGGAAACTGTTGGAGCAGGAGCCAGATCAGTCAGATGGCTTCTGGCGTTGGCTGTGGTGGAGAGTCTGCCGTCATGGGCTCCTCCGAACTCGATGCAGATACTGTCTTCGCCTGAGCCTGTTTTGCCTATCCGTCGAGATGCTCATTGTCTGCTGGCCCTGGCTCAGATCAACAGCAGAGAGACCAGTCCCAGCACAGCAATCAGCGCCACGAGCATCAGAACAACCACCACAGCGGGGCGGACATCCAGCCGTTGGCTGGATGCGGGCCGGCAGCGTCGGCAGCTGCGACCACTGGGGAATGCACGCGTCACGGCGACCTCCCACCGTCAGGGATGTCCGGATTGTATGAAGGTCAACCGGCCTGTGCCCAAGCGGAATCTGACCGCATCCGGGGGTAGCGCGAGGTGATGGCGCAACAGGAGATTGAATTCAATTCAAGAGGGGATGGCCATGACACATCTCAAACCTCTGCCCGACGCAACGACTGCGCCCTGTTGCCTCAACGACCATCAACCCCGCACCTGCCAAGGCACCACGGTGATGAAGTGGTCGGCGGATGGCTCGCTGACGGCTCTCGATCAAGCTGATGTGCTGCGCCGGTTGTGTGAATCAGACCCCAATGTGGCGGGATCTGATCTTTGTATCGTTCAACTGCCTGACTAACCGTCGACCGCCCCAATCGACCGTTCTGTCGTCGTTAAAAAAATATCGCTAACTTGTTAAAATAAATGACTTGACTTTAGAACATTGACATGGCCTTGATCTTGCTCATTTTTTTCTGATCAAGACCATTCAGATCGTCGTAAGTGATCAAGTTCTGCTTGATCATGTCAGCCAATGTAAAGAGGATATTGTTGACGTCAAACTCACTGCGACCTTCGTATTGGTACCGTTCGGTACTGAGGTAATCATGCAGTTGCCAGATTGAATCAGGAGAGTCCAATGTCTTGGTTTGTTCCTGCAAGGCTGCGATCAATACTGCAATAGACCGCTGTTTGCCCGCTTCAAACGCATGACGCGCCACATCCTGTTCATCGGTTGTCCAGTCAGTAACAGACATAAGGCTGGGGGAGAAATTGGATGGGGGATCAGGCCTGAGAGCAGTTCAAACTGGACCTGAGGCGTCGACGATGGGCAGCGCGAAGTTCAGGGAGGCGGAACCAGGGCGCTGTGGGATAGTCGTGATGTTCGCGATGATAGCCAAAGTGATAGCAACTCGCGAAAGATAAAAGCGGACTGAAGCCAAGACTTCTTGTTTTTTCACCAAACAATGGATTGGTGTTTCGGTGCGGAAGATAGGTACCGAATAAAAACAATTGCCATGAACTGAGCACCAAGGGACTGACGCAAAACAGGGCGATGGTGGCCAGTGGATGCGTCGTCGTTTGTGATGCGATGGCAAACAGCAGCATCCAGCCCAGGGCGAGACGAACCAACTGCCGCGTTCTGACGTAGTTGCTTAAGAACCTGAGGTACCAGCCAGCCATCGAAGGACGACCGGGTTGGCAGAAATCTGGATCATGCGCCGTGGCGGGCGCGTGATGGTGCCGCTGATGATTGGCCTTGCAGATTGCAAAGGACAATCCCGCATAGGCCAGCAGACACCATTGACCGATGCGTTGATTGAGCCCGGGATTGCCTGCTGAAAGGCTGCCATGCATCGCATCGTGGGCAACGATGAACAGCCCTGTTTGCAGGAACCCTCTGAGCAGAACCATCGCCATGATCAGCAGCGGATGCGTCTGATCAAGCGGGATCATCAGAGAGGCCAGGAGGGACAGCAGCCAGGCCAGGCCAATCAAGGCGGCCCACTGCAGTCCACGCTGCTGGCGCTCAATCACTCACTTGCCACCCAGCTTGAGCAACTCGGCCGGCGAGGCGAGCAGGTCGATGGCCACGAAATAGATCTTGTCGTTCTCGTCGAGCAGGAAGCGCCAGGCCACGTTCATGCCCACTTCGCGGCCGAACCAAGGGGTTTGCACTTTTCCGGTGACCTTGATCTGGTTGAACCCACCTTCGGCTGGCTCACCGAAACCACCCTGGGGCATCAGCTTCAAGTTTTGGCAATCGCGCTTGAAGAACTTGAGGATGGCATCCCGGCCAACGATCGGTCGCTGGAATGGGGGCTGCAGAGCACCGTCCTCGAGGAACAGGTCGATCAGAGCGTCGAAATCGTTGGCATTCAGGAGCTGCATGTAGCTCAGAATCGTCTGATTCAGAACTCCTGGGATGAAGACTGCTTCGCGCTCAGCAACGGGCGTGGGGGCGACAATCGGTTCAGAGACCACCTTCTCGTCATCGATGTTGGGATCGAAGCCCATATCGACTACGAAGTTGCGCAACAGGGTGATCTGCTGCCCTTGCTCCACCTTCTTGACGGCTTCCAGCACGGAGGAGGCGTTGGCCGAGAGCTTGTAACCCTGGGGAATCGGAGCCACCTTCCCCTGGCGCATGAATTCGCCCAGCTCATACCAGAAGCAGAGCTTGACGTTGACCGACCAGTAGGCGTAACGGCTGGAGATCGGGGAGTTGATTTTGGCGGCCAGGTCACACATGACCTTGGTTTGCTCGTCGAAGCTCATGGCAACGATTTCGTCAAGCGTCGGCTTGGCGAGGGCCATGCGAGCAGCGCCGGGAGCCGCCACGGTGATCGTCTGCCCCATTTCCAGGTAGGCAAACCAGATCAGAGCTAGTTGGTCCTCAGCGCTGAGCAGCTTGAATCGTGCCGTGATTGCGGGAACGGCGTCAGCTGTTTGGGTCTCCGGGAAAATCTGGCGCGCTTTATCGAGCGTGTACATCCGCGGAAACCTCGTGAAGTTGACTTACTGTAACAGTGTGTTGCGTGATTGTTGCCTCAATTGCCAAGCAACACGTTGTACAGCTAATGCCTTGGTTAAGCCTGGCTTATGGGGTTGGCTTGGGTCTCCGCCCGTGGGTTGAAGACGTGGACGAACGTCCCTCCACCAGGCTCACAACATCTCCCGCCGTTGTGTCGATCACGCGATAGGTGTGGAACGTGACCAAGGACTTCGTCCGTGCATTCAGGTAGGCCTTGAAGGCGGTTTTGAAGCACATCTCCTTCACCCACCCTTGGCTGCGATCCTCTCGCTCGATGCAGAACATGCGGCTCGTTGTTGATATTCGAGTTGTAACCGCACTGCTTCAGGGCTCAGATGAAGTTTTAGATCGTGATCAGAATCATTTGTTGGACTCCTGACAAAGGCGAAGGCCGCCCCTTCCGGATGGAAGAGACGGCCTATCTCGCTCGTTTGTGCATGGTTCAACCCGACATCAGAGGAACTGACAGGAAGGGCCGAAGCATCTGGCTAAAGGCACCTGGGGCCATGACGTCCAGGGGTGTGGCTGATGAAGCTCCTTAGGGCACCTGAGACGGTGCAGATGGAGTGTCGATTGGTGTGGCGCTCAAGGGATGCCGACCAAAGGACCAGCCTCACGGATGGGTGGAAACTGTTGGAGCAGGGGCCAGAAAAGTCAGGTTGCTTCTGGTGAGGACTCAGGTGGAGTGTCGGCCGTCATTGGCGCCTCCGATCTCGATGGACACACTTTCATTGGGGGACACACACACGGCAATCGGTGTTCATGCTCATTCTTCCGGCGCTTGTTGCAGCCGTTGTTGATGCAACGGGAGGGCCCATTGGATGAACTGTGCTTTGGTCTGTCGCCCTCCCCGGCGAGCGCAGGTGTTGCTGATGCGCTCTTGAGTTTGCGCGTCAAAGCGGTTGATTTGTTCGAGACTGATGTACTCGCAGGTGCACTGCGCTGTGGCGAGCTTGTGCATCAGTTCGGCCACATCACCCCACATCCTGAGTTCTTCGGCCAGGCATGCGGCGTGAAAACTGGCGTAATCGGGTCGTGATCCATGCGGATCCGATTCATGCGTCATCTGCGCTGATGTCTCGTCATGGCCGCCGCCATCAAACGCTGTGGCCTGGGTGCCGATTAGCAGGGCGCCCAGCAGAAGGACGAGCTGCGAGGAGCGGCAGCGGCGTGCCTTCATCGCTCCAGGCCCCGTTCCTTGATCAGGCTCTGGTGATAGTTGGGGAATGCGTCTGCCAGTCGCTCGATGAGTGGGTTCTGGGCTCCCAGTTGCTCATGGACTTCGTCAAACACTGAGCCGTAGCAGGATTCACACCTGATTTCCAGGATGAGGTCGTCGAAGCTGGTCGTGCCTGTGCCGTAGCTGCTGACGAGTTCCTTGAAGGTCACGGGTGATGGGCGTGTCAGTGGTTGGTGGTCTCGAACAAACGGTCGCTTGCGTCGTCGTTGCAGCCGTTCAAGTGGTCATAGCGGCGATGGCGGCCAAGAGGAAGGCCGCCCCTTCCGGATGGAAGAGACGGCCTA
>JBMZMY010000056.1:0-10883 GCA_049619435.1 Synechococcus sp.
CCCCCCCACCGGTTAGCACTCACGGAGAACGTCACCAGCGGCTGCGTGTTGCCGCTCTGGGGGCTGCCCTTCGCCGCCGGAGACCGGATGCTGATCAGCGACTGCGAACATCCGGGCGTCGTGGCCGCCTGTGTGGAGCTGGCTCGCCGCGAGAGCCTCGCCATCGACACCCTGCCGGTGAAACAGCTGCGGGGCGATCAAACCAGCACCGATGCCGGAGTGTTGCAGGCCTTGGAGGAGCGCCTCACCCCCCGCACCCGGCTGGTGGTGCTCAGCCATCTGCTCTGGAACACCGGCCAGGTGATGCCGATCGTGGCGGTGGCAGAACAGTTGCAACAGCACCCACAGCAGCCGTTTTTGTTGGTGGATGCGGCCCAGAGCTTCGGGCAGATTCCGGTAACGGCGGCGGCCGCTGCAGCCGACATTTATGGCTTCACCGGCCACAAATGGGCCTGCGGCCCCGAAGGCCTTGGGGGAGTGGCCGTATCCGAGCGCGTCCTGGAGGACGCCCAACCCACCCTGATCGGCTGGCGCAGCCTGCGGGATGAGAGCAAAGCGGACCTGAGCAGCAGTGATCCGTTCCACCACGACAGTCGCCGCTTCGAAGTGGCCACCAGCTGCGTTCCTCTGCTGGCAGGGCTCCGCACCTCCATGGCGCTGCTTGAAGCGGAGGGGTCAGCGGAGGATCGACTGGCGCGGATCCAGCAGCTCAGCGGCACGCTCTGGCAAACCCTGCAACGGATCGAGGGCGTCAAGCCGCTGTTGACGGTGCCACCGGCTAGCGGGTTGGTGAGTTTTCAAATGCCGGGAGCCGCGGCCGCACCCGAGCTGGTCAAACAGCTGGGCAAGCAGGGACTCTGGATCCGAGACCTGGCCGATCCGATCTGCCTCAGGGCCTGCACCCACATCAGCAGCACCGCGGAGGAGCTCGACGCCCTAAGCAACGCAATTGGCACGATATAAACACGAAATTCCATCAAAGCCGTGCTGATATCGTGCCGCGAAAGGGGTTGTCAGAGGCGGAGCCGCAGTGCAAGCTCCGCCTGCTCCCGGTCATCGAAATGCACCTTGTCGGTGCCGAGGATCTGATAGTCCTCATGCCCTTTGCCGGCCACCAACACCAGGTCGTCCGCCGCGGCCTCGGCAATGGCCGCAGCGATGGCCTGGGCCCGATCCCCCTCCACCACCAACTCCGTACCGGCAGGAACACCAGCCACCACGTCGTCCAGGATCCGCTGCGGATCTTCCGTGCGTGGGTTATCCGAGGTGATCACCACACGGTCAGCCAGACGGGCCGCAATCGCAGCCATCTGAGGTCGCTTGCCGCGATCGCGGTCTCCGCCGCAACCGAACACACAGATCAACCGTCCACCGCAGAACGGCCTTGAGGCCGCAAGGGCATTCTCCAGTCCATCGGGGGTGTGGGCGTAATCCACCAGAACCGTTGGCAGTGCGTCGTCCTCGGCGCCCTGCACGATTACGCGCTCCATCCGACCAGGAACGCCGCGGAACGCCTGAATGGCCTCCAGCAGCAACGGCAGCGGTAGATCCTGCTGCAACAGCACCCCAACAGCCTGCAGCAGGTTCATCAGATTGAACCGACCCAGCAAGGGAGACAGGAACACCCCATCCCCGCAGGGACTGATCAAGCGCCCCCGCACGCCGCTGCCGGTCATCTCCAGGTCCTCCATACGCAACGGCGCGTCGGGATCCGAGAGCGAGCTGCGCCAGCACGCATCCCCGAGCCGCGCAGCCAGCTGCGCTCCCCACGGATCATCCTGATTCACGACGGCCCTGGCAACACCGGCCTCGAACAGGGGAGCGGAAAAGAGCGAGGCCTTCGCCTCGAAGTAGTCCGCCATCGACGCGTGGTAGTCCAGGTGGTCCTGGGTGAGATTGGTGAAGACCGCACCGGCGAAGCGGCACCCGGCCACCCGGTGTTGCGCCAGAGCATGGGAACTCACTTCCATGGCCGCCAGACGAGCCCCGGATGAGGCCGCCTCTGCCAGTTGGGCCTGCAGACGGTCGGCAAAGGCCGTGGTGTGCGTTGCCGTGATGCTGTGCCCAGGCCAGCGATTCACAAGGGTGCCGAACAGAGCCGTCGGCTGACCCACTTGCCCAGCGAGATGCTCAATCAGGTGCGTCGTGGTCGTCTTGCCATTGGTTCCCGTGACGCCGATCAAAGCCATGCGACGACTGGGGTGATCCCAGAACGACGCAGACAGGTCACCCACCAGCCGGGCCACAGGCTCTGGAACCACAACCACTGGATCACCCACCCCCGGCGGATCCGCCGCAGCGGCAGCAGGTCCGATCACTGCGGCCGCCGCACCGGCCTGCAGGGCCTGGCGCCAGAACGCGCCGCCATCCACCCGCTCTCCCGGCAAGCCCAGAAACAACGACCCACTCCCGACCGCGCGCGAATCACTCGTGATGGCCGACAGCGGAGCGTTCTCCAGTCCATCCGGAATGGCGACTCCCACATCCTTCAGCAGGGAATGCAGCGTCACACTCAAGGGAGTCCCGTCCAGGTGTCTGTGTTTTAAGTCGGCTCAGCAACGGACGACAGAGCGCGTTGCAACCAATTGAAGAGACCATCTCCCTTCAGCCGTGGCGAAACCCGCGGCAACGTGCGCCCGGCCACGCACAGCACGGGAACCTCCAGATCAAACCGTGCTCTCAGATCTGGAGACATCTCAGGGGCATCGATATCCACGACCTCGAGCACCAGACCCAAACCAGAGAGATCCAGGGACTGGAGGCGTTGCTCAAGCCCCTCGCACAAACAACAGCCCTGACGGCTGAACAACACCAAGGATTGGGTCATTCGATCAGTCATCAATCAGGAACAGGATCACAGCCACAGGGTGTCCATGGGTGGCATCGCAGCAGACGCCTCAGCGTGAGCCAGCTGCCTCGCCAGGGTCCATGCCGCTGAATCGCCTCCAGGCCATAGGCGCTACAGGTGGGCGTGAAGCGACAACGGGGGCCCAGCAGCGGCGAAATGAATTGGCGATAGAGGCCAATCGCGGCCAACAAAACCGTGGCCAGACCACGACTGAACCAGGGCTGTACGACCTCCCGTCGATCGCCAGATACAGTGGTCGATTCGTGCATGGTCAGGCTGCCGTGATCCATCGCTGGATCCAGCATGCCGAGTCACACGCACGATTGAACCTCCGACTCACGTCCCTATGTCTCGCTACCGCGGCCCTCGCCTGAGGATCACGCGGCGCTTGGGAGACCTCCCCGGTCTCACCCGGAAGGCCGCAAAACGGTCTTATCCCCCCGGTCAGCACGGCCAAGCCCGTCGCAAGCGCTCTGAATACGCGATCCGACTCGAAGAAAAGCAAAAACTCCGCTTCAACTACGGGGTGTCCGAGCGCCAATTGGTGCGCTACGTGAAAAAAGCCCGTGCCCAGGACGGTTCCACTGGAACCAACCTGCTCAAGCTTCTGGAAAACAGACTCGACAACGTCTGCTTCCGCCTCGGCTTCGGCCCCACCGTTCCCGGTGCCCGTCAGCTGGTGAACCACGGTCACATCACCGTGAACGGCCGTGTCACCGACATCGCCAGCTACCAGTGCAAGCCCGGTGACGTGATCGCCGTGCGCGAGCGCAAGTGCAGCAAGAAACTGGCCGAGGCCAACCTGGAATTTCCTGGCCTGGCCAACGTGCCTCCCCACCTCGAACTCGACAAAGCCAAGCTCAGCGCCAAGGTGCTGGGACGCACCGAGCGCGAGTGGGTTGCCCTCGAAATCAACGAACTGCTGGTGGTGGAGTACTACTCCCGCAAGGTTTGATCCCTTCAGCATCGACTCTCTCCTCCACCGCAAGGTGGGGGCTTTTTTTTGGCCGTCTTAGGGACGCCGAGGCCACAGGACCGCACCGGGCCGATTTGTTCGAGACTCAACGAGACGCAACGGTCCTGAGAAATAATTTTTCTATAGCAAAGGGGTGGGTGTGGCGACGCGCAAAGAGCTGTGGGAGCGACGCCAAGAGCTCAATGCCCGCAAGGCTGCCGAGCTCGAAAAAGAGCGCAATCAAACCTTGGTGGACTACCTCAAGCGCAGAGAAGACGAAGTCAAGAAATTTGAAGAACGTGAAGCCAAAAAACTCCAGAACTGGCTGCATGAGCGAGAAGAGTAATTGACACTACAGATTTTTTGCCTATAATTTTTAACTCTATTTCTTTATTCCTTCCGACAAAGGCCATCGGCCGGTGGTTGCGCACGCATCGAACAATGAAACTTAAAACCCTATTCAGCGAAGTTTCACTACTCGTAGAAAAGTATGGCCCAAACTCGGAAGCAGCCGCCTCTATATTTAGCGCAAAAGACGTACAAGAAATTTCCAAAACCGCATTTGCTCCTGAAGTTTTAAACGACTTCATGCATCATCACACCACATTATTATCCACAAACACAGTCGAAGATTTTCTGCTCGAAGAGTTTCAGCGGTGCGTTAGGGGGCAGTCATGAACTTCTCCGGACCGCTCGACGCTGTTCTTGATGGCACCGGATCCCTTGGCTATCAGCTCCGAGGGACCCAACTTGATGGCGGCCGCATCAACACCAACATTCAAACGGCCACAGCAGGGTCGGCGTCGTTCTTTCGCGTATTTGTTGATCGGCGCTGTCTCTTTGCAGGTCCCGAACCATCCGGACTGCTCACCTTCACCTTGCTGGAAAGCGGCGACTGCAACACCAATGGCATTACCGTCGCCGCCCAACGCATGAGCACCTACAGCTCCAGCGAGTTGCATGTGGTCCACGTTGGCGGAGCTCTGCGCAGCCACCTGCCTGCCAAGGCCTTCCGCAGACGCCTACTTGCGGTGAACGCCTTTCGCGCTTTGGACGTGCTGGACTCTGCTGCCGGCCTCCAACTCACCGAGCAGCAAAGTCAGGATTACAAACGCCTCCATGCGGCCGCCCTGCGTCAGCAACTCACGGAGCTGCAATTCATGGATCTGATGACGGCACTTCTGGAAAACGGCGACGAGGCACCGATCCAGGCCAGACCAACCAAACTTCTCCAGCAGCTCGTCAGCCTTGCCCACAGCGAAGCAGAGACAGAACCGTTGTCGCTCATGGAAGTGTGCCGGCACCTGAACATCGGCAAAACAACCCTCTCCGAACACTGCAGAAACAGCTACGGCATGGGTGTGATGCAATTTCTACGGCACATCCGACTGGAGCAAGCCCGCATTGCCTTGACCGATCCCACCCGAAGCTGGACGGTCGATGAAGTGCGGACGCGCTATCGCTTCAGCAACCGCGCTCGTTTTGCGGCGGCCTATCAGCAAAGCTTCGGCTACCTCCCGTCCGCAACCCCCAAGCGATCCTGACCGCGTCATCAGGTCGGGCAGGCTGGGGACTGCCCAAGACTCACCGTGACTGATCAGGTCCTCAGTACCCATGACTGGATGGGGCTGGTGCATCCGGTTCTGATGATTCTCTTCGTCTATCCCGTGGTGGGCGCCACGATCAGGCTGGGGATCCTCGTCCGCGAAAAGCGCCTCAACATCAACCCCATTGCCGACACAGTGCCGGTGGAGCACGCCCAGCACGGGGCATGGGTCACCGGTGGGGTGTTGACGGCCGTGCTGTTCGGTCTAGGCCACAGCGTGGCCCCTCTGCATCTAGGGCGATGGCTGCTGATGGCAGCCATCGTGCTCGTCTGCTTCAGTGCTTGCCTCAACAGCCGCCGGCTGTGGCGTCGTCTAGTTGGAGCGGGGAGCAGCTGGTGCACCTTGCTGGTGCTGGGCCTAGCTCCAGAAGTGGAACGGCTCAGTGATCGTCCATGGGATCCCCTCTTCTGGCAATCGCACTTCTGGATGGGACTGTTGTTGAGCGGCCTGCTGCTGGGATCCACCACGCTTCAACCCGCTATTGCGCGGGACATGAGGATCCGTCGCTTGCATGTTGGCAGCAATGTGCTCGTTGGCCTGCTCTTGGCCATGCAAGCGATCTCAGGCTGCAGAAACCTGTTGCACGCCGGACTGCAAACCAGCATTGGCTGACAAGACTTAAGAAAGCCTTGCGAGAGGTTGCCATGGTCGACACGATGCATACAATCTCTCCACAACAAATTCACACTCAAACAAACAACAATTTTAGATTGAAATCAAGCAAAATCTGAGCAGCTCGCTACAACCAAGTTGGCACCCTCGCCCCAACTTGTTCCCACCCAGCGAGCCATGACTAAGTCTGATGACATGCTGACGCCGACATTCGGCTCCCGCTTTTTCCTCGAGAGCCTTCCGGCCAAGTCGCTTCCAGACAAGGGAATGACCCCGCGCGCCGCCTATCAGCTGATCCACGACGAACTGGCGACCCAGGCGAATCCAATTCTCAATATGGCCTCGTTTGTCACCACTGTGATGGATGAGGAATGTGATCGCCTGATTGGCGAAAACCTAGGTGTTAACTACATCGATACTGAGGTCTATCGGGCCAATAGCGAAATCCAACAGAGATGCGTTGCCATTCTCAACGGCCTCTGCGGCGCTCCAGATGTTGAGAAGGCCTGGGGAACCGAATGCGTTGGTTCGTCGGAAGCCGTGATGTTGGCCATCTTGGCCCACAAGCGTGCCTGGCAGGAGAAACGCAAGGCGGAAGGAAAGCCCTACGACAACCCCAACATCGTGATGGGAAACGATGTTCACTTGGTGTGGAACAAGGGATCGATCTACTTCGAGATTGAGCAGCGGCTCATTCCACTACATCCGCAGAAATACACGATCACCACTGAAGAGGTGATGAAACGTGTGGATGAAAACACCATCTGTGTGGTTGGAGTACTCGGCACCTCCTACACGTTCCAGTACGACCCGATCGAAGAAATCAACAATGCTCTGGTTGAGCTCAAGAATCAAAAAGGGCTCGACATCCCCCTGCATGTGGATGGCGCCAGCGGAGCGATGATCGCCCCATTCCTCAACCCTGAGATCAAATGGGATTTCCGGCTCGAGCAAGTAAAAACCATCAACATCTCAGGTCATAAATATGGCCTGGTCTACCCCGGAATCGGCTGGGCTCTCTGGCGTGATGAAAGCGACATTCCCAAGAGCCTGGTGACCGAAACCAATGTGCTTGGCTTCCTCGAAAAATCCTTCAGCCTGAACTTCTCCCGCGGTGGAGCAATGATCATTGCGCAGTACTACAACTTCCTGAGACTGGGCCGAGAGGGCTACACGAAGATTCAACAGACCATGCGTGAAAATGCTCGCTATCTAGCCAATGGAATCCGAGAGATTGGAAAGTTCGAACTTGTCAATGATGGCACTTACACCCCATCCTGCTGCGCAACACTGAAAGACGAGAGCCGCTTTAACGCCGCTGACCTCGTGAAGGTTCTTGCCCAAAAAGGCTGGATTATTCCCGCCTTCAGCATGCCGCCTGATGCTCAGTCCGTGAACGTGATGCGGATGAATGTGAAAGAGCAGTTCAGCCGCAACATGGCTGATGTTCTGATCGAAGACATCAAGAGCGCCCTCCAACAACTCGAAGCATCCCAATCAGCTCCGTACCACAAAGTCGGCACACACCACCACTGATTCCCCGTCATTACGCGAAGCATGGAACGCAAGATCATTCAGCCTGCAGGGCTGGTGCAACCCAGCACCCCCTACAGCCAAGTTGTTCAAGCCAGCTGCAGCTCCTTGTTATTCATCGCCGGACAGACCGGTGTGGATGCCCATGGCAACACCATGGGCAGCACGATTGAGGAGCAGATGGATCAGGTGTTTGCCAATCTGCGAATTGCACTGGAGGCCGCCAATGCGGGCTTCGGCCACGTGGTGAAGTTCAACTCCACCGTGAAGATCGGGCATGTGGAGGCCTACACACAGAAACGGCTGCAACTGTTTCCGAGCCTCTATCCCAAGGGCGA
This sequence comes from Synechococcus sp., assembly GCA_049619435.1. Taxonomy (GTDB): domain Bacteria; phylum Cyanobacteriota; class Cyanobacteriia; order PCC-6307; family Cyanobiaceae; genus Parasynechococcus. The sequence goes on from JBMZMY010000056.1 coordinate 7,894, forward strand.
CTACCCCACCAACTCGATCATCATCGTGCCGGAACTGCCCAGTCCGGAATGGTTCGTCGAGATCGAAGCGATCGCCGCGCTGCCCTGATCCTTACTCAACGGTTCTCAGCCTGTTCTGCAGCGCAACGCGCAACCAGGGCAGGCTGAGGCCAATCACATTCGAGTAGCAGCCCTCAAGGCTGGCAATGCACAGACCACCGCGCCCCTCCAAGGCAAAGCCACCAGCACACTGCAGTGGCTCTCCAGACGCCACATAATCCTGAATTTCAGCGGGGCTCAGCGCTGCGAAATGCACCACGGTGCGTACACAGGCGAGGGTGGTGACGCCCTCCCGGGTCATCAAACAATGGCCGGTGAGCAGGTCGCCAGACGCACCGGCCATCCGATGCCAGCGGCTGATCGCTTCGGCTGCGTTTCGTGGTTTGCCAAAGACCTCGCCGTGGAACACCAGCACCGAATCACAGCCCAACACGGCAGAGCATTCCCGATCCGAAGCCTCCTCCAGGCCCTCAAACACGGCTCGGGCCTTGGCCTGCGCCAACCGTTGCACCAACTCCGCAGGATCGGGATGGCTGATCGTGGATTCATCCACCCCGCTGACGCGAACCCGATGGGGAATCCCCGCCTGCTCCAACAGACGCCGTCGGGCAGGGGAGGCTGAAGCGAGCAGCAGCACAGACAAGACAACGCCGAACAACACTCCGTAGGCTGCCAAAGACGGGAGCCTTGCCATCGCTCAGCCCAACGACCTGCTCGACCAGCGCAGTCACCGGCGTGCCCGACGGGCCATGCGCTGCCTGCCATTGGCCACCAATGTGTATCGAGACCTGCAACACCAGGGACTCGATGCCGCCACGCTCTGGCAACAGCCGGAACGCTACGGCCGAACCAATCAGGGTTGGCCCCGCAACGCAGAGGTCCTCGAAGACCATCTGCTCTGGTTGATCAACGTCGGCGTGCTGCGTCGTGAAGTGGACGGCCAGGGCCTCACCAGTCGTTTCCGGCTCACCCCCCTGGGCCGCCAACTGTTGGATGCCGATCCACAGCTTCTCGAGACACCTGCTGCTCTCGCCGACCGCGTGCGCAACGGATTGCGGCGGATCTGGCCCCGTTGAGCATGCGCGCAAAGCAACCGCTGATGGTGCTGGGAACCTCCAGTGGCGCCGGAAAATCCCTGATGACCGCAGCCCTTTGCCGGGTGCTGCACCGACGCGGCGAACAACCGCTGCCCTTCAAGGGGCAAAACATGAGCAACAACGCCTGGGTGGATGGCGACGGCCATGAAATGGCGTATTCCCAAGCCATGCAGGCCTGGTCTGCGGGACTGGAACCCTGGGCAGCCATGAATCCCGTGCTGCTCAAACCGCGGGGGGACAGCACCAGTGAGCTCATCCATGGAGGCCGCAGCGTCGGCACCGCCCGAGCCGAGCACTATTACCGCGATTGGTTCCGGCCGGGCTGGAACGCCATTCGCGCAGGGCTGGAGCAGTTGGAAACGCGGTGGCCCCAGGGACGTCTGGTGCTGGAGGGAGCCGGCAGCCCTGTGGAAGTCAACCTGCAACACCGCGATCTCACCAACCTGCGCCTGGCCCAGTACCTCCGGGCGAACTGCATCCTGGTGGCCGACATTGAACGCGGAGGGGTGTTCGCGCAGATCATGGGCACCCTGGCCCTGCTGCGACCGGTGGAACGCCCCTTGATCAAAGGACTGCTGATCAATCGCTTTCGCGGCCGCAGAGAGCTCTTCGATCAGGGGCGCAGCTGGTTGGAGGAGCACACCGGCATCCCTGTGCTCGGGGTCATGCCCTGGCTCAATGACCTCTTTCCGCCGGAGGACTCCCTAGATCTGCTCGAGCGGCGTCCCAAACGGGGCCAATGCGATCTTGAGATCGCTGTGCTGCGGCTGCCATCGCTGAGCAACTTCTCCGATCTGGACCCCCTCGAAGCCGAACCATCGGTGCGGCTGCGCTGGGTGAACCCGGGCGAGACGCTCGGCCAACCCGATGCGGTGATCCTGCCGGGCAGCAAACAGACCCTGCGCGATCTGCAGGCGCTGCGGGCCGGCGGCCTTGACGTCCAGCTCAAGGCCTACAGCAGCGCTGGCGGCAGCATCCTCGGGATCTGCGGCGGCATGCAGCTGCTGGGCACCCGCCTGGAGGATCCCGTGGGATTGGAGGGTGGGGATAGCAGCGTCGGCCCTGTGGCTGGGCTGGGCCTGATGGCCCTCGAGACCAGCTTTGGTGCGGGCGACAAAGCCCTGAGGCAGCGCCAGGTCCATGCCCACTGGCCTTTGCAGACCAGCATCAGTGGCTTCGAACTGCACCATGGGGCCACGGCAGCCGGCCCGGAACTGCAGCCGCTCACCGATGCCGACGGGCTGGGATGGTGGCAGGCCACCCCCGACGGCGGACACCTGATCGGCACTTATCTGCATGGCGTTCTGGACAACGGACCCTGGCGGCGGCAATGGCTGAATCAGCTGCGAGGGCACAAAGGACTCGCCCCGCTATCACTCGATCAGGCCCATCACCGCGTGCATCGCGAGCAGCTGCTGGATCGCCTGGCCGACGCCTTCGAGCAGCATGTGGATCTCACCCCCCTTCTCACCCCCTCTTGAGGTCATGAGCACCATCCACGTGCGCTGGCCGAATGGCCGTCTCACCACGGAAACCGTGGGCACCGATTGGTTGCTGAGTGCCAGCCGGGCCGGGGTCTCGATCCCGACCGGCTGCCTCGGGGGCAGCTGCGGCGCCTGTGAAATCGACGTCAACGGCACGGTGGTGCGAGCCTGCATCAGCACCGTGCCCGCCTCCAAGTCCGGTCAACTCTCCGTGGAGTTCTCCACCGATCCCCACTGGTGATGGCCCTCCACCTCACCCTGGAACACGCGGCTGGCTCGAATATCCGCCGCTTCGATCGTAATCAGATCCTCCTTGGTCAACGGCGCCTCCATACGAGCGAAGAGACGATTGGCCTGACGCAGACGCGCC
>JBMZMY010000057.1:0-10857 GCA_049619435.1 Synechococcus sp.
GTCAATGAAGCTCTGTCCACCGAAGCCGGGGTTCACGCTCATGATCAGCACCAGGTCGCACAGCTCCAGGCAGTACTCCAGGGTGTCCAACGGTGTACCCGGGTTCAGCACAGCGCCAGCTTTCTTGCCGAGATCCTTGATCTGAGCCAGGTTGCGGTGCAGGTGAGGGCAGGCCTCGACCTGAACGGAAATGATGTCCGCCCCGGCTTTGGCGAAGTCTGGGACGTACTTTTCCGGCTCGACGATCATGAGGTGAACGTCCAGAGGCTTCTGGGTCACCGGACGCAGGGCTTCCACGATCAGGGGTCCGATCGTGATGTTGGGCACGAAGCGACCATCCATCACATCGACGTGAATCCAGTCGGCGCCGGCCTGATCAACGGCTTTGACCTCTTCTCCGAGGCGGGCGAAATCAGCCGAGAGGATCGACGGCGAAATCACCAGGGGCTTGGTGCTCATCGAAGTGGTCGCGGTTTTGCGGGGAGATTTTAAGGACTCCTGCAACCACTGATACAGTTAGCCGCGCTTTTGTGTTGAGATCCCTTGCGGTAGCGGCAAGCTGTCCTGCCACAACCATCTCGCCAGCCCCTCACCACCCCACTTCCGGAGTCACGTGGATCAGACCCTCATTCAGGAAATTCTCGAGGTTGTCGAGCAGGCAGCCATCGCTTCCGCCAAGCTCTCTGGCAAGGGCTTGAAGGACGAAGCTGACGCTGCTGCCGTGGAAGCCATGCGCAAGCGCATGGGTCAGATCCAAATGCAGGGCCGCATCGTCATCGGCGAAGGCGAGCGTGATGAAGCTCCCATGCTGTACATCGGCGAGGAAGTGGGCAGTGGCACTGGCCCCGGTGTCGATTTCGCCGTTGACCCCTGCGAAGGCACCAACCTGTGCGCCTTCAGTCAGCGCGGCTCCATGGCTGTGCTCGCTGCGTCTGACCGCGGCGGTCTCTTCAACGCTCCTGACTTCTACATGAAGAAGCTGGCTGCGCCCCCGGCGGCCAAGGGCAAGGTTGATATCAATAAATCGGCCACGGAGAACATCAAAATCCTCAGCGAGTGCCTGGGTCTGGCTCCTGACGAACTGACGATCGTGGTCATGGACCGTGCTCGTCATAAGGATCTGATTGCCGAGATCCGCGCCACCGGCGCCCGCATCCAGCCCATCTCTGATGGTGACGTTCAGGCTGCGATTGCCTGTGGTTTCGCTGGAACGGGAACCCATTGCCTGATGGGCATTGGTGCTGCTCCTGAAGGTGTGATTTCTGCTGCCGCCATGCGCGCACTGGGTGGTCACTTCCAAGGTCAGCTGGTGTACGACCCCGCTGTCGCTCAGACCAAAGAGTGGGCTGACCTCACCAAGGAGGGCAACCTGGCACGTCTCGCCGAGATGGGCATCACCGACCCCGACAAGGTCTATGACGCCTCCGAACTGGCTTGCGGTGAGCACGTTGTCTTCGCTGGCAGCGGCATCACCGATGGCCTGCTCTTCAATGGAGTTAAGTTCGAGAACGACTGCACCCGCACGAGCAGTCTGGTGATCAGCAATCTGGATAACACCTGCCGTTTCACCAACACCGTGCACATCAAAGACGGCGCTCAGAGCATCGCTCTGAACTGACTGTCAATTCCCGGTTGAGAGGAGCATCTCCATGCATATTGCCGTCGTCGGCCTGAGTCATCGCACGGCACCGGTCGAAATCCGGGAGCGCCTGAGCATCCCGGAACAGACCATGGAGATGTCTCTCCAATCGTTGAGGGGCAACGAACAGGTGCTGGAGGCTTCAATCCTCAGCACCTGTAACCGGCTCGAGATCTACACCCTGGTTCGCAATCCCGACCTTGGTGTTTCCGCCGTCAATGATTTTTTGAGTGGGCATTCCGGTCTGAAGACCGATGAATTGTCTCCGCATCTCTTCAGCTTTCACCACGAAGACGCCGTTGATCACCTGATGCGGGTGGCGGCAGGGTTGGACAGCCTTGTTCTGGGTGAAGGTCAGATCCTGTCCCAGGTCAAGAAGATGATGCGTCTGGGTCAAGAGCACAAATCCCTTGGTCCCATTCTCAATCGCCTTCTGACCCAAGCCGTCAGTACTGGCAAGCGCGTTCGCAGTGAAACCAATCTCGGTACCGGTGCCGTTTCGATCAGTTCGGCTGCCGTTGAGCTGGCTCAGTTGAAGCTGGGGCAATCTCGTGGCCTCGATCAGCTGGTCACGCTGGAAACCGAGCAGATCGCCGTCGTCGGTGCCGGACGGATGAGTCGCCTGCTGCTCCAGCACCTGCAGGCGAAAGGAGCCTCTGGTGTGGTGCTGCTGAATCGCACCGTCGAGCGTGCTGAATTGTTGGCTCGCGATTTCCCAGAGCTGCCGATTCAGTGCCGTCCCTTAACGGAATTGAACCAGTGCCTGAGCACGTGTTCGCTGGTGTTCACCAGCACAGCCTCCGATGATCCGATCATCGATGCGGCTCGGTTGGAGCCTTTGAATCGTCGCAGTGCTTTGCGGTTGATTGATATTGGTGTTCCGCGCAATATCGCTGCGGATGCCGCCACTGTTGAGGGTGTTGAATCCTTCGATGTAGATGATTTGCAGGAGGTTGTCGCGCGCAACCAGGAAGCGCGTCAGGCCATGGCCCGTGAGGCCGAGGAACTCCTGAAACAGGAAGCTCAGCAATTCTTGGATTGGTGGGACAGCCTTGAGGCCGTTCCAACCATCAACCGTCTGCGATCCACGATGGAGGCGGTTCGCGCGGAGGAATTGCAAAAAGCTTTGAGTCGGATGGGTCCCGATTTTTCGGCTCGCGAGCGCAAGGTGGTGGAAGCATTGAGCAAGGGAATCATCAACAAGATTCTCCACACCCCCGTCACCCAGTTAAGGGCGCCACAGAATCGCTCCGATCGGCAGCAAGCATTGCGAACCGTTGAGCGTCTCTTCGGCCTGGACCCTGCAACTGAAGGCTGATTTCTGTCAGTCCAGGACTGATTCCCACCAATCTCGCTGGATTGATCCCCGAGGACGTTCGAGATCGGGAAAACTCCAGTAAGTTCTTCTGGTAACGCCGATCTCGGGAGTCGTCATGAAGCGGGTACTTGCAATCATTCTCGGCGGCGGTGCAGGTACTCGTCTCTACCCGTTGACCAAGATGCGGGCGAAGCCTGCTGTTCCTTTGGCTGGTAAATATCGTCTGATTGATATTCCGATCAGTAACTGCATCAACTCCGGCATCAACAAGATGTACGTGATGACGCAGTTCAATAGTGCTTCGTTGAATCGTCACCTCAGCCAGAGCTTCAACCTCAGCGCGTCATTCGGCCAGGGATTCGTTGAAGTTCTCGCTGCCCAGCAAACCCCTGATAGTCCCTCCTGGTTTGAGGGCACTGCTGATGCGGTTCGCAAATATCAGTGGTTGCTTCAGGAGTGGGATGTCGATGAGTACTTGATCTTGTCCGGTGATCAGCTGTACCGGATGGATTACAGCAAGTTCGTTGAGCATCACCGTCAATCCGGCGCAGATCTCACGGTTGCCGCATTGCCGGTGGATCCCGCCCAAGCCGAAGCATTTGGCTTGATGCGCACCAATGAGGATGGTGACATCAAAGAGTTCCGTGAAAAGCCCAAAGGTGAGTCCCTCAAGGCTATGGCTGTCGATACGGCCCGTTTCGGTTTAACAGCAGACGAAGCCAAGGAGAAGCCGTACCTGGCATCCATGGGGATCTACGTCTTCAGTAGGAAGACGCTCTTCAATCTGTTGGATAGCAACCCGTCCCACAAAGATTTTGGTAAGGAGGTGATCCCCGAGGCCTTGTCTCGTGGGGACAAACTCAAGAGCTACGTCTTCAACGATTACTGGGAAGACATCGGCACCATCGGCGCTTTCTACGAGGCCAACCTGGCCCTCACCCAGCAGCCTTCCCCTCCGTTCAGCTTCTACGACGAAAAGTTCCCGATTTATACCCGCCCTCGCTACCTGCCCCCCAGCAAGCTGGTGGATGTTCAGGTCACTGATTCCATCATCGGTGAGGGTTCTATCTTGAAATCCTGCAGTGTCCACCACTGCGTGTTGGGTGTTCGGAGTCGCATTGAAACCGATGCTGTCGTCCAGGAAACCCTGGTGATGGGTGCCGATTACTTCGAGTCGTCCGAGGAGAGGACCCTGTTGCGTGAGCGGGGGGGGATTCCCCTGGGTGTGGGCGAGGGCACGACCGTTAAAGGTGCCATTCTTGATAAAAATGCCCGGATCGGATCCAATGTGACCATCGTCAACAAGGATCGCGTTGAAGAAGCTGATCGCCCTGATCAGGGCTTCTACATCCGCAACGGCATCGTTGTCGTCGTCAAGAACGCCACCATCCCCGACGGCACTGTGATCTGATCACCCACGACCAAGGCCTTCTGAAGGCCTTGGTCGTTTGTTCCTGACAGAACGTGTGTTCAAGGCAGACGTCGAGGCTGTTTTTACGCACACTAAAAACACTGTTCCCGTAATCCTCAGACCATGTCCAAATCTCATTTCGGTCTGATTGGTCTCGGCGTGATGGGCGAGAACCTCGTCCTCAATGCTGAGAGTAATGGTTTTTCCAGCGTTGTTTATAACCGTACTTATGCCAAGACAGAAGAATTTCTGAATGGTCGTGGGTCAGGAAAAAATATTCAGGGAGCAACTGATCTCAAGGATTTTGTTGACAAGCTTGAGCGACCCCGTCGGATTCTGATGATGGTTAAGGCTGGTCCGGCTGTTGATGCAGTCGTTGATCAGATTTCTCCTTACCTCGAAGAGGGCGATCTGTTGATCGATGGAGGCAACTCGGATTATCAGGACACCGAGCGTCGCGTCAAGCAGCTGGAGAGCAAGAGTTTTGGCTTTATCGGGATGGGTGTGTCCGGCGGAGCAAAAGGTGCTCTGGAGGGTCCCAGCATGATGCCCGGGGGCACCAAAAGCTCCTACGACGCCATTGAAAGTCTGGTCAGCACTATGGCGGCCCAGGTGGAGGACGGCCCTTGCGTCACTTACATCGGACCAGGCGGCTCTGGCCACTTGGTCAAGACCGTTCACAACGGCATTGAGTATGGGATTGAGCAGATCCTCGCCGAGGCCTACGACCTGATGAAGCGGGTCAAAGGCATGTCAGGCGATCAGATGGCTGACGTGCTCGGTCAGTGGAATGCAACGGAGGAGCTTTCCTCCTACCTGGTCGAAATCACTGAGATCTGCCTGCGAACCAAAGATCCAAAAGACGGTGCTGATCTCGTTGAAAAGATCATGGATCAGGCCGGTCAGAAGGGCACGGGTCTCTGGACCGTGGTGACGGCACTCCAGATGGGTGCGTCAGTGCCAACCATTTACGCGTCGCTCAACGGACGGGTGATGAGCTCGATGAAGCTACAGCGACTGCACGCTGAAGGCATTCTCAACGGCCCGCCGGTGAAGGATTTTGATCTTGGCCATCCCGACGATGCGATGGCTCCTCTGATGGATGCCGTGGTGTTGAGCTGTGTCGCCAGTTACGCCCAGGGCATGGAGTTGCTGCGCATCGCGTCCAACGATCTCGACTATTCACTGAACATGCCCTCGATCGCTCAGATCTGGAAGGGGGGCTGCATCATTCGCTCGCGTCTGCTCAAACGCATTCAGGATGCCTTCAACCTCAATCCGCAGCTGGAGAATCTGATGATTGACCCCTGGTTTGCGGACCAGGTTAATCGCCGTCTTCCTGGTTTAGCCAAGGTGGTTGCTGGCGCAGCGGAAGCCGGAATTCCGGTCCCTTGCTTCAGTAGCACACTCGATTACATCAACAGCTACCGCACGGGGCGGCTGCCTCAGAACCTCGTTCAGGCCATGCGCGATTGCTTTGGCTCTCACACCTACAAGCGTGTGGATCAGGACGGATCGTTCCACACTGAGTGGCTCGACTGAGGCGAGACAGAACCTCATGACTTCCTATCGGATTGAGCGTGCAGCCGACGCGCAGGATCTTGCCCGTCGTGCATCGCAGACCATTGCCTCCCAGATTGATCTGGCCCTGGGTGAACGGGATCGTTGCCAGATCGCCCTATCCGGTGGTTCCACACCGGGTAAGGCCTACACCCTGCTCGGCCAGGAACGTCTCCCCTGGGAGCGGGTCGATGTGGTCCTCGGCGATGAACGCTGGGTGTCCGCGGATGACGACTCCAGCAATGCCCGCATGGTTCGCGGCACGTTGATGGCCCAGGAGCCAGGATCCAAGGCCATCTTTCATCCGGTGCCGACGGTGGAGCTGGAGTCTGCAGAGGCCAGTTCGGCTGTGTTCGCTGACCTGGTGCAGCGAATTTGTCCGGGAACACCCCCGATCTTTGACGTGATGGTGCTTGGCCTCGGTGATGACGGCCATACGGCGTCGCTGTTTCCAGGCACGGAAGCACCCGGTGTCACTGATGTCTGGGCCACCGTTGGCCGGGGTAAAGGTCTGGATCGCATCACCCTGACGGCTCCGGTTCTGAGTGCGGCCCGTCAGGTGATCTTTTTGGTGGCCGGAGCGGGCAAACAGGAGGCGTTGCGTCGATTGATCGATCCATCCGAATCAGCTGAACGCACTCCCGCCCGGCTGGTTCAACCTGCTAAGGATGTGCTCATCCTTGCTGATCAGGATGCAGCCGCTGGCCTCTGAGTCCCCACTGTTTCAGGGCGACGACTTTGCTGAATGGACGTGTCTCAACGACACGATCATGGGCGGTCGTTCCCGGGCGGGCTGTCGTGTCACCCCCGATGGATTGCTCTTGGAGGGTGAGTTGATTGAGCAGGGTGGTGGTTTCGTCAGCTTCCGTTCTCCTCGCTTGTCGCCACCCTTGGACCTTGCCGGTTCCTCAGGTCTTCGTTTCCTGGTGGAGGGCGAGGGCCGGACGCTCAAAATTGCCCTCGGTTGTCGCGATGGTGCTCTTGGTCTGACGGAACTGATCCCCGGCGGGGTGCGCTGGGTGATCGATGTTCCCACCAATCCCAGTGGGACTACGGCGATCGATGTTCCCTTCACTCAACTCAGCCCTACCGTCCGTGCCAAACCTGTGGGTCTCCCCCTGCGTTTTGATGCGGCGGGGATCACGCGGATTCAGGTGTTGCATTCCAAGTTCGGTGATGATGGTTCCTTGAATGCAGGATTCCGTTCAGGGCCGATTCGTTTGTTGCTCCACTCGATCGCCCTTTTGCGTTGACCCATGGATCTGCAGGTGTTGATCGCCCGTTCGGCGGACGTGTGCTTCAAGCCTTGGAACCACTCGGTGGTGTTGCTCTCCGCTGACGATGCAACGGATGTCAGCATCGACGATGTGTCTCTGCGGATTGAGTGTCGTGATCAGGAGGGGTTGCGCCACAGCGATCGTGATCTTGAGCTGGAGATCTACCGCAGTGGCGAGGAGATCAACTTGATGCTGAGCTGGTGGGATCAGCCTGACCGACCCATCCTTTGGCAGGGTCGTCATCCGGTGTGGATGGATGGTGAAAGCGGTCAACGCTGTGTAGCGCCCCAGGATTCGGCACCTCTAGAAGCCTTGGGTCGCCGTCTGAGGACGTTGATTCGGCCGGGAGACTCGCGTAGCGACTCTGACCAGAGCCGCTATGACTGGGGCTCGTTGGATGGTCTGTTGTGAGCAAGTGGTGGTCGGTTGGCGTCTTGGCTTTGACGCTGCAGAGCCTTGGTGTCGCCTCAACAGTTCAAGCGGCCTCACTCAATCCGTCTCAACGCATCACCATTGCAGCGACGATGGGGTCCAATACGGCAAAGCATTACTGCGGTGGTTTTCCCCTGTCAGGCGCCATTGAACGGGGAATGATGCAGACGTTGGTGTCGGAAAATCTCCCGGCCTCTGCGATGGATCAAATCAATCTCGAGGACAAGGAGATTGGTATTGCCTTCTTTGAAAATTTCCTGGCTGATTCCTTTGCGCAATGCCCTGGCCGAGCCAGGGCAATTTGGCGTCAGATCGTGGAGATGTGATGGGACTCAGCCCTGAACGGATAGCTCAGGGCTGATCGGTGACCGCCCCCTTGCTGCTGCTGCTGACCAGTCGGGAATACTTGCCCAGGATTCCTGTGCGGTAGCGGGGCTCAGGCTTGCTCCAGGCGGCCCGGCGGCGGTCCAGTTCCGCATCATCCACATTGAGCTGCAGCAGCAGTTGGTCGGCATCGACGGTGATGCTGTCACCTTCCTGCACCAGACCGATCGTTCCGCCGACGGCGGCCTCGGGTGCCACGTGTCCGACAACGAGGCCGTAGGTGCCACCGCTGAAGCGTCCATCGGTGATCAGCGCCACTTTGTCGCCAAGCCCCTGGCCGACGATGGCGGATGTGGGAGCCAGCATTTCACGCATGCCAGGCCCTCCAACCGGACCCTCATAGCGAACGACGACAACATCGCCTGCCTGAATCGTTTTGTTGAGGATGGCGGCGAGGCAGTCTTCTTCGCTCTCGAACACGCGGGCTGGACCGGTGAGCACCGGCGTTTTCACACCACTGATCTTGGCCACACTGCCTTCGCTGGCCAGGTTCCCTTTGAGAATGGCCAGATGCCCTTTGGCATACAGCGGATTGCTCAGGGGCCGGATCACGTCTTGATCGCTTGACGGCGCTGAAGGGACATCAGCCAGCAGCTCCTTCAGGGTTTTGCCTTCCACGGTGCGGCAGTCGCCGTGCAGCAGGCCAGCATCCAGGAGCAGCTTCATCACCTGGGGGATACCGCCGGCGTTGTGCAGGTCAACCGTCACGTAGCGCCCACTGGGCTTGAGGTCACAGATCACGGGAACCCGCTGACGGATTCGTTCAAAGTCATCGATGCTCAGATCAACCCCTGCGGTGCGAGCGATCGCCAGCAGGTGCAGAACGGCATTGGTGGACCCACCCACCGCCATGATCACGCTGATCGCGTTTTCGAAGGCCTCCTTGGTCAGCAGATCGAGGGGACGGATGTTGGCCTTCACCGCCTCCACCAGCACCTCGGCTGATCGGGCGGCACTATCCGCCTTCTCCTGATCTTCCGCAGCCATCGTGGAGCTGTACGGCAGGCTCAGGCCCATCGTCTCGATTGCCGCACTCATGGTGTTGGCAGTGAACATGCCACCGCAACTTCCCGCTCCAGGGCAGGCGTTCTTCTCAACAGCCGTGAGCTGCTCTTCGTCAATCTTGCCGCTGGTCAACTGACCGACCGCCTCAAAAGCGCTGACCACCGTGAGGTCGCAACCACCCAGTTTTCCGGGCTTGATCGTGCCGCCGTAGACAAACACGGCGGGGATGTTCATCCGGGCCATGGCCAACATCGCGCCAGGCATGTTCTTGTCGCAGCCACCAACGGCGAGCACCCCGTCCATGCTTTGGCCGTTGCAGGCGGTCTCGATCGCATCAGCGATCACTTCTCGGCTGACGAGGGAATATTTCATCCCCTCCGTTCCCATCGAGATCCCGTCGCTGACGGTGATGGTTCCAAACATCTGAGGCATGCCGCCGGCTTGTCGCGCGGCTTCTTCAGCGCGGAGGGCCAGGTCGTTCAAGCCAACGTTGCAGGGCGTGATCGTGCTGTAGCCATTGGCGATGCCGAGGATCGGCTTGCCGAAATCACCGTCCCCGAAACCGACAGCGCGCAGCATGGCGCGGTTGGGCGAACGCTGAATCCCCTTGGTGACGGCGTCGGAACGGAGCATGGTGCAGGTCGGACCTGTGGAGATCCGGCCAACCTACCGAGCGCTCAGTCGTCGGATCCCAGTTGTTCCAACTGGCTGCGCACACGCGCAATTTCAGCGTTGAGCCGTTCCACCCGCTCTTCCAGCTGCTGGTTGCCGTTTTGGCCGTTGAGATGGGTGTTCAGCACTTCCGAACCGTCTTGCATCCGCGGTGCGTAGAGCATTGAGCGCTGCTGGCCAAGCCGGCGGCGTCGGTCGGCCTCATTCAGCAGCCAGAAGGCCAGGCCCGCGGCGCCGATCACAGCCCCGGTGACCAACGTTGCGAAGGATCCAGAAGAGGATGGGTTGTGCTGGCTCATCATGGGATTCGCAGGCCTTCAGCCTAATCAGCGGAACGTGTTCTGATCTGGAGCCGTTGCACAGGATCACCAATGCCGGGCTGGATCAAACCGTTCTCTGTGAGCTCGGGATCGATGCAGGCGGTGTGGAGCGTGAGATCAGGGATGGCTTCACCAATCAGCTTCAGTCCAGGGCTTGCGGTGAGTGCCGTGATCAGGCGAAGGCGACGGCCATCCACGCCGGCCTGCTGAAGCTTCTGCAGCAGGGCCACTTCCCGTTCTCCATCGCTGATCTGATCGATGAACAGAATCAGCCCCGCATTGTCTTCCACCTGGATGGGTGGTTCGAGACACAGCGTGGCCTCCGGCAGGACACTGCGCGCGCCTTGCCAGAGTTCCAAGCCCGCAGGAAGGATCGGGCAGGCCAGCAGGGGAACGGTGGACTCGATCACGCTGCCTTCGGCTTCGCCGGTCGCGGTAGTCACCTGCTGGGGGCGGTGGGGCAGCCAATCGCGGATGGCCTCATAGGTCAACCACCGCCCGAGTTCCTGTAGGGCCGTTCCGTAAAGCGGCGCCGGTGTGTGCTGATGACGCAGAACCGTCAGCCAATGGGCAATCAGTGGATGGGGTGGAACCACCACCCGCAATGTCATGGCCATGACGCGTCGCTCCCCGGGCAGCTGCCATAACGTGAGCCGACAAGTTAGCCCTCAGTGGGCACATCGCTCTGATGACAGGCCTGTTTCGTCGTTGCCTTGCCGTCGCTGTTGGATTGTTGATCGTCTATGCCCCGATCGCAGTGCCCAGCCCGGCATTGGCGATCACTGCTCCAGAGCTCCGTGGTCAGTTCGCGGTGAAGGAGATCAGCAAGGACATGCATG
>JBMZMY010000058.1:0-10625 GCA_049619435.1 Synechococcus sp.
GGGCCACTGGGTAACCCCCTTTTTCGAATGGCGCTGGCGGTGCCATCACGTTGCGGTTGATGTCGCCACAGGCGGCCAGGGTGGAGCCCAGGTTGCGAACGATCGTGCCGATCACTTCCTTCAGATCGGCCTTGGCGATGCCGTGCATCTGGAAGGCTTGTCGGGTCGTCGCCCGCAGGGTGCCGTCGCCGAGCCGATTGGAGAGGTCGTCGAGGGCCAGAAACAGCTGCGCCGGGATCCGACCCCCTGGACTTCTCAGCCGCAGCATCATTTGCCAGCTGCGGATTTTGTCGGTTTTGCGCAGTTCGCGATGGTGCTGTTGATAGCTGCCGTGAAACTTCAACAGTTGAACAGCGTCTTCGCTGAAGCGGACTTCCTCGTTGGCGAGCTCGGTTCGCAATGGCTCCCGCAAATGGATGCTGTCGAGCTTGCGTTGCTCCGCCTTGGGGAGTCCGTTGTTTTCGCTGTCGGTCACTGGCACCGCGCTTCCGCTCACCTGCAATTGCAGTTAATGAGTTGAACGTAGCGAAACGGCTTCCAATACAGTCGCCGTCGGCTTGATCAGTGGCGTGACGACAACGTTTCTTCTTGAGATTGGGACTGAGGAGCTTCCCGCTGATTTTGCCTCTCAGGCGCTGACCCAGCTGGAAGAGCGGGTGCGACTGGATTTAAGAGAAGCCCGACTGTCCCATGGCGCCGTGACGGTCACGGGAACACCGCGCCGCCTGGTGGTGTGCGTGGACCACCTCGATGAAGAGCAGACGGACCTAAAAGAAGAGCGCAAAGGTCCCCCGGTCGCGCAGGCCTTCAACGATGGCGTGCCAGGTCCGGCTGCGATCGGCTTTGCCAAGCGCTGCGGGGTGGATCCAGCGGAGCTGGTGGAGCGGGACACCCCGAAGGGACCCTGTCTGTTCGCAACCGTGCTGACCCCCGGACAGACCAGTGCGTCTCTGCTGCCGGCATTGATTGCCACCTGGATCGACGGTCTGCAGGGGCGTCGTTTCATGCGTTGGGGAACCGGTGCCCAGCGCTTCAGTCGTCCCATCCGCTGGTTGGTTGCCTTGTTGGGTGATGCGGTGATCCCTCTGGAGCAGACCAGCTCGGATCCTGTGGTCCGTAGCGATCGCTTCAGCCGCGGCCATCGCCTCCATGGTGATCAGCCCGTCGAAATCAAGGATGCGAGCAGCTACGCCGACGCTTTGGCTGCCCATGGGGTGCAGGTGGATCGAACGGCACGCGCCGCACTGATTCGTCGCAGCATTGATGACGCTGCAGCCGCTGCAGGCGGAGTTCCCAACTGTCCAGACAGCCTCTTCGAGGAGCTCGTGGACTTGGTGGAGGATCCCCACGTCCTTCAAGGGCGCATTGCTGACCGTTTTCTGGCCCTGCCGCCGGAGGTGATCAGCACGGTGATGCAGTCCCATCAACGCTATGTGCCTCTCGATCGCTCCGGAGTCGCCGCGGACCCGCTGCGGACGTCTGCTGAAGCGGTGCTTTGTCCTGATTTTCTTCTCGTCAGCAACGGGCTGCGCTCCGCTGCCGAGACGATTGTGCGGGGCAATGAACGTGTGCTGACGGCACGACTGGCCGATGCTGAGTTCTTCCTGGGTGTGGACCGCCGTCAGTCCAGTGCTGATCGGCGTGAGGCTCTCGATCGTGTGACCTTCGCCGAGGGCCTGGGAAGCCTCCGCGATCGCTCCGATCGTCTTGAGCGCATCGCCGAGGTGTTGCTGGAGCATGTGGCTCTGGATGCCGAGGTGGCGTCCGCTGCCCGGCGTGCCGCGCATCTCTGCAAGCACGACCTGGTGAGTCAGATGGTCGGTGAGTTCCCTGAGCTCCAGGGTCTGATGGGTGGCAAGTACCTGCTCGAGGAAGGGGAGTCCCGCGAGACAGCTCTTGCCGTGGTGGAGCACTATTACCCAAGGGGAGCCGGTGATGCCCTGCCGGGTTCCGATGCCGGTGCCGTGGTCGCCTTGGCGGAACGTTTGGAACTGTTGCTCAGCATTTTCACCAAGGGTGAGCGACCCACCGGTTCATCCGACCCCTATGCCCTCCGTCGTGCTGGCAACGGTGTGTTGCTCATCCTGTGGGATCGCGGCTGGCGCCTGAATCTCCTGGCTTTGCTTGATGGTTTGGCACCGGTGTGGTGTGAAACGCTGTCGTCGTTCGGCTGTGCTCCCGACCAACTGAAGGCCGATCTGGTTCAGCTGTTGCGGCAGAGACTGGTGTCGCAATTGGAGGACGACGGCCATCCCATCGACTTGGTTCAGGCTGTCGCTGGCGAGGAGGTCTCCGATGACCAGCTGCTCAGCGATCCCCTCGATGCCCGTGAGCGGATTCAACTGCTTACCAGCCTTCGCGATCAGCAGCGTCTGTCGGCTGTGCAAGCCGTGGTTCAACGGGCCTCACGTCTGGCCGAGAAGGGAGAGTTGGATCGTTCCTGTCTGGATCCTGCGGCGGTGATCGATGCCAAGCGCTTCGAGTCTCCCAGTGAGGCAGCGATGCTGACGGTGATTGAACGGTTGCATCCACTGGCGGCAGGCCGCGACTACACGGCTCTTGCTGACGCACTGGTGGAAGCCACACCGGCATTGGAGGCCTTCTTCGATGGTGATGACAGCGTGATGGTGATGGCCGACGACCTCGCGTTGCGTGCGAATCGTCTCAATTTGCTGAGTGTTTTGCGCAATCAGGCGTCTCAGCTGGCTCGTTTCGACCTGATCCAGTCCTGAAGCACAAAAAAAGCTGGACGCACCCCGTGCGTCCAGCCATGGATTCGATGGGTTCAGGGCGTTCAGCCCACGCCTGCCGTTTCCTTGTTCTTGGATTGAGCCTTGATGGCCTGCGAGGCCTCATCGGCCAGGAAATCACCATCGGAGCGACCGACCGCGGAGGGAACCGGTCCGTAGTTCGACGGTGCGAGTGCCTCACCCCGCAGCAGGCTGCCCAGGGTTCGCATGGTCAGCTTGATCTGCTGCCAGGGATTCATCATCACCACACGCTTGTACAGGTAGCTGTCAAAGGTCAGCTTCTGAACGTCTTTGTCGTCGCACATTTCGACGAACGCTTCGCGAGCGGCGTCATTCCGATAGAAAATTCGTTGAAGGATGTCCAACACGGCGTAGGTGGCGCCGTACTTGCGATCCCAGCGCTTCAGATAGGTGGATTTGATCTCTCGTTCTGTGGGGACCTTGGCTCCACTATTTGAGACCTCCACAATCGCTTCAGCGCACATGCGTCCGCTCTTGGCGGCGAAGTAGATGCCTTCCCCGGAACTCTTGGTCACGTAGCCAGCGGCATCGCCGACCAGGGCCATCCGGCCGACGACACGGCGTGGCCTGGGGTGCTCAGGGATCGGATGCGCTTCCACCTTGATCACCTCACCTTTGAACAGACGCTTGCTGGCCCGTTCACGAATTCCCTTCTGCAGACCTTTGATCAGGCTTTGGTTCTGTTGCATGGTTCCCGTTCCAACCGCCACGTGGTCGTATTTGGGGAAGACCCAGGCATAGAAATCGGGAGACACATCGGTCCCCACATACATCTCAGCCAGATCTTCGTAATAACTCATCTCCTCAGCGGGGATCTTGATCCGCTCCTGGAAGGCGATCGCCACGTTGTAATCGCCGGCATCCATGGCCTTAGCCACCCGGGAGTTGGCACCGTCGGCACCAATGATCAGATCGACGTCGAGGGTCTTGGCTTCACCGGTGGGACCACCTGAGCTGTAGTCGGCGTAGTGAATGGTGTAAGGCCCCTGCCGATTGGCTCCGGTGTCAATCTTCTGGACGAGACCATTCACCAGGGTGGTGCCGAGGTCGGCCGCACGGTTGCGCAGGAAGGCATCAAACACCTCACGGCGACACATGCCGATGTAGGCGTTTTCGTCGTAACCCAAGGGATCGAGGCGGATGTCGACTTCCCGATTGGACGGGGAAATCATCTTCATGTTCCGCACCTTCCGATCGATGATGTCGTCGGGAAGATCGAACTCTTCGACCATGCACAGCGGGATGGCACCGCCGCAGGGTTTGGCGTTATCGAGTTTGCGCTCAAACAGCCAGGTTTGAATCCCAGCTTTGGCCAGCACTTCAGCGGCGCAGGACCCACTCGGGCCGCCGCCCACTACCGCAACACGCAACATCTCAGCCCAACTCCGCTGGATTGTCCCCAAAAACTATCACTGCCACTGGGCTTTGCGTGGCTCGGACTGGCGCCCGCCTTTACGATCGAAACATCACGAAGCAGCGTTGTGCCCCGAGGAGCTTCTGCACGGCGGTCGTTGCGTGATGACATCCCGGTCGCGCGTCGTTCGGCTCCCACTCGAACCCGGGCCAAGGGGGGTGGTTTTCGTCTCTTCATCGCCATGCTTCTCGTCTGTGGCGCTGGGGCGGGGGCTGTGTATTTGGGCCTTGATCTCAGTTCAGAGCGTGGCCAGGACCGGCCGTCGTCCGTCGCTCGTCTTCCCCGTCAACCCTCGTCGGATGGTCGGTTGCTTGGACACTTTCCCTACCTCCAAGCGGATCGTGCGGACTTGATCGGTGTGGCGCCTGGGATCGAGCTGCACGTCGATGCAGCCGATGCACTCGGTGCGATGCGCCAGGCGGCGGCGGCGGATGGCGTCGATCTGCGACTGCTGAGTGGCTTTCGCTCCACGGCCCTGCAGAACTCGATCTTTTTCGATGTGGCCTCAGAGCGCAATCAAACGGCTGAAGAACGCGCCAGGGTGTCAGCTCCTCCGGGCTATTCCGAGCACAGCACCGGGTATGCCGTTGACCTCGGTGATGGTGATGCTCCGGAAACCAACCTGTCGGTGAGTTTCGAACAGACCAGAAGTTTTCGCTGGTTGCAGGATCATGCGGCCCGCTACCACTTTGTGCTCTCGTTCCCTGACGGAAATCGTCAAGGCGTCAGTTATGAGCCGTGGCATTGGCGTTATGAGGGCACCGCTGATGCCCTTCGCCTGTTCGAATCAGCACGACGCTTCACGCGCGCTCGGTTCTGATGAAGCCTGAACTCCTCGCCCCAGCTGGTGACTGGGCAGCTTTGAAGGCTGCGGTGGGCAGCGGGGCTGACGCGGTGTATTTCGGGGTGGATGCCTTCAACGCCCGGCAGCGCGCGGAGAACTTCCGCATCGCTGATCTTCCTGAGGTCATGACCTGGCTCCATGACCGGGGGGTGAAAGGTTTTCTCACGTTCAATGTGTTGGTGTTCAGCGATGAACTCCAACGGGCTGGCGATTTGTTGCTGGCCGCGGATCAGGCCAAGGTCGATGCGGTGATTGTCCAGGACGTGGGCCTGTGTGGACTGGCGCGGGAGCTGGTGCCCGGTTTGGTGCTGCATGGATCCACCCAGATGTCGATTACTAGTGCCGCAGGCGTGGCCCAGGCTGCTGCGCTGGGCTGTCAGCGGGTGGTGCTGGCGCGGGAGTTGGCTCTTGATGATCTGGATCGTCTCAATGCACAGCTCCGGCAACGCCATCTGACGATGCCGCTGGAGGTGTTCGTCCATGGAGCGCTGTGCGTGGCCTATTCCGGTCAGTGTCTGACCAGCGAATCGCTCGGCCAGCGCAGTGCCAACCGTGGCGAGTGTGCCCAAGCCTGTCGGCTTCCCTACGAGCTGATCGTGGATGGTGAGCCCCGCCCGCTCGGTGATCAGCGTTACCTGCTCTCGCCCCAGGATCTGGCCGCCTGGGACCTGCTGCCTGAGCTCGAGCGTCTTGGCATCGCCAGTCTCAAGGTTGAAGGTCGCCTGAAGGATGCCAACTATGTGGCCGCGGTGACGGATGCCTACCGCCGCCAGCTCGATCGTGGTGACGATGCTCGTCAGGGAGAGAGTCTGGATGCGGCGGCCACGCAACGCCAGATGGAACTGGCCTTCTCCCGTGGGTTGTCCCATGGTTGGTTGGATGGCGTTAACCATCGCCGCTTGGTGCATGGTCGCTGGAGCAAGAAGCGAGGCCCGTTGATCGGCCGGCTTTTGCGTGTGGAGTCCGGAGGTTGGCTGCAGCTCAGAACCCAGGAGCCCTTGCGCAATGGCCAGGGGCTGGTGCTGGAGATGGTGTCGTCTGATCCCCTGCAGCCTCCGCAGGAAATCGGCGGCAGGATCGTGGCCTGCGAAAGCCTCGGACGGGACAGATGTCGCCTGCGTTTGGGTCCCGGGCGCTGCCCTGTTGCAGCGCTGCGACCCGGGGCGTCGGTGTGGCTGACCAGTGATCCGAGCTGGTCGCAGCACTGGGACAAGCAGGCCAGGCGAGACGTCCCCGTTCAGGAGCGCAGGCTTCACGTCAAAGTCAGTGGGGTGCTGGGGGAGCCGCTTCGGCTGGTCCTCCTGGAGCCCGCCCCGGCGAACGCAGAGCCGCTCGTGGTGCTCTCATCCATCCCCCTGCAGCGGGCGAGTCAGCGCCCTCTGGATCGAAGCCGTCTGGAGGATCAGTTGGGACGTCTGGGCGGCACCGGTTGGGTGCTCGGGTCTTTGGAGTGGGATCTCTGCTCCGATGCCTTTCTTCCCGTTGCGGAGCTCAATCGACTGCGACGTGCCTTGCTGGAACAGATTGAGATCCGTGGCATTGCGGCAGAGGCGATGCCAGAAACGACCTCGGCTTCCACTCCAGCTCCACCCCAGCCCGCTGCGGTGCTGCATCGGCTGCTGCATCAGGCAGGGGAAAGGACGGCGGCCGACTCCCCTGCGACGTCGAAGCTCGTGGTGCTGGTTCGCCGCATTGAGCAACTCCAGGCCCTCCGTGATCTCCCGCCAAGCGACGCACCGATCGTGGCTGTGGTGGCCGATCTCGAGCAACCGCGCGAGTGCCGTGAGGCCGTGGCCATCGGTCGTGATGTGTGGCCGGATGGCATCTGGCTGGCGGGGCCTCGGATCACGCGCCCGAATGAGCGCTGGACCTTGGAACCACTGATCAAGGCCCGACCGGATGGCTACCTGGTGCGCAATGCCGATCAGTTGGAAACACTGACACCCTTGGCCCCCTGCATCGGCGATTTCTCCCTCAACAGTGCCAATCCCCTGAGCATGGATTGGTACCGGCGCTTCTGGGGACTAAAGCGGGTGACGGCCAGCTATGACCTCAACCTTCAGCAGCTGCTGGATCTAACGGCAGGAGTGGATCCATCCTTTCTTGAGGTGACGCTGCATCAGCACATGCCGCTGTTTCACATGGAGCACTGTCTGTTCTGTGCCTTTTTGTCGGATGGCAAGGACCACACCGATTGCGGCCGTCCCTGTGAGCAGCACACCGTGACCCTGATGGATCGCAGTGGGGTTGAACATCCTCTGCGGGCGGACCTGGGCTGCCGCAACACCTTGTTCAATGGAACCGCCCAATCGGGAGTGGAAGCGCTGCCCGCCTTGACGCAAGCCGGTGTGCGTCATTTCCGCCTTGAACTATTGGATGAGGACGCGGCAGCGACCGGACGTCGCGTGCGTTTGTACAGCGATGCGTTGGCCGGACGTCTGCCGTCCCGTGAGGTGTGGAAGCGCGAACAGATCAGTCACCAGCTGGGAGTGACCAGGGGGAGCATGCGTGTCAAGGGGCCAGAACGCACCAGCCGATTCTCACGTTGAGATAGCCTGTGTCACTGCGCCTCTGGCGTTCTTCACAATTCCAAACGATCTGACCGCATGAGCGCCCAGCAAAAGGCGATTCGCAATATCGCGATCATCGCTCACGTTGACCATGGCAAAACGACCTTGGTCGATGCCCTGCTGGCGCAATCGGGAATCTTCCGCGACAACGAAGCGGTCCCCACGTGCGTGTTGGACTCCAACGACCTGGAGCGTGAGCGCGGCATCACGATCCTGTCGAAGAACACTGCCGTCACCTACAACGACACCCGGATCAACATCGTTGATACCCCCGGTCACGCCGACTTCGGGGGTGAGGTCGAGCGCGTGCTCGGCATGGTGGATGGCTGTCTTCTCATCGTTGACGCCAACGAGGGACCGATGCCTCAGACCCGCTTCGTGCTCAAGAAGGCACTGGAGCAGGGCTTGCGTCCCATTGTTTTCGTGAACAAGATCGACCGTGCCCGCGTCGATCCTGAAACTGCCGTCGACAAGGTTCTCGATCTCTTCATCGAGCTTGGTGCTGACGACGATCAGTGTGATTTCCCTTATCTCTTCGGTAGCGGTCTTGGTGGCTTCGCCAAGCCGGACATGAAGACGGACAGCGAAAACATGCGTCCGCTGTTCGATGCGATCCTGCGCCACGTTCCGCCCCCGGTTGGTGACGCTGACAAGCCCCTGCAGCTGCAGATCACCACGCTCGATTATTCAGACTTCCTGGGTCGCATCATCATTGGCCGTGTCCACAATGGTGTGATCAAGCAGGGCCAGAACGCCTCCCTGATCAAGGACAACGGCTCGATTAAGAAAGGCCGGATCAGCAAACTGCTCGGCTTCGAAGGTCTGCAGCGCGTTGAAATCGAAGAGGCTTCCGCGGGCGACCTGGTGGCCGTGGCCGGTTTCGATGATGTGAACATCGGCGAGACCATTGCCTGTCCCGATGAACCCACAGCTCTGCCGTTGATCAAGGTCGACGAACCGACCCTGCAGATGACCTTCGTGGTCAACGATTCCCCCTTTGCCGGCAAGGAAGGAAAGTTCGTCACCAGTCGTCAGGTCCGCGACCGTCTCGAGCGCGAGCTGCTCACCAACGTCGCCCTGCGGGTGGAAGACACCGATTCACCCGATCGTTTCGCCGTGAGCGGTCGTGGTGAACTTCACCTGGGCATTTTGATCGAAACCATGCGCCGTGAGGGGTATGAATTCCAGGTGTCTCAGCCTCAGGTGATTTTCCGCACCATCGATGGCACACCCTGTGAGCCGGTTGAAACCCTGGTGATGGACGTGCCAGAGGCAGCGGTTGGCGCCTGCATCGAGAAACTGGGCACCCGCAAGGGTGAGATGCAGAACATGGAAACCGGTCAGGATGGCCGCACCCAGTTGGAGTTCATCGTTCCCTCCCGTGGCTTGATCGGTTTCCGGGGTGAGTTCATCCGGGCGACCCGTGGCGAAGGAATCATGAGTCACTCCTTCTTCGAATACCGCCCGATGCTGGGCGATTTCGATACCCGTCGCAACGGTGTTCTGATCGCTTTCGAAGAAGGAACGGCCACCTTCTACGCCTTGAAGAATGCCGAGGATCGTGGTCAGTTCTTCATCTCTCCTGGCACCAAGGTCTACAAGGGGATGATCATCGGTGAGAACAATCGCCCGCAGGATCTCGAGATCAACGTCTGCAAGGCGAAGCAGCTCACCAACATGCGCTCCGCTGGCGCGGAAGAGCTCGATACTCTTCAAGCTCCGGTTCAGATGACACTCGAGCGCGCGCTTGAGTACATCGGTCCCGACGAGATGCTCGAGGTCACTCCGGAATCCATCCGTCTGCGCAAGCTGCCTGCCAAACGCATGGCCAAGCGCTGATGCCCGAAGCGGATCCCCGCTTTGATCAGGCCATTGATCTCTTTAACCGTTGTGAGTGGTACGCCGCTCACGATGTGTTTGAAGAGATCTGGCATGAAACGGCGGACCCTGAACGGCGCAGCCTCCAGGGAATCCTGCAGGTGGCCGTCGCGCAGCTCCACCTGCAGCGTGGAAACACCCGAGGGGCCACGATCCTCTTTGGTGAAGCGCTTGGTCGCTTGAAGCGGCCTGGAGCTCCCGACCTGGGTCTTGATCTTGAGGGGCTCTGCAGCTGCGTCTCCGAGAGGCTGCAGAGATTGCAACAGGAACAGGATCCCGAGACCTGCACTGTCCCCTCGCTGCGGTGGAAGACCTGAGGCGGAGGTATCGTCAATCGACGTGCTTGTCCGCATTCCTTTGGCTTATCGGCGCCTGTGGCTTGGTTGGTCTGCGGTCGGGGTTGCGATGGTCGCTTCGGCGCTAACGGGTTGGCAACCAGTCCAGGCTCAGTCCGGTCTGGTCACCATCGAGTCCGATCAGCAGATGGCTGACAACAACAGTGGTGTCGTCACGGCCCTGGGCAATGTGCGTTTGATTCATCAGGAGCGTGGGGTCGTGGCCACGAGCCGTCAGGCTCAATACTTCACTAAAGAAGATCGGATTGTTCTGAGTGGTGATGTGGACGTGACTCAGACCGATGGAACCTCCATACGTGCTGAGCGTCTGACGTATCTCTTGGATCAAGACAAGGCTGTCGCCCAGCCCGCTGACGGAGAGCAGGTCTTTAGCCAGTGGAGACTGCAGCAGCCCGCCGCACAACAGCTTGAGACTCAATGAGCCTGTCCCTGGATACGGTCTCGATCGCACTCGGTGGCCGCAAGCTTGTTGATGCAGTTGATCTCGCTCTGCATCCCGGAGAAGTCGTTGGGCTGTTGGGCCCCAATGGTGCTGGCAAAACAACCACATTCAATCTTGTGATCGGTCTCTTGCGCCCCGACCACGGCGGGGTGCGACTGAATGGGTCTGATATCACCGATCGGAGCATGCCTGAGCGGGCCAGGCTGGGAATTGGTTATTTACCCCAAGAGCCCAGCGTCTTCCGTCAATTGACGGTGCGCCAGAACTTGGATGTTGCTCTCGACCAAACCAACTTGAGCTCCAAGGAGCGCCGGGATCGTCGAGATCAATTGATCGAGGAGTTTCATCTC
>JBMZMY010000059.1:0-10613 GCA_049619435.1 Synechococcus sp.
CCTCAAACGTGCGTATGGCATCCCGCATCTCCCTGGAGGCATTGGCATTGAACTGCTTGAGGCGGATATAACCGATCCGGGTTCCATCCCCCACTTCATTCAGACTGGTCTCCACGGCATGGATCTCAATACGCGCACGCGTGAGCGGCACCGTGATAATCGCGCCTTTACGACGCAAGCCAAGGACGACTTCAGATCCTTCAGGCCCGCGGATCAGTTTGACGGCATCTTCGGTGCCCATCCCTTGGGTGCTCTGTCCATCAATGGTGACAATCACGTCCTTGGGCTGAACACCGGCCTTTGAGGCTGGTGTGCCTTCGATCGGAGAAACAACAACAAGCTCTTTCGTGTCTTTATCGAGCGATAGCTGAATCCCAACACCCAACAGTTCCCCTGAGGTGTCGATTTGCATTTCCTTGAACTGCTTGGGATCAAGGAAGCGCGTGTAGGGATCATTCAGGGTGCCCAACATGCCCCGAATCGCTTCATAGGATTCCGCTGGTCCGGAATAGGAACGGGCCAAGAGTTCCCGTCGCAAGGATGTCCATCGATCCGGGGAATAGCTGCCACTGGAGTCGAGGAAATCGCGATACACGATCTGCCAGACCTGATCAATCACCTCCTTCGGGCTATCCCTGATGGAGGCGCTGATCGCGTTGGGAATGGACAGACCAGGCCCTGCAAGGGCCACAGCTGTCGACACCCCAAGTAGACCCAAGGTCACAGCCAGAGGGGCTGAGCCACAAAAACGACGTGCGTTTGATCCTCGGCTCATAACCCCACGGAGCAGATTCTCAAGCCTAACGAGTTCAGGCCGGATCCACCCAACGGCCATCGTCCTTAATCAACTGAATCAAGGCATCCACACCCTCGGCTTCAGGAACTTTTCTGATCTCATCGCGGCCTCGGTACAGAGAAATCACACCGGGTGTCTTACCGACATAGCCGTAATCCGCGTCAGCCATTTCGCCAGGACCATTAACGATGCAGCCCATCACGGCGATATCGAGGCCGGTGAGATGTGATGTTGCATCGCGGACTTTGTTCAAAACCTCCTCGAGATTGAACAGGGTGCGACCGCAGCTTGGGCACGCCACATATTCGACCATCGTTTTGCGCAGACCAAGGGCCTGCAGGATGGAAAAACAGACGGGAATTTCCTTTTCCGGTGCTTCGGTCAAGGACACACGAATGGTGTCGCCAAGACCCTCCGATAACAGCGTGGCGATTCCCGCTGTGCTTTTGATCCGCCCGTAATCACCATCGCCCGCCTCGGTCACCCCGAGGTGCAGTGGGTAATTAAAGCCCTCGCGATCCATGGTGTCGGCCATCAGGCGATAGGCCGCGAGCATCACCGGAGCCCGCGATGCCTTCATCGAAATCACAATGTTGTGGAAATCAAGCTCATCACAAATGCGCACAAACTCCATGGCCGACTCGACCATCCCCTGGGGCGTGTCGCCATAGGTGAACAACATCCGCTCGGCCAGAGAGCCGTGATTCACTCCGATGCGCAACGCTTTGTTCTGGTCTCTCAGCAACGTCACCAGGGGTTCAAAGGTCTCTCGGATGCGCGCTCCGATGGCATCGAACTCCTCCTTGGAAAACTCCTGACGATCCGGATCGGGCTTATCAAAAACAAACAGGCCCGGGTTGATCCGAACCTTGTCAACATGCTTGGCCACTTCAAGGGCAATCTTCACGCCGTTGTGGTGCACGTCGGCCACCAACGGAACCATGCAGCCCTGAGCACGCAGGGCTGCTCGAATCTCACCCATGGCTCGGGCATGGGCCATCGAGGGCGTCGTCACCCGAACGATCTCGGAGCCGGCGTCCGCTAAGCGTCGAATTCCCGCAACGGCTGCGTCGATATCCAACGTGTCTTCGTTGATCATCGACTGCACAACGACAGGGTGATCACTGCCGACCGGCACATCACCAACCATCACCGTCCTCGTGACGCGTCGGTAGATCTGCGTGTCGTAGCGGCGGTCCGAGCTGGCCGCAGTGGTCGAATCCAGAGTGGCGGTCATGGCTGGCAGCGCCTGAAGCGTTGTCAACGTTCGCACAAGCGTTGTCGAACTGCGATCAGATCCGATCGGGTAAGGGCCATCGGACTGCCCTCGGCAGTGGATGGAAATCTCAGCAGATAGGAGGGATGAAAAATCGGCATCACATCCCTGCCTTCCCAACGCTGCCAACGCCCGCGCAGATCCATCATCCGTCCCTTGCTGCCCAACACGGCCTCGAGCGCGGTGGCACCGGCCAGAACAATCACGGCAGGGTCAATCTGCGCCAGCTGTTGATCCAGCCAAGGCCGGCAGGCATTCAATTCCGTGCGCTTTGGACGGCGATTGCCAGGGGGACGGCACTTCACCGCATTGCAGATGTACAGCTCGTCGTCCGGGGACAGGCCGACCTCTACCAGCAGACGATCCAGAGCCTGCCCCGATCGACCCACAAACGGCAAACCAGTGGCATCCTCCCGAGCTCCAGGCGCTTCGCCGATCAGCATCAATCGAGCCTGCGGATTGCCACGACTGACCACCACCTGCTGCCGGGTCAACGCCAGGTCACAGTTGGAACAGTTGCGGCAATCGTCGAGATCAAGGGGGACAGACGTCATCGCTTCGATAGGGCCGGAACGACCACCAGAACGGCATTGTCTTCGGGATCGAGCAGCCAACATTCCGCCCCAAACGCTTCAAGACGCGGCGGATCTGCAATCGAAGCACCGGCCGCCTCCCAGATCGCTAGCTGGGTCGTCAGATCGCTCAAAGGGTCCGATGAAGGCCTCAGACGCACACAGGGAGCCAGATGCCGACCTCGATCGGGGAAGGGGCGTTGCCGCGAAGGGCGATAGATCTCCAGGGATAGACCAGCCGCCAGATCCAGAACCCAATGGGTCGCACTGAACCCTTGTGCGGCATCAACGCCAAACACCCTTGAATAAAACGCGGCCAGACGGGATGGGTCGTGGCTGGCCAACACCCAGCTGATCCGATCAGGTTTGTTCAACGGCTCGTCGTCCACGGTTGTTTTGGGCCTGACGTAAGGCAGGATGAGATTTTTAACGCGCTGGGGAAGGTGCGTTGATGATGCCCGGATCGCCAGCACTGTCATATCGGGCCAAGGCCCTCAAGCCTTCTCTGACCCTCGAGATTGCGGCGCGCGCGAAGGCCCTGCAATCCGAGGGTCGCGACATCTGCAGTTTGAGTGCCGGCGAGCCGGATTTCGACACCCCTGACTTCATCGTCGAAGCGGCTCGGACTGCTCTGACAGACGGATACACCCGCTACGGACCTGCTGGTGGTGATCCCGAACTACGGGCTGCTGTCGCCGCCAAATTGAGTGACGAAAACGGTCTGCCGACCGAAGCCAGCGAGGTGATGATCACCAACGGGGGCAAGCAGGCGATCTACAACCTGTTTCAGGTTCTGCTCAACCCCGGCGATCAGGTGTTGATACCTGCGCCCTATTGGCTCAGCTATCCAGAGATTGCCGCCTTGGCTGGTGCCGACGTGGTCACCATCCCCTCATCAGCAGCCGATGGATTCCAACTGAATTTGGGGCAGCTGGAGGCTGCGATCACAGCCAAAAGCAGGCTGCTGGTGTTGAACACACCTGGCAATCCCACCGGACGGGTGATGTCCAAAGAGGAATTGCTCAACCTGGCGGATCTCCTGCGACGCCACCCGCAGCTGCTGGTGATGAGTGACGAGATCTATGAGTATCTGCTGGCGGATGGTCACAGCCACCACAGCATTGCGGCCCTCGCCCCCGATCTCAAGGACCGTTGCTTCACCGTGAACGGGTTCGCCAAAGGCTGGGCGATGACGGGGTGGCGTCTTGGCTATCTGGCCGGTCATGCCGATGTCATCCGTGCAGCCTCCGCACTGCAAAGCCAGAGCACAAGCAACGTCTGCAGCTTCGCTCAACGGGGTGCCCTGGCCGCCATCCAAGGCTCACGCCAATGCGTGCAGACCATGGCCCAGAGCTACAACCTTCGGCGCGATCTGTTGGTATCGGGTTTGCAGTCCATGCCTGGCATCACTCTGGTCCCCCCACAGGGAGCGTTTTACGCCTTCCCTCAACTCCCCGATCACATCACCGATTCGATGGAGTTTTGTCGGCGAGCACTCGACGGTGAAGGGCTTGCCGTGGTGCCCGGAGCAGCCTTTGGGGATGAGCGCTGCATCCGTCTCTCCTGTGCGGTGTCGCATGAGACGATCAGCGATGGACTCAATCGTCTCGCCCGTGTGCTTGAGGGCTGGTGAGCTGGTTCAGCCCCGTTTGTTCTTCCGCAACCAGTTGATGGCTTTCCAACAGGCAACACGCCGCTCAGTGTTGATCGCTGGATTAGCCCTGGTCAGCACGCTGACGCTGCAAGCCGGGACCGCCGCTGAAACCCTTCGGGTCGGCGCTATTCCTGACCAGAACCCGGAACGGCTGAACCGTCTCTACGGAGCCCTCTCGTCAGAACTGTCCGACACCCTCGGCGTTCCCGTGCGCTACGTGCCTGTCAGCAACTATCCAGCTGCCGTCAGTGCCTTCCGCACCGGCGCTCTGGATCTGGTTTGGTTCGGTGGACTCACCGGCGTTCAAGCTCGCTTGCAGACCCCCGGTGCCCGGGTACTGGCCCAGCGCAACATCGACGCCAAATTCACCAGCGTGTTCATCGCCAATGGTGCCAGCGGGTTGAAGGCTCTCAACAGCCAGGATCAGCTCAAGCGCCTGCGCGGCAAACGCTTCACCTTCGGCTCGGAAAGCTCAACCTCCGGTCGGCTGATGCCGCAGCATTTCCTTGCACAGGCTGGCGTCAGCCTTGATCAATTCCAGGGCCGTCCTGGATTCAGCGGTAGCCACGACGCCACAATTGCCCTGGTTCAAAGTGGCGCCTATGACGTCGGCGCCTTGAACTCACAGGTCTGGAAAGCCCAGGTCAAGGAGGGCCGGGTTGATCCGACCAAAGTCTCGGTGATCTGGACCACACCGACCTACGTCGATTACCACTGGGTGGCGCGACCGGATCTGAATCAGCGCTTTGGCAAAGGATTCACCAAACGATTGAAGATGGCCTTGGTTGAGCTGCGGCCCGATACGGCACGCCGCCGCACGATTCTGGAGCTGTTCGGCGCCAAAGCCTTTATCCCGGCCCAGAAAGCCGACTACGCCGCCATTGAGCAGGTGGGTCGAGAACTCGGGAAGATTCGTTGAATTCCGTGCTCAAATTCGATCGAGTCAGCCTGAAAGGCCGACTCGATTGCGTTGATCTCGAGCTCCGGGCTGACCAACGCACCGCGCTGCTGGGGAGTAGCGGTGCAGGAAAATCAACGCTGATCGCCCTCGCCAATGGCAGCCTGACCCCGGATTGCGGCCAGGTGTTCTGGGCTAATCAACCGATCGAACATCTGCCCCGCCGACGCCGACGCGAGATCGGCACGCTCTGGCAGGACCTGCGGTTGGTGGAGGAACTCACCGCACTGCAGAACATCAATGCTGGAGCCCTGGGCCGCCATTCCCTGCTCTGGGCGCTGCGCAACCTGTGCGATAGCAATTTCTGTCGATCAACCTGCCGCACCTTGATGGCGGAGGTGGGATTAACCGACCAGCTGCTCGACCAACCGATCCAACAGCTTTCCGGTGGACAACGCCAACGGGTCGCCATGGCGCGCCTGTTGCGCCAGCAACCGTTGTTTGTCCTGGCCGATGAACCCCTGTCGGCCTTGGATCCGGTGCTGGCCGAGGACGTGATCCGGATTCTCCTCAACCGAAGCGGCTGTCTGGTCAGCTTGCATCGCCCGGATCTGATGCACCGTTTCGATCGGGTGCTGGGACTTCGTCACGGAGCCCTGGTCTTTGACGTTGCCGGCGACGGCCTCAGCCCTGAGCAGATTGCATGGCTTTACAGCAGCAACTGAAACCCGCTCTGCCCCTGATCCCGCTTCTGCCGGGACTGGCTTTCCTGCCCCTGGTGCTGGTGTTGCTGCGTGACCTGCATGGCGGCGGCTGGACATTGGTTGTGGAGATGCTGCGCTCGGTGATTCAGCCCTCACTGGACCCCGTGCTGATCTCCAGCCTGGTCCAGGGAGCTCAGGTGACCCTGCTGACAGCGCTGCTGGCCTGGTGTCTGAGCGGCATCGTCGGAATCGTGCTCGGCATTGTCTGCTCCGACACCTTTTGGTCAGTGCTGGGAGGACCGACCCGGGTCGCCGCTGTGATCCGCCTGCCCCTGGCCTTGATTCGCTCGATTCATGAGCTGATCTGGGGCCTGGTGTTGCTCCAACTGCTGGGCCTCAGTGTCTGGGTGGCAGGGCTGGCGATCGCCATTCCTTACAGCGCCACCATGGCGCGGCTGGTGCGCGATCTGATCGACACCCAGCCATCTCCGCCATGGCGCGCCTTGATCAGTTCAGGGGCTCCAGCCCTCAGCGCCGTGCTCACGGGGATTGCCCCATCCATGGCCCCGGAGTTGGTCCAGCACATGGGGCAGCGCTTGGATTGCGCCCTGCGCTCGGCGGTGATGCTCGGGGTGTTCGGTCTGGGAGGCCTGGGCACGGACCTGCTGCTCAGCCTTCAGTCCCTCCGCTTTGAGGAGGTGTCGAGTGGGCTATGGATGCTGGCTGCGCTGATGGTGATCGTCGAAACCGCCACGCGCCAGATGCGCAACCTGCTGGGAGCGCTCCCTGGCCTGCTGGTGGCGGGATTGCCCATCAGTTTGCTCTGGGCCCATCAACTGGCCCTCGATCTGAGCTGGCCGCGCTGGACCCCCCTACCAGTCACCCCCAGCATGACGAGCATGGTCGACGCCATCACGGACGCGCAGTGGCCTGAACTGATCGGCGCCACCGTGGCCATCACGGCCTGGGCCAGCGCGATCGCCATCGCCGGCCCACCGCTGTTGCTCGTGCTCTGGCCCAGCCAGCTCGGGCGTCGCGTGCAGCAGTTTGTTTGGAGGCTCTGTCGGATCTGTCCGATCCCACTGGCAGCTCTGCTGATGCTGCTTCTGGTCAAGCCAAGTCTGGCCGTTGCGGCAGCAGCCCTCGGGATCCATCACGCCGGAGTCACCGGTCGACTTCTTCTTGACGCCGTAGATCAACGCCATGACCAAGCCCAGGCCGGGCTGTTGGCGTCGGGTAGCGACCGACGCACGGCAGCCCTCTATGGGCCGATGGCCCAATTGAGCCGAACCTACCTGGCGGTTGGAGCCCAGCGCAGCGAAATCATCCTCCGCGATACCGCAGTGGTGGGACTGGTCGGTGGTGCCGGGTTGGGCTGGGAGCTGATGGAGGCTCTCTCGAGCTTTTACTGGGAGCTGGTGATCGCGCTCTTGATCAGTTATGCCCTCGTCACGATGACCGGGGAACTGATCACAGACCACTGGCAGCGGATCTGGGCCTGCCAAGCTGACGGCTCAACAGGTTGATTCATGCAAACCCAGGCTCCTCCAAGGCAGTTGCTGGTGATCGGCGACAGCGGTGTCTTCGGATGGGGTGACCGTGAGGGTGGCGGTTGGTGTGAACGGCTGCGACAGAACTGGATGACCTACCCCGGTGCACCTGTGGTGTATCCATTGGGGATCAGAGGTGATGGCCTCGAACGCGTCGCCCAGCGTTGGCAGGCGGAGTGGCGGTGCCGTGGAGAGCTGCGCCGTCAACAACCGCAGGCCATTGTTCTGAGCGTGGGACTGAACGACACCGCACGGGTCGGCCGCCCCGATGGTCGGCCGCAACTCAGCGACGAGGCCTTTGGCTTCGGCATGCGACAACTGCTCAGCGAAATCAAGCAGCACTGCAGCGTGTTTGTCATTGGCCTCACCCCCGTCGACGACGTGGCCATGCCATTTGCCGGCTGTCTCTGGTACAGCAACCAGGCGATTCAGGGCTACGAAGCCACCTTGGCCGAGGCCTGCCAGGAACTGGATCTTCCCTTTCTCGCCATCCATGACGCCATGCAGGCCGAAGCGAACTGGCTGCAGTGGATTGGGCCCGATGGGCTTCACCTCAATGGCGAGGGCCACCACTGGCTCTATCGCCGGGTGTCGTCCTGGCCGTTGTTGCAGCAGTGGGCTGGCTTGGTGGCGTCCAGCACTGCCACGCCCTTGGCCGCCTGAGCAACGCCATCGCTATTTCGGTGCCATCTGGTCCCGAGCCGCTTGATAGAAGTCCAGGGAGATCTGCTCCAAACCGGCTTCCTGCGCCATCGCCTCAACGCGTTTGCGGACGGCAGGACGCACAAAAAACGGAACATCTTTTTTCAAGGACGCCTGGGCGTCGTCGGTCCACTGCATGCCACGAACGGAAGCGGCCAAGACCCTATCCGGCACTGGAGTGCCAAAGGAAGGCACTCAGGTGGCTGTTGGGTCCAGTGCAACGCCCCGACGGTGGGAATGACCTTGTGTTATTCCCATGGATCAAGCCTTCATCAACCAACGCAATCAAATGGTCCTGTCCCATCTGGGACTCGCACGCCACGTGAGCCGCCAGGAGCAGCGCAAGGGACTGGAGTCCTACGAGGACCTACTCCAGGAGGCCTATCTGGGCCTGCTGCGCGGTGTTGACAACTTCAATCCAGATTTGGGCTTTAAACCGAGCAGCTATCTCGTGCGCTGCTGCCGAGGCCAGATTCTTCACTATCGGCGTGATCGCACCCAGACGATTCGAGTCCCTTGGCGGCTCAAGGATTTAGCGGCACGCGGCCGTCGGCTTCAGGAGCAACGCCAGCAGGATGGCCTCCCCGAACTTGAGGCCGATGCCCTGGCTAAGGCCCTTGGGGTGACCCCGGAACGCTGGGCACAGGCTGAGCTCGTCAACAGCCGGGGGAGGGTGATCAGCCTCGATGCGCCGCCCAACGGGAGAACGGTCGAAGCGTCGTCGGCACAGGACCCACAACGGGACTGGTTAGCCCATGCCATGGGCCAGCTTGAGGCTGAACAACGCTCCCTGTTGTTACGGCATTACGTCGACGGGATCAGCTTGCGTGCGTTGGCCGAAATGATGGCGCTATCGCCCAGCGCGATCCGAACATCGCTGCGCAACGCCCTCGGTCAATTGCGCCAAATGGCAGAACAATCTGGCGAGGTGGCCTTCACGGGATAAGGGCCACTAACGCGATCATCAACAGAGCGGCAAAGCTGGTCTGCAGCGCATTCACCAGCTCGTTGCTCATCCAGGACAAGCGGGATTGTGCGACTGCCCCCAGGACGCTTTCGGCAAGGGTGGCCACCAGGCCCACTGCAGCCACCAGAAGCGTCCAAGACAGTGACGGCAGCAGAGCCAGCGCCCACATCACCACGGCCATCACAAGGCTGCCAAGGGCACTGGCCAGGGTTCCCTCAAGGCTGATCGCCCCTTCCGTCCCTGGTTCAACCCGCCGCAGGGTGGTGATCAACCGCGGTGTGCTGCCCCAACGCTTGCCGATTTCACTCCCGAAGGTGTCAGCCAACTTGGCCGCAAAACTGGCGGCGAAGGCGGCCAACAACCAGTCCCGGGGCTCAACGCCAGCGGCCATCATCAAGGCCAGCCACGCCCCGGTGGCCGCCGACCCCCAAACATTCAGAGGGGAGCGGCAACCACCCCGGGCTTCCGCCAGCCCCCGTTGTTGTTTGTCCTTGAACCCCAGCTTGGTGACAGCACTCCCCAGGGCGAGATAGGCAACAACAGCAAGCCATCCAGTCCAGCCGAGGCTCCCCCAGAGCACCGTGCCGAGAATTCCGGCATGGACCCAACCCCAGCGCGTCAGCAGGGGCAGACGCTGGGCCAGGGCAATCAAGACCGTGTTCACGATCAAGGCTTGAAGCCAAAGCATGCCGCTGTGTTGCACTGCTGTAAGGATCGTCGGTGAAGATCCCCTGACGCGAGAGAATCGTCACGGTTTTTTCTTTGGGGCCGGCATGGTGCTGAACGGCAAGAACGGCGGATTCTTCCTCGACCTCGACTCCAGTGATGCAGCGCCCGTCACCCTGGATCTCGGACCAGACAAAGAGCCTGAAGAAGCCGCACCGGAGGAAGCCTCTCCGATGACCTTGACGGTCGCCCGAGCCGAAGGCAGCACCGCTCCGGCCCCTGCAGACACCAAAACCCCGGTGTCGCAACCACCTGCTGCAACAGCGACCCCTGCTGCAGCCAAAGCAGCCCCTCCGGCCAAGCCCTCAACACCCAAACCGTCGCTGACGACTGCAGAGGCGATTGCAGCAGAACTCGCCGCAACCGAGGCAGACCGTCCTGCTGTGTCACTCTCGACCTTCGCCCCCGACAATCTGCTCCCCGGTACGGGGTTGCGTCAGCGCCGTCGGCGTCCGGGATCGAACCTCAAAGGGTTCAAAGACATGGCGGGAGACCTATTCAAAAGCTAACTAATGAATCATCGGCATCCTGAGGTCGTCATCAGGATGCCTTCGAGCCATCACTCAAGGCGTCATGGCCTTCTGATCCCTGGGGTTGTCTTGTACCTCAGTGATTTTGCGAGAGACCGCAGCAAAAGCACTGAGATCAGCATCACTCGCAAACAGTGGATATAGGCGAAATAACCACCGACCGAGCAATCGGCTGCAGTCCAAGACTCCCCAACCAGATACTGCCGTGCTGAATAAATAGTATCCAGCACAGCAATCA
>JBMZMY010000060.1:0-10104 GCA_049619435.1 Synechococcus sp.
TTGACCAAATTTTGAATCAAACCCTTTCATCCCTCGCGCACCTTTTTGGGCCGGTGCGGTCTCCGGATCGGACTTGGACGGTTGAACCGGTGCGAGGGCGAACGCCAACCCGTCGTCCATCACGGCTGACGTCGCTGCGGATGGCTTAAGCGGTTTAAATGTCATGACCTACGGCATGGATGGTTGTTCTCCATACCGTCACCCGCTCAACGGCCAATCCCATTGAGAGCCATCAAATTCCCCTGTGATATCAATCACCGGAGACGGCGTTGAGGCTCATGAGCCGGGAGGCTCCAGGCGCACGGCGAACCACTGCAGCGACAGACCGGGGCTGAGCTCCAGATCACAAGCGGTATCCAGAAGCCGCTGGGCGGCATGATCAACACTGGGCTGATCGCGCAGGTCTTCGGGCAGCTGCTCCATGCCGCGCAGTTGAGCGGCCAACCATGTCAGGGTGTCGGCAGCACTGAGCAGCTGCTCCGGCTTGCCAGGCTCCAGCACCACATAGTCATCACAAGCTCGAATCAGGGGATCGGACATGGGACGGGCGTTCCTCGCTTGCTGCATCAGTCTTTCCATCCTGCTCAGTGGCAGCCCCTGCTGGGCCAAAGACACCAGCCCATTGCAGCAACGCCTGGCGCAATGGCCGGATTGGCGTGAACCCGCCGCCCTGGCCCGACCCGGCAACCAGGATGACCTGATTTACCCGCGCTGGTTTGAGGGGCTCTGGTCCGTCGCCAACGACGATCTCGACGCCCCGGAGGAGGACACCATTCAGCATCAGGCCCGATTCCAGCCGGATCAACGCGGTCGCATCGTCGGCGATCGGGCCTTCAATGCTCGCTCGATCGGCAAGGCCGTACTCGGGGAGCAGCTGCTGCGGGTGGAAGACGATCCCAGCTCAGCCAACCGGCAGATGGCACAACTGAAAGGGGATCTACGCCTGGAAACCAGCGTGACCGGGCGGGCTCAGACCACACCGGACGATGCCAGCTTTCTCGCCGATGAAATCGTGCTGCAGATCCTGCACGTGCCGGGCCCGCCCAGGCTCAGCCGGATTGAAACCCTGAGCCGCTATCAACGCTGTGGCGATCAGCAGATCTGCGGCGAGCAGTGGCAGGCCCGCTATCCGGCCCCGGGCCAGGCCATGGCCAACACCCCCCTGAGCCTGCACCATTTCCAACTCACGATGACCAGGCTGGAGCCTGGGGACTAAAACCCTTCCCGAAACAACATCCAATCCATGCGCACCTGCCGCGCATAGGCCAGGGCGATCGCATCCACAAATGCCGAGAACTCCTGCTCTCGATCCCGCAGAATCCGATTCATCGTGGACTCAAACACCCGCGGGTCGATGTCCTTATTCAAACGCCGTGCCGCACGCAAATGCTTGGTGGCAATGATGTCGGCCCACTGCTTGGCCATGCGGCGATAGCCCTTGGATGTCGTCAGGTCTGCGGTGGGGAAATCATTTTTAAACGGCGACCGCTCACGCACGGAGAACCAAGTATCGTCCATCGCCAACCAGCCCAGATGCGGATCAGGAAATTCCGACAACGCTCGATAGGCTTCCGCATGACGCTGGGCATGATTCTCAAAGTTGTAGTCGTATTCCCGTCGCTCTTCATCACTCAGGTAAGCAAAGGCTGTCGGCTGATTCTGCTGCTTGACATCCAGAATGATGTCATCAAAAGCCTGATCAGTCTGACCGGAAATCAACAGGTAATAACGCTTGAAGCCCAGCGATCCGGTTCCTGCACCCAAGCGCTCAGCCACATCCAGCACCTGATCGCTCCACCCAGATCCAGCTGAAAGCGCCTTGGGAATAGTCTCCAGATACTGCTGATACGCACGAGAAAGAGCATCACGACAATCCCCTGGCACAAGTGCCAACTTTCCCTCAACCTCACGAAAACGCCGACGGCTATCAGCACCGACGACCGTCCACTTGTCGAGCATGCGGCGACGACTGTACTTTTTCTCGGTCTGCTTGAGGAAGCGCGCTAGAGATTTG
Source organism: Synechococcus sp. (assembly GCA_049619435.1). Classification (GTDB taxonomy): domain Bacteria; phylum Cyanobacteriota; class Cyanobacteriia; order PCC-6307; family Cyanobiaceae; genus Parasynechococcus. The sequence continues at coordinate 2,015 of JBMZMY010000060.1, forward strand.
CAGGTGTTGCTCTTATCAAACGAGCAGGACACCAGATCCACCTGCTCAAACGACGCCATTGTTTTGAGATACCGCTTGGCGAAGGCGCGAACAACATCAGACACCTGCGGTAGATCAAATCGATTGTTCTGCCAGGCATCCAAAACAATGCTGGTTGCAAACCGCCAAAGGTCGTACTGATAATCAGCGACGAGCGAGTCGTCATAATCATCAAAACCAAAGGCAACATTGCCAGCATTATTCAAATAAGCACCCATGTTGTAAACATGGGCATCGCCCTCCAGCCAGGTTCGGGAAAAAGCACTGCCACCAAAGGCATGAAGCCTCCAATCACCGGCAAAGTCCGACCAAAACAGATGGTTCGAGCCTCGAAAGAATGCATAAGGAGATGCCTTCATTCGCTGGAACTTTTCGGCCATCAACTCTGGGTCCAGACCGGCATTGTGATGTTCAATCGCCTCGTAGACCTTCCCTTTCCTGTCGTAACTCCTTGAAGCAAAAATAATATTTTTCATCATCAGACTCAACCGAATCGCTGCTCAGTTTGGTTGTAGCCAGGCCATGGCGAGATGACAGCGCCATGGCGACTGTTGAGGCGTACTCAGACCTCTTCCAGTGTTCGCTCCATCAGCTTCAACTCCAATTGATCTCTCCATTGGAACAGTGGCTGCAATTTCGGATGATCACTCAGCCCCGCCACGCCCTTACCCGCCAGGGCTGATCCAGAGGATGACGGGAAGCGAATCAAGGACAACTGAGCTGCCACCGAAAGATCGGCAAGCGACATCGCGTCGCCCACCAACCAGGGGTTGCACTGCACGCTGAGAGCCAATTGCTCAAGGCTGGCCAACAGCTCAGCCCGTTCGTTCTGGTTCACCAATTCAGAGACGTTGCTGACCCACCCACCGGGCAGCGCACCCATCACGGAACGCAACGGATCAGGCACGTCATCGGGCAGGAGTGCCACGCGTAGCTCTGGGTCCAGGGCGGCTGCCTGCACCAGCGCCGCACGCGCACCCGCCGCCAACGTTGTGTCGGCCCAATCCTCCAGGAGATGCGTTTGCGCCGCGGCCCTTGGATCCATAGGAATCAAGCCTGGGCTCGGCTCGCGACGCTCCAGATGGCGGGCAATGGCACTGGAATCCGCCAGCACGATGTCGCCATCCACCAGCACCGGCACCTGGCGCTGACCCGACAGGCGAAAGACCGCCACCTGGCCGATCCCCGGAGTGACCTCAACAGTGCGATAGCTGAGCCCCTTGGCCTGGAGCACCATCCGCACCTTGAGACAGAAGGCCGAATGGCGAAATTGATGCAGCTCCAGCATGGCCAGTTCGTGCCTGGGCCCGGCAGAGTAGCCAGCAGATTCCGCCAAGTGCCGCAACCATGCGGGAGTTTTTCGTCAACGTCACCCGCTATCCCCGCTATCTGGTGGCCTTCAGCCTCGGGGTGATCAATTCCGTGTTTGAGCCCCTGGCACGTCGGCGCAGCAACCCCGTGACAGCCGTGGCCCTGGTTGGCGCCTTGGTGAGTGGATTTGTCACCCTCAGCCTTGTGTTGCGTGCCATGGTGTCAACAGCACCGATGGCATGACCACTCGATGGCACAGGGGCGTCGCGTTGAACGGGTCGCAGCACTGATCCGCAAGGAGGTGAGTCAACTGCTGATCAATGGCATCCGCGATGAACGCGTTCATCAAGGGATGGTGAGCATCACCAATGTGGATGTGGCCGGCGATCTGCAGCACTGCAAGATCTTCGTGAGTGTGTACGGCGACAGTGAGGCCCAGGGGCAGGTCCTGGAAGGCCTTCAGGCCGCAAGTGGCTTCCTGCGTGGAGAACTCGGCCGACGGCTGCAGATGCGCCGTGCCCCTGAAGTGGTGTTCCAGCTCGATCGCGGCCTGGAACGCGGCACCTCCGTGCTTGGGCTGCTGAATCGCCTGGAGGATGAGCGTCAAGAACGTGGAGAGATTCCGCCCGGTAGCGATGAGCTCGCCGACAGCTGACCCACTACGTCGCCAGGTGGCGGAACTGTTGGTGGTTCGCGCCAGCGGCCATCACCACGACAGTCAACGGCGCTACCCCCGCTGGGAACTCAGCAACCACGAGCTGCAGACACTTCTGGCCGAGGGTGTCGGCGGCGTGATCCTGCTCGGAGGCAGCAGCACAGAACTGCGGGAACGCACCAAAACCCTGCAGAGCTGGAGCGATCAGCCCCTACTTTTCTGCGCGGATGTGGAGGAGGGCGTGGGCCAGCGTTTTGATGGAGCGAGCTGGCTGGTGCCGCCCCTTGCTCTCGCACGCCTGTATCAACAGACCCCAGAGGCTGCCGTTGCCTTAGCCGAGGCCTACGGCCGCTGCACCGGGGCACAGGCCCGTCGTTGCGGGTTGAACTGGGTGCTGGGGCCGGTCTGTGATGTCAACAACAACCCCAACAACCCAGTGATCAACGTGCGGGCCTGGGGGGAAGATCCCACCACCGCCGCCCAACTCACTGCCGCCGTTCAACGCGGCCTGGACTCCGCCGGCGTTCTCGGCTGTGCCAAACACTTCCCTGGCCATGGCGACACCGCCCTGGACTCGCATCTGAGCCTCCCGGTCCTGCCCCACCAACGCGCACGGCTGGATGCGGTGGAACTGCCGCCGTTCAAGGCAACGATCGCCGCGGGGGTCGCCAGCGTGATGACGGGCCATCTGCTGCTGCCCGAGCTGGATGCCGAGCACCCGGCCACCCTCTCCCATGCCGTGCTCACCACCCTGCTGCGCGATGAGCTCGGCTTCGATGGCCTCGTGGTGACCGATGCCCTGGTGATGGAGGCGATCACCGACCAGTACGGCGCCGCGGAGGCAGCGGTGCTGGCCTTTGCCGCTGGGGCGGATCTGATCCTGATGCCCGCCGATGCCGAGGCCGCCATCGATGGACTCTGCAACGCTTTCCGTGACGGACGCCTTGCGCTGTCGCGCCTCGAGCAGTCGCTGCAACGCCGCCGCCAGGCCCTTGCGCGCATCCGCGCCAACCACCTGCCGGACACGACGCCGGAGCCACGGCCCGAGGTCGTCACCCCCGAGGAGCAACGGCTGGAGCAGGAGCTGGTCGCCTGCAGTCTCCAGATCAATCCAGGGGGAACGATCAGCGCATCCACCGGCCTGAATCTGGTGCGGGTCGACAGCGTTCTGCCGAGCTGTCATCCCCTAGGTGGCGCCGCACCAGCCCTGGCCCTCCCCGCTGCGCAGGGCTTCCACACCGTGCTGATCCATGGCCAGGGTGTCTCCCCCTGGCAAGCCGACCCCGATGCGCCCCTGGCCTTGGATCGCCTGGGGGATGGGCCCGTGCTGCTGCAGCTGTTCCTGCGCGGCAACCCCTTCCGCGGCAGTCAGGACAGCCAGGAACCATGGGCCGCCGCGATCCGCCAGCTGCTGGAGGTCCAGCGCCTCGCTGGGCTGGTGGTGTACGGCAGCCCCTATCTCTGGGACAGCTTCAAACCGCTGCTGCCCGAGGGCCTTCCCGCGGCCTACTCGCCCGGGCAGATGCCGGAAGCCCAGTGTCAGGTGCTGACCAAACTGCTAGCGGGGACAGGGTCACAGGCCGGCGCCTTCACAGACTGATCCACCGACACCCGCTCTAACCTCGCGCCCACTGTCCCGGCCGATGCTGATGCTGAGCCTGTCGATGATCGTCCGCAACGAGGAGGAGCGGCTTGGCGCCTGTCTCGCCTCCGTGCAGGGATTCGTCGATGAGATGGTCGTGGTGGACACCGGGTCCGACGATCGAACCGTCGCCATCGCTGAAGCCGCTGGCGCGCGGGTGGAGCACATTCCGTGGCCGGGTGACTTCGCCCCGGCGCGCAACACAGCCCTGGAGATGGTCAACGGTGACTGGGTGCTCGTGCTGGACGCCGATGAACAGTTGCGATCGGAGGCCATCCCCGAGCTCCAACGGCTGATGGACGATCCCAACGTGTTGGTGATCAACCTGCTGCGCTTTGAGGTGGGTGCCACGATGGCGCCTTATTCCAGCGTCAGCCGCCTGTTCCGGCGCCACCCACGCATCCGCTGGAGCCGCCCGTATCACTCGATGGTGGATGACAGCGTTCAGGCCCTGATCGCCGACGAGCCGCAGTGGACGGTGGCACACTGCCAGACACCGGCTCTGCTGCACGACGGCTATCGCCCGGAACTGCTGCAAGGCAGCGACAAGGCCGAGCGACTGCGTGCAGCGATGCAGGCCGAGCTGGAGCGTCATCCCGGAGACCCCTATGCCAGCGCCAAGCTGGGCGGCCTGCTGGTGAGCGAAGGGCGCCACAACGAAGCGGTCAGCTTGCTGCGCACCGCCCTCGCCCACTGCGACATCGAAGCCCCTGAGCGCTATGAGCTGCTGTTGCATCTCGGTCTGGCCCTGACCCCATCGGATCCCGACGCCGCCATCACGGCGTACCGCGAGGCTTTGGCGATCCCCCAGGACAGTCGCACTGGGCTCGGTGCACGGCTCAACCTGGCCGCACGGCTGATGGAACAGTCCCAGCTGGGGGAAGCGATCGCCCTGACCAAAACCGCGACCGAGCAGGCCCCTGAAGTGGCCATGGCCTGGTACAACCTCGGCCTGATGCAACGGCAAAACGGTGATCTCGCCGGCGCGCTGCAGGCCTACAGCCGTGCGCTGACCCTGGCTCCGGACAATGCCGCCTGCCACCAGAACATGGCGGTGGCCCAATTGCTGGGGGGCAACATCGATGCAGCGCGGGGCAGCTTCCGCCGAGCGATCGAGCTGCTGCGGCAACAAGGCCAGTCCGAGGCAGCGGCCCAGCTGCGTGAGCGCGCCGAAGCGTTGGTGAAGCTCGACAGCGAGGTGCTGTCATGACCCCACCCCTGCGTGGACGCACGGTGATCGTGACCCGTGCCGCCGAACAACAGGGCGAAGGGCGTCGGTTGCTGGAGGCCGAAGGTGCACGCGTCCTGGATCTCCCCGCCCTGGTGATCGGTCCTCCGGATCACTGGGGCCCCCTCGATGATGCCCTGGCTGACCTCGAGAGTTTTCACTGGCTGGTGTTCTCCAGCGCCAATGGCGTGCAAGCCGTGGAAGATCGCCTGCAACGGCAGGGGCGAAGCCTGGCTCGCCGCCCACCCAGCCTGAAAATCGCCAGCGTGGGTCGCAAAACGGCGCGGCTGCTCACCGAACTGGGCACTGAAGCCGATTTCATTCCACCGGAGTTCGTCGCCGACAGCCTGATCGACCACTTTCCCGTGTCTGGATGGGGGCTCAAAATGCTGCTGCCGCGGGTGCAAAGCGGGGGACGCACCGTGCTGGCCGATGCCTTCGGCGAAGCCGGTGTCCGCGTGGTGGAGGTGGCCGCCTACGAATCCCGTTGCCCTGAGGGGATCCCTGAGGACACGGCCGCAGCCCTGGCGGCTGGTGAGGTGGATGCCATCGCCTTCAGCAGCGGCAAAACCGCGCAACACACCGCTGCTCTACTCGCCCGCCGCTTCGGCGACGGGTGGCAGGACCTCGTCAACGCGGTGAAGCTGATTTCAATCGGCCCGCAGACCAGCCGCCATTGCCGGGAGTGCTTCGGGCGGGTGGATGGTGAGGCCAGCCCCCATGATCTGGATGGTCTGGTGCGCTGCTGCGTTCAGACCATGCAAACCGGGTCCTGAGTTTCTCCCTCCAGGGCCAGCGTTACGCAACCGCCCTCGATATCGATGGCCACCACCGCCCAACCCTCGGGCAACAGCGCCTCCCCATCAGCCTCGCAGCGCCCGCCGGATCCCAGGCAGAGCACGCTGGTGGTGTCCTGCAAACGCACCAAGGCCCGTGGGATTCCTCCCACATCGATCACCCCGGTGAGTAACAGCGTGGTGGGCGAACCAATGGCGTCTCCGGCTTGCCCATTGGCTCCAACCGCCACGAGTGGAAGCGGTTGAAACGGATCCTGGCGCCCACCTGGCGCAGCGGCGATCACCTCCTCAGGGGTCGGTAGTGGCCTCAGATCAATCTCCGCTGTCTGCGTCGTCTCCACTGGTGGCTCAGCAGCTATCACAGGCTCCGGGGCACTCGGCACAGCCGTGATCGGCTCCGGAGGATCGCCGGCCCCACAGCCACTCAGCATGAAAGCGGTCAGGACTGGGGCCAGGCCGACGCGCAGCAGCGGATCAGTAGCTCTCCTGCACAAGGTCGCGAAAACGATCAAGGTTTGCCTGCAGCTCTTTGACGACGATCCCCCCCAGGATGCTGGGCTCCATCAACGGTGCCAAGATCCCAGGCAGCTCGTAACTGACACTGAGTTTGACCACAGTGCGGTCCGGAGCTTCGGGATAGAAGCGGACCGCACCTTTTGTAGGCAACCCACCCACGGATTGCCAGTGCAGTTGTTGCGCTTCCACCCGCTGGGTGATGCGTGCCTTCCAGCTGAAACGAAAGCCTTGCGCAGCAAGGGTCCAATCGGTGAGATCCGGGTCATCCAGTGTTTTGACGGATTCGATCCAGCGCATCCATTTGGGCATGGCCTCCAGATCACTCCAAACGACCCAGACCTTGTCGACGGATGCCTGAATCTCTGTCGTAACGGTGTGTTCGAGCCAACGTCCCATGGTCAGGCCACCGCTGCGTTCGTGGCCAACCGCACCGGCTGCTCAAGGATCGCCGCTGCCGCCAGATGTCCACTCATCGTCGCCCCCTCCATTGAATCGATGTAGTCCTGGCGGGTGTAACTGCCCGCCAGGAAGAAATTGCTGATCGGCGTGCGCTGGTCAGGGCGATAGGGCTCCATCCCGGGGGCTTCGCGATACAACGACTGCGCCAACTTGACCACGTTGCTCCAGGTGAGGGTGAGATTGCGAGCCGAAGGGAACAGCTCACGCACCTGACGATCGGTGTGGGCAACGATCTCCTCCACCGATTTGGGGATCCAGGGATCACCTGGGGTCAGCACACATTGCAGCAGGGAGCCTTCGCCCTCCTTGCGGTAATCCTCAGGGCTCGCCAACGCCAGATCAGCGAAGCAACTGAAATCCGCATCCGCGGTGTACAGAAGGTTGTTCAGGCCCGTGGGCTGGGCCAGATCACGCCGCTTGGATTCATTGGCCTCACCCAGCTCAGTCACCCAGCCGTCGTAACGCAGCTGCACGGTCGCCACGGGCACCACTTCCAGTTGATGGATCGCCTCGAACTGGGGGAAACGGCGCCAGGCCTCCGGGAGCAAGCGTTGAATCCCCGGCACATCACAGGCCGCCAAATAAGCATCGGCTTCCACACGAACATCGCCGTCGGGAGTGCCGAGCTGCAGGCCGGTCACCACGGGAGTGGTGTCGTCACTGAACTCGACCTGCTTGACACGGTGGCGCAGGTGAAGCTTGCCGCCACGCTGCTGGATGTACTCAAGGATTGGCCCGGTGAGCCAGCGGTGCGGCGACCCCTTCAGCAGATTCAACTTGGAGGCCTCGGTTTTGGCCGCAAACATCATGAAGATGGTGAGCATGCAGCGGGCCGAGATCGCCTCACAATCGATAAAACCCAGGGCATAGGCAATCGGATTCCACATCCGACGGATGCTCTCCGGGCTACCGCCATGGCCGACAAACCAATCCTGGAAACTCACGGAATCCAGGGCCCGGATGGTGCGCATCGCCCCCTCGTAATCCACCAGGCCGCGCACGATCGGACTCGTGCCCAGGGCCAGCGCATTGCGCAGCTTGTCGATCCAACTCAGCTGCGGCGTGGTGAAAAAGGCCTTGAGTCCATTGAAGGGGGCTCCGATCGGAAAGCGGAAATCCAGTTCCCGTAGATCTCCGCCTTGATTCACAAAGAGGTGGGTGTGCTGCTTGGGGAGCAGGTTCTCGAAGGCACCCACCTTGCGCATCAGCGCAAAGAGATTGGCGTAGTTGAAGAAGAAAACATGCAGCCCCATCTCGATGTGGTTGCCGCCTTCATCGACCCAGCTGCCGACCTTGCCGCCCATGAACGGGCGGGCTTCGTAGAGGTTCACCTCATGGCCAGCATCAACCAGATCCACCGCAGCGGAGAGGCCGGCGAGACCGGAACCGACAATCGCGACCCGCACCATCAGGTGTGCAACTAAGGGCGACTCTATGAATCAA
>JBMZMY010000061.1:0-9696 GCA_049619435.1 Synechococcus sp.
TTCACCTCAAGGGTGACGCCATCGAGAGCTCTCACCCCCTGGGAATAGCTCTTGACCAAATCAGTGGCACGAATGGCAACGGTCATCGCTTGGAACGAACAGGGTCGAGCTGGATCTCGAGGTGGCGGGCCAGCAGCGCCATCGCCGTGCATGCCAGCCAGTAAACCGCAGCCAGCCAGAGGTACACCTCCAGGTAGCGCCCGATGAACTCTGGATTGGCCAGCAGACTTCGGCTGATTCCCAGCAGTTCCACCAAGCCGAGGATGGCCATCAAGCTGGTGTTCTGCAGTAAGCCAACCGCCTGATTGGTGAGCGATGGCAAGGCGATGCGCAGGGCCTGGGGCAGCACCACCAGCTGGAGGGTCTGGCGCGGTGAGAGGCCGAGAACCTGAGCGGCTTCCTGCTGGGTGGGCGGAATGGCCTGCAGTCCTCCTCGAACGTCTTCGGCGATGTAAGCCGCAGCGAATAGGGCAAAGGCCAACACCGCGCGAAGTACCCGGTTGATCTCCAATCCCGGAGGGAGAAACAGCGGGATCAGCAACTGGCCGAAAAACAGCACAGCAATCAGGGGCACGGCCCGCATCAGTTCGATGTAAGCGACGCTCGACCAGCGCAGCACCGGGAGGGCACTGCGGCGACCGAGGGCTAGCAGCACGCCCAAGGGCAGGGCCAGCAGACCGCTGCCCATGGTCAGCAGCACGGTGAGGGTGAGTCCCCCCCAGTCGCGGGTTCCCACCGGCAGCAGGCCCAGGCCGCCGGCCAGCAACCAAAGTCCAAGGGGGGCGGTGGCGAGCCAGGCGATCGGCAGGGCTTGTCGCCAGATCCCCTTACGGGGACCGGCCAGGGTCAGCAGCATCAACGCGATCAGCCCTGTGATCCACAGCAGGGGCCGCCAGCGTTGATCCGCTGGGTAACTACCAACGGCGTAGAGCGGCAGGTTGCTGCTCACCACCGACCAGTCGGCGCCGTGGAGGAGCCAGTGCAGCACGGACCACCCCGCCCAGCCCAGCAGCGCCACCAAGGAGAGTGTGATCAAGCGATCGATCCAGCGGGTCATCAGCGGCTCCTCCGCAGACGTCCCAGCACCACGCCGTTGAAGGCCGTCATTGTGCCGCTGATCAACAGATTCAACAGCAGAAAACTCAGCAGTAAGAGCAGGAAGCCTTCGATGGCCCGACCGGTTTGGGTGATGGTGGTGTCGCTGACGGCGTAGAGATCGGCGTAACCCACGGCGATGGCCAGGGTGCTGTTCTTCGCCAGGTTGAGGTACTGACTTGTGAGCGCCGGCAGGATTGCCGGCAGGGCTTGGGGCAGCACGATCCGGCGCAGGCCCATCCCTTCACCAAGCCCGAGGCTGCGGAAGGCTTCCCATTGGCCTCGGGGAACGGCATTGATGCCACCGCGCACGATTTCGGCAATCGACGCACCCGTGAACACCGTCAATCCCGTGAGGACGGCGCAAAACTCCACGCTGAGATTCAGCCCCAGCAGGCTGATGCCTTGATTGGAAAGCTGCAGCAGCCCTCCCACTGCCGTCTCCGGCAGACCGAGAAAGGCGACGAAATACCAGAACAACAACTGCAGCAGCAGCGGCACCTGACGGATGACGGCGACATAGACGCTGGCCAGGCTGCGCAGCAGACGGTTGGGGCTGATCCGCGCCGCACCGGCGCTGATGCCCAGCACGGTGGCCAGCACGAGTCCCGCCACGATCACCTTGAGGCTGTTCAGCCAGCCGATCAGCAGGGCCCAGAGGTAGCTGTCGGATGGGGCATAGGGCAGGGCGGCTTCCGCCAGGGCGAAGCCGGCGGGACGCCCCAACCAGCCGAAGCCAAGCCCGAGCCCCGTGCGGATCAGATTGACCGCCAGGTTGTTGATCAGCAGCCCCAGCAGCGCCAGCAGTGCAACGGCGACGGCCAGCTGAATCAGCAGAGATTGGCGCCGCATCAGGTGAAGGGGGGCGCGATCATCAGGCCGCCATCTTCCGCGAGCCGATTGGCTCCGCGGGGGATGGTCACGGCACTCTCTGGACCGAGGTGGCGGTTGTAGATCTCCCCGTAATGGCCGGTGGCGCGAATGATCTGCACCACAAAGTCATCGGACAGCCCCAACTTGCTGCCTAAGGCGCCATCGATGCCGAGGAATCGCCGCAGGGAGGCCTGACTCGGATCCGCCTGAGCCTTGGCCACCATGGCGTCGACGTTGGCCCGGGTGATGCCGCGCTCCTCGGCCTCAATCAGGGCATAGACCACCCAGGACATGGCATCGGACAGGCGTTGATCCCCGCCGACCACCGCCGGGGCCAGGGGTTCCTTGCTGAGCCGTTCATCCAGGATCCGATGGGCCGCCGGATCGGCAAAACCGGATTGGGCCGCCGCCAACTGGGAGCGGTCTGAGGTCATGGCCGCGCAGCGCCCTTGGAGATAGCCGCCGACCACCTGGTTCAGATCCTGATATTTGATTGGTGTGTAGGGCAGGCCTCGGGCGGAAAAGGCATCGTTGAGGTTTTGCTCGGTGGTGGTCCCAGAGCCCACGCAAATGGCCTTGCCGCTGAGGTCATCGATCGAGCGCACCCCGCTGCCGGCCGGGACGATCAGCCCCTGACCGTCATGAAAGACCACCGGCGCGACGCTGAGTCCGTTGCCTCCGCTGGCATCCCGACTGAGGGTATGGGTCGTGTTGCGGGACAGCAGGTCGATCTCTCCAGTCCGCAGAGCCGTGAAGCGTTCCGGTGCGGTCAGTGGGCGGTACTGCACCTTGTCGGGATCGCCGACGAAAGCGGCGGCCATTGCTCGGCAGATGTCGACATCCAGGCCCGTGTATTGACCCTCTGGGCTGAGGAAGCTGAATCCTGGGATCTTGCCGCTGACGCCACAGAGCAGTTCACCCCGTTGCTGAACCAGATCCAGACGGGAGCTGCCGGCATCATCCAGGGATGCACAGCTGCTCAGCAGTCCGCCGAGACTTGCCAGCGCTCCGATCAGAAGGCAACGACTGAATCGGATCATCAACAATGGGACGGATCGGTTGGATTGTCCCAGATCTCCACTCAGGCTCAGCCAAAGCCCCTAGCGTCAGAGTAGTCGAACCGTTGCGATGCGGGCCGCTGTGCCGCTGGTGGCCGTCCTGCTGATGTCATGGCTGTCGTCGGCTACCCCGGTTCAGGCATGGGAAGAGGGAGACCGGCAGGCTTACAACAACAAAATGTCGTTGCTCAAGGTGCTGGTGGACGGTGCCAAAGACAGGGCGTCCGATCGCGGTGATCTGGAAACCCTGTGCCTGCTGATGAGCATCGGCAATGACGTCACCCTCCGTTATGTGCAGTTGAACCCCGAGGACCAACAGATCAAGACGCGTCTGTTGTCGATGAGAACGGATATGACCTCCTGCTTGGCCTTGCTGAATCAGCTCAACCAAGCCATCTGAGCCTGGGCCGCAGCCCTAGGCGTGGGCTGACTCCTGGCCACCGATGCGCTCGAACAGATCGAGACTTTCGGTGTTCAGACCGACCACCTCAACCTCCGATCCCCCGTTGCGGAATTTGCGGATGACCTGATCCAGTGCCGCCACACCGCTTTGATCCCAGATGTGTGCGGACGACAGATCAATGGTGATCTTGGCGGGGTGATCGTGCAGATCAAATCCCTGGACGAAATACACCTTGCTGACAAAGAACAACTGACCGCTGACGCGATAGCGACGCTCGTCGTTGCTGATCTGGATGGTCTCCACCTGGATCACCTTCGCCACCTTGCGGCTGAACAGGATTCCGGCGAGCGCCACACCAGCCAGCACACCCAGAGCCAGGTTGTGAGGTGTGGTGAGCATCGTGACGGCGAAGGTCATCAGCATCACCGCGGTGTCGCTCTTGGGGATCCGGCGCAGGTTGCGCAGACCATTGATGTCCGCGGTGCTGACGGCGATGCTGATCATCACGGCCACCAGGGCGGCCATCGGAATCTGTTTGAGCCAGGGGCCGGCCAGCAGGATCATCGCCAGCAGACTGACGCCGGAGAAGAAGGTGGATAGTCGCGTGCGCCCGCCGTTGTCGACGTTCATCACCGACTGGCCCACCAGGGCACAACCGGCCATGCCGCCGAACAGGGACGACACGATGTTGGCGATGCCCTGACCGCGCGCTTCGGTGTTTTTGTTGGTGGTGGTGTCGGTTTTGTCGTCGAGGATGTCCTGGGTCAGGAAGGTCTCCATCAGACCCACCAGAGAGATGGCCAGCGCTGTCGGCAGGACGACCCCGAGCGTGTCGAAACTGAAGGGAACACCCCCGGCTCCGAAGGGAATGCTGAAGCTGGGCAGACCATCGGGCAGGGTGCCCAGGCTGCTGACGGTGGGAATGTCAAAGCTGAAGCCCACGCTGATGGCGGTGAGCACGACGATCGCCACGAGCTGAGAGGGAACCACGCGGGTGAGGCGCGGCAGGCCGTAGATGATGCCCAGACCGAGCAGCACCAGCCCTAAGACGATTGGAATCTGGCCGCCATGGGGGAGCAAGGCAGCCCCCTCGCTGTGGTGGAGATCCCAGCCGAGTTGGGGCAGCTGGGCCTGGAAGATCAGCAGCGCCAAGGCGTTGACGAAACCGCTGAGCACGCCTTGGGGAACAAAGCGCATTTGGTAGGCCAGGCGCAGGTACCCCCAGAGGATCTGCAACAGGCCGGTGACCAGGCCGGCAACCATCAGATACTGCACACCAAGCCCTGGTCCTCGGGCTTCACCGGTGGCCACCAGGCCAGTCATCAGTAGCGCGGTGGAGCCTGTGGCTGAGGTGATCATCGCCATCCGACCGCCGACCACTGCGATCGTCAGCGACAGGCAGAACGCGCCGAACAGACCGACCTTCGGGTCGACGCCAGCGATCCCGGAAAAGGCAATCGCCTCCGGAATCATGGCGAAGGCCACCACCAGTCCGGACAGAAGGTCCTTGCTGGGATTGGAGAACCATTGGTTCAGCACGGACGGGCTGGATCGCTGGGCCATTACCGGATGCCATCGGCAGCGGCGACCGTAGATCAAAGGGTTGGCAGGTTGCCATCGGGATCAACGTCCCGCTTCAGCGCACGAAGACCCGGTAACCAGGGCCCGAACGCCAGGGACAGTTCCCGCTGGTGCCATGGCAGCTGGTCGTGCAGTTGCGCCAGATGAACACCGGGGCAGATCGGCTTCAGCACAGTCCAAACCTGCTGCAACCAATCCAGGCTGTTCTGGCGGGTGGCGCTGTCCTGCGTGGGCCACACGGCCGTGATCCACGGTTTCCAGATCGCCTGACGATGCACGAAGGAGGTGATCTCGCTGGCGATGGCCGTGGTGGCACCGCCCAGCTGCTGACAGGCCAGGGTGCAGCCGGGGTGCGGACGTTCAGCCATCAATGACATCAGGGCTGGCAGTCGATCCAGCCAGCCGTCGCTGCAGGCGGGCCCGAGCAGTCCCACCACTTCGCTGTGGGTTCTGGTTCCAGCCATGGGTGGGTTGGCCAGCGCCGGGAGTTGGTGCAGTCCGTTGATCAGGGTGGCGTCGGGCTGATGGCGACCGCCGGGCTCCACAACCAACAGTTGAATCTGCTGCGGATCAGCCCAGTGCCATTGCAGGCTCACGCTGGCCTCCTGTTGCTCCGCCCAGCCCATCCAAGACGGCAGCTGCTGTGGATCGATGCGGAGCGATCGCACCGCCAGGGGCTCGAGCGGAAGCGTGGCCATCGTCACCTCCGTGACCACACCCAGAAAGGGGGCTGCGCCGCAAAGACCGCGCCAGGCTCGATGCTGGTCCGCTGGGCTCTGGTGCGTCGGTCGCTCAAGCGTGAAGCGTTGTCCATTGCCCCAGACCCCTTTGATCTGGGCGAGTTGATCGATCGCCAGCCCGTAGCGTCGGCTGAGGGGACCCATCCCACCGGTGAGGACGTAGCCCAACCCTGGGTGACCGGACAGACCAGCCGCCAGGGTGCGTTCGCTTTCGCTCAGAGCCTCCAGCACCTCGGCCATGGTGCAGCCGGCCCCGATTCGCACATGGCTGCGATCGTCGGAGAGCTGCAGGGCCTGGAAGTGCGGACGTAAGTCGAGCGTCCACTGATCCGCACAGGCCGCTGCCGATGTGGTGCCACCGCTGCAGATCCGCAGGGGGCGTTGAAGGGACCACTGGCGCAGCACCTCGGATAGATGGCTGTCGTCCGGGGTGAGCAGTCCGGCGATGGCTGCATCAGCTGCCTGGGGATTGAACAGCCTGCGCATCTCTTCTCAGCACCCGTCTCAACGAATAGGGTCAGGCCTGTGCAGCGCAGAACGCAACGCTTTGGTTGATTTCAATGCGCAATCGTCCAGTGAACGCCTCGGGGTTCTGATCTGCGGCCACGGCAGTCGCAACCGTCTGGCGGTTGAGGAGTTCGCCCAGATGGTTGAGGCACTCCGGCCCCGGTTGGCTCCTCTTCCTGTGGAACACGGCTACCTCGAATTTGCCCGCCCTGTGTTGCGGGACGGCCTGGAGGCCCTGCGTGCTCAGGGGGTGGATCGGATTCTGGCGATCCCGGCGATGTTGTTTGCCGCCGGCCATGCCAAGAACGACATCCCATCCGTTCTGAACACCTATACCGCTGAAACCGGCTTGCCAATTGATTACGGCAGGGAACTCGGCGTTGACCGGTTGATGGTGGCGGCGGCGGGGGCACGGATTCAAGAGGCCCTGGACAGCGCCAGCGATGCGGTGCCGCTCTCGGAGACCCTGCTGGTGGTTGTGGGCCGAGGCTCCTCCGATCCCGATGCCAACTCCAATGTGGCCAAGGTCACGCGGATGCTGGTGGAGGGCTTCGGCTTCGGTTGGGGCGAAACCGTCTATTCCGGGGTCACCTTCCCCTTGGTGGAACCTGGACTCCGTCATCTGGTGCGGCTCGGCTTCCGGCGGGTTGTGGTCGCTCCTTATTTCCTGTTCTCCGGGGTCCTGGTGAGTCGGATCCGTCAGCACACCGAGCGAGTGGCCGAGGACCATCCCGACGTTGAATTTTTGTCCGCTGGGTATCTCGGGGATCACCCCAAGGTGGTGGACACCTTCCGTGAGCGGGTGGAGGAAGTCATCCGCGGCGACACCGCCATGAATTGCTCGTTGTGTAAATACCGAGCCCAGGTGTTGGGCTTCGAGCAGGACGTCGGCCGTGCACAGGAGAGTCATCACCACCATGTGGAGGGGCTGGCTGAAAGCTGCACGCTCTGTGAGCTCGAGTGCACCGGTGCCTGCCAACCCGATGGCATCCCGATTCCTGTGCATGCCCACGGGGACCACAGTCACGGCAGCCATGACCACGGCACCCATCAACACGGTGATCACGACCACCACCATCCGCCGTATCCCCATGCGGACCATCCCCTTGGCCCCCGCACCCTCGGCTCTTCCGATTCGCTTCGGACTCCTTGAGAGATTCCTGTGATTCCCGTGGCGATCGCTACCGGATCTCAGGCACGACGTGATGGATTTCTGATTGATCAGGTTTTCTGATCTGTGGGGAACTGGCCTGGTTTTGCCTTGTTTTCCACAGTTTTGAGCCGTTTATTCCACAGGTGGAGCGTCAGATCGCCACGTTTGGTCAGCGCGTTGTGGGGAATCGACTGGCTTCGTTGGATCGGTTGACAAGGGAGACCCCGCGATTATTTCGTCGATCTCCGGCACGCCCTCGTCCGCAAGAACCATTGTGATCACTGGATTCTTATTTTGTCTCAGTCGCGTCAGGTCCCCGGGGATCCTCTTTGACGGGAGCCATCGCAATGTGGCTTCCTTGGGTCACCAAAGACAGAAAGACATGCCGGCGGATCGGAACCACCTTGAGCGATGCCACCACATCGGTTCCGGACTTGATGCGTCGCAGAGCGGATCCACGTACGTGAGCATGGAAGCTGAGATTCCTGAGGTGCTCTATCGCGGCATGAAAGATTTCATCGGTTCCAATCCCAACTGGGATCAGTACCGCGTGATGAGCTCTGCGCTAGCGCACTTCCTCTTTCAGAACGGCTGCGACGACCGCGCGGTGACCGAGCGTTATCTCGACGATCTGTTCATTCACCCTGAGGGCTGACCAACGCCTGGCAAGCCCTGCGTGTGATCGCCATCATCGTCAGCGTGGGACTTTGCCAAGCGGAGGTGGGCCAGCAGGCACCATCCACCACCAGAACGTTGGGGCACCGCCAGAGGCGATTCCAAGAATCCACCACACTCGACTCCGGGCTGACTCCCATCGGTGCACCGCCCACCTCATGGATGTAATACCCCGGCGGTGGGGCTGACTCCGACAGCGCGACAGCACCCTCCAGCATCGGCTCCACCAACGGCAGCCGGAACAGGTCCTTGATCGGCAACGCCTGGGCTCCAGCGGCCTCGATGCAGGCCAGCATCGTTCTGCGCATGTGGCGCACCATCGCCTGCTCATTGGCTCTCCAACGGCAGGCGATGTGGGGAATGGCGATTCCCCAGCGATCACATCGGCGACTCAGGCTCACCCGGTTGGACGGATCGGGCATCACCTCCCCGTGGCCGATCAGAAAGCCCGTTGTGCTGTTGCTGGTCCGCTTGAGCCATCCAGGTGGATCAAAACGTCCGATGCCGCCCCAGAGGCCGTAGCCACCGCTGAAATCGGGGTCCTGGAGACGGCGTCCAAAGGGGAGAAAGAAGCTCCCCGCTCCCGAGAGGGCCGGTTGCGGTGTGTCCGAGGGGCCGGGCATCGCAAAAAACTGCGCGGTGGAGACGTGATCCATCAGGCGTTGGCCCAGTTGGCCGGAGGGCTCGTGCAGACCCTGTTGCCTGGAGCGCAGCAATACGGCAATGCTCTGAATCGTCGATCCACAGAGCACGACATGGGACGCCTTCAGCTCCTTGCGTGAGCCGTTGGACTGATCAACGGCAACCACTCCGTCGGCGTGTTCACCGTGCGTCGCCATCAGCAGGCGTTCCACCTTGTGGTCGCTCAGCACCTGCACGCGGCCACTGTCCAGGGCGTGCTGCAGGGAGCTGCCGCGGCTGCTGGAGCGGGGCCATGGTCCCTCCTCCTGTCGGTGCGGCGCGAAACCCCGCGCGTGTATCACGCGATGGCCCAACCGCTGCTCAACCTGGTCTGCAAAACGCTGTTCGGCCGCGGTGAAGGGCAAGGGCGTGGCGCTGGCACCATCGGGCAGATGGTCCAGCTGATCGTGGGCACCATGCACCCCAAGACACCGCTCCAAGGCGTCGTAGTGCGGCGTGAGTTCGGCCGAGCCGATCGGCCAGCGCTGGGTTGTGTCATCGAGGTTAACCCCCTCGAAATCCTCATCGGAGAGGCGCAGGGTGATGCCCCCCCAGGTGAGACTGCGGCCGCCCACCTGTTGCCCTTGGGTCCAGAGAAACGGCTGATCGTCGGGGTGGTCGTAGGGATGCAGCCGTTCGTCGACATACAGCTCAGGGTTGTTCTTCCAATACCCCGGATGCTGGGCCTGACGTCGGTGGCGTCCACTGCTGATGCCGCGCAGCCGTCCGATCGTGTTGGTGAGCTCTCCTGGGAACGTCTGTTCGGGCGTCAGGTCTCGTCCGGCTTCAATCACCAGCACCCGGCAGCCGCCCTCGCTGAGGGTCATGGCAGCAACACCACCAGTGGCCCCTGAGCCGACAACGATCACGTCCCAGGACTCGTTGTCTGTCATCTCAGGCTGGTTCATCCAGCCATGGTCTCAAAGATCC
>JBMZMY010000062.1:0-9591 GCA_049619435.1 Synechococcus sp.
TGGCAATTTCGACAACGTCTTCAAGGGACAGGGCGTCAACCTGACCGCGTTGGACGTTGCGTCCAGCACCGAGAACAACGTCAAGGTTGACCGTCTGTATTACCGCTTCCCTCTGGGCAGCAATTTCACGGTGGTTGCCGGCCCTCTGGTTCGGAATACCGAAATGATGGGCTACAAACCCTCGGCCTACGCGCGGGGTGCTGCAAACCAGCTGGCATTGTTCAGCGGTCACCTGGGTACTCCTGCCGTGTGGAGCAAGACCACCGGTGCCGGTTTTGGTGCGATTTACCGCTCGAACCACGCCAAGGGTGATGCCCATTGGACCGTTGCCGCCAACTATGTGGCTGAGAACGGCAACCTGAGCAACCCGAACGCGGGCGGCATCATGACCGACAACGCCAACGGGGCCTTCACCTCACAGTTGGCCTATGGCTCCAAGCAGTGGGGCCTCGCCGCTGGTTATCGCTACAGCCAGTGCGACACCAGCTTCAAGAGCGGCACCAGTTTCGCTGCTGTGAACAGCTGGAATCAGAACTGCAACAGCGTGATCGGTGATGGCTTCCGCAGTGAAGCCGAAGCCCACAGCTGGTCGGTGAATGGCTTCTGGACTCCTGAGGAGTCTGGTTGGGTCCCGTCGATCAGTGCCGGCTACAGCAAGGCCTATCTGGATGGCAATTTCGCCTACAACAACGCCGAAAAGCTTGCGTCCTGGATGGTGGGTTTGCAGTGGAGCGATGTGCTCCTGGATGGCAACGATCTCGGTTTCGCGGTCGGTCAGCCGCAGTTCGTGAGTGCTCTGGATAAGGGACAACCGGACGATGGCAACTACGCCATGGAGCTCTGGTATCAGTTCCAGGTCACCGACAACATTGCTGTCACCCCTGGCGTGTTCTGGCTGTCTCGTCCAATGGGCGACCTCACACCGGAGGACAAGAGCGTTGGCGTGTTCGGTGGTGTGGTTCAGACCGTGTTCAAGTTCTGAGTCAGGCACCGGCGCCTGAAGGGGTGCACCAAGCCTCCCGGATGGGGGGCTTTTTTTCTGCCCTGGTTTTGGCACCCTGCAGGGATGGCCATCGCTCGGGACATCACAGATCTGATCGGCAGAACGCCGCTGGTCCGGCTCAATCATGTGCCGCAGCAGGACGGCTGTCAGGCAGAGGTTGTCGCCAAGCTCGAGAGTTTCAATCCATCGGCTTCGGTGAAAGACCGGGTGGCCAGCGCGATGGTCCTCGATGCGGAAGCCCAGGGCATCTTGGTGCCAGGTCGCACCGTGCTGGTGGAGCCCACCAGTGGCAACACAGGGATCGCCCTGGCGATGGTGGCGGCTGCGCGCGGCTACCGGTTGATCCTGACGATGCCGGACACGATGAGCACGGAGCGGCGCGCGATGTTGCGGGCCTACGGGGCGGAGTTGCAACTCACCGATGGTGCGGAGGGGATGGCCGGCGCCATTGCACTGGCCAAGGAGTTGGTTGATGAGATTCCGGACGCCTATCTGTTGCAGCAATTTGATAACCCAGCCAATCCAGCGGTGCATGCCCGCACCACCGCCGAAGAGATCTGGAGCGACTGCGATGGATGGATTGATGTTCTCGTGGCGGGTGTCGGCACCGGCGGCACCATCAGTGGATGCGGCCGGGTGCTGCGTGAGCGCAATCCTCACCTGCAGGTGGTGGCGGTGGAGCCGGCCGCCAGTGCCGTGCTCTCGGGTGAGCCTCCAGGGGCCCATCGCATTCAGGGCATCGGTGCAGGCTTCATCCCAGCGGTGCTGGATCGCAGTCAGATCGACGCAATCATCACGGTGACGGATGAGGAGGCGATGGAGATGGGACGTCGTTTGGCCCGTGATGAAGGGTTGCTCTGCGGCATCAGCAGTGGTGCGGCTGTTGCGGCAGCGCTGCGGATCGGGCGCGCTGAGGAGATGGCCGGCAAGCGGATGGTGGTGATGCTTGCGAGCACTGGAGAGCGTTACCTCTCCACGCCGATGTTCAGTTCATCGGGTTCGCTGTTGCCCCGTCGGGATGGTCATCTCTGACGACAAGCTGTGACGATGGATGGAGCGCGGTGAGGCCATGACCGATCCCTATAGCGTTCTCGGCGTCAGCCGTCAGGCCAGCGCTGAGGAGATCAAGTCGGCCTATCGCCAACTGGTGAAACAGCATCATCCCGATGCCGGAGGTGATGACCAGCAGATTCTTGCGTTGAATGCCGCCTGGGAAGTGCTGGGGGATCGCGACCGTCGTGCGGCGTTTGATCGAACCCATCGTCCACCCGCCGCGACCGCCGCGAGCCGCTCCAGCTCCTGGCGTCGGGCCGATCGCGCCCATGGTCAGGCCGTGGCGGAGGATGCCGCGCTAGCCACCTGGCTGCAACGGGTGTATGCCCCGATCGATCGCTTGCTGGGGGAGGTGATCAATCCGTTCCCTGCGCAGTTCAAGGCCTTGTCGGCGGATCCCTATGACGACGCTCTGATGGGGGAGTTTTGTGCCTATCTCGAGCGAAGCATGCAGAAGATGGAACGGGTGACGAGCCTGTTTCAATCGCTGCCCACACCGGAGTCGGCCCGAGGCTTCGGGCTCAGCGTTTACCACTGTCTGTCTGAGGTGGACGACGCGTTGAAGGAACTCGAGCGCTACACGATGGGCTACGTCGACAACTATCTGCACGACGGTCGCGAGATGCTCCGGGAAGCGAAGCAACGCCGCAAGCGACTGCAGAATGAACGCCGCCGGCTGGAGATTGTGTGATCAGGCGCGCGCCCTTCTGGTGGTCGGTGGTTGGCATCTGGTGCTTGGCCACCGTTGTCGACCGCTGTTGGTGGTCTGTTCAGACGGGGGTTCCAGCCTGGGATCAGGCCGACTACCTCAATAGCGCCCTGGACCACGGGCGGGCTCTGGGCTTGCTCCCCGGTGGAGCGTGGCAGGGCTGGGCGGCTCTCCTTGATCTGTCCCCCAAGATCCCACCGCTGGCGTCCTTAGTGAATGGCAGCGTGATGGCGGTGGCCGGCGATCAGCCGGCTGAGGCGGCCTGGAGCCTGAGTCTTTGGCATGGCTTGCTGCTCGTGGTTGTTGCGGCTTGGGGTCAGCGCTTGCATGGGCGTGGTCTGGCCTTGCTGGCCTGCGGACTCACGGCCTTCGCTCCAGCGTTGCTTGAGCTGCGCACGGATTATGTGCTCGAGATGCCGTTGGCGGCGACCTGCACCTTGGCTCTCTGGCGGTTGGAGGTTTGGTGTGATCCTGAGCGGGGTGGGAGATGGCAACAGGCCTGGATGGCCACCCTGGCGGCGTTGGCGGCCGTTCTTGTCAAGCAAAGTGCCCTGCTGGCCTTGACGCCGGCGGGGCTGTGGGCGCTATGGATCGCCTTGCGGTCCGGGTCTGTCCGGCGCTGGCAAGCGCTGGTCCTTCCCGTTTGCAGCGCGGTGTTGCTGGGTCCCTGGTTGCGTCATAACTGGATCACCAGCCTTGGCGGCACCAATCGAGCGGTGTTCGAGTCGGCCGCTCGCGAGGGGGATCCCGGCGTCTTCAGTGCCGACAGTTGGCTCTGGTATCCACGGTTGTTGCCTGAACAGCTCGGCGCCATCTTGCTCACGATTGGCCTCTCGGGGCTGCTGCTCTTGTGGTGGCAGCGTCGTGAGGGTTCAGGGGAGCAGCGCTGGAGTTGGAGCTGGCGCTGGTTGGTGATCAACATTCTGTGCACCTGGGTGCTCACCACGCTCAGTCCCAATAAAGGGGATCGCTACATCGCTCCGTTGCTGCCGATGGTGCTGCTGCTCCTGGCCCGAGGCTGGTGGCAATGGGGCCTTTGGCTCCAACGCCATCGGCCTGCGACGGCGGCCCCGATGTTGGTGGCGGGCTGTTTGGCCCTTCTGCCGGCCGGGTGGTCTCAGCAGCTGCACCGGCTGGAGGATCGCCCGTCCGGTCCTGTCGAAGCCTTGGTGGAGGCCGCCGGTGGTGCCGATGCATCCGTGCCGCCGCGCACGTTGATTGTGGTGCCGAGCACGTCGGATCTCAATCAACACAATGTGAGTTTCTATGGCCGTCGTCAGGGCGGGCAGCTCGTCGGTCGTCAGTTGGGTGGCAGTCGCGCCCATCGAACGCCCGTGCTGGAGCGTGCGGACTGGGTTCTGCTGGCGGAGGGAAAACAGGGCTCCGTTCGCAAGGCGGCCCTCAAACTCGATCGCGCGGTGCGGCGCAGTGGGGTGTTCGAGCAGGTGACGCAAATGGAGCGGCCCCGAGGAGGCAGTTATTCGCTCTGGCGTCGCCGTTCGGATCAGCCCCACACGGGCCAGCCGTTCGCCGAGCAGTTCCCGCAGTTGGCTGAGGGGCTGGCCGATGGTCCCGCCGGCCTGGATCCCGTGTTTGCCGTGGTCGGAGTCGAGCACATGCTCGATGGCCACTTCAGCTACCGCGAGCCGGTGCGGCGCCAGGCCGAGGCCCGTCTCCGCGTCAAGCCAGAGGATCACCAGGCGCGTTGGACCCTGGCTCTCCTGGCGGTGTTGGCCAATCGCTCCACTGAAGCGGCGGCTCAGTTTGAGCACTTGCAACGTCTGGATCCCAACAGCCCCTGGCCTTCCGCCTATCGCAGTGTTGTGTTGCTGGCCGGTTGGCATCCCTGGTCGGCCTCTGCGGTGGCCGATGCCGCTCAGGAGGCCACCCCGGATCCACTGCTGGCAGCCCTTGGTGATCTCAGCGCTGTGGTGGGTGGGGCGCTATGGCGACTGCCCGCCGCGATGAGGACGGTGCCAGCGGCGATCGATCGGGTGGAGCAGGAGTTGGCTGCTCCAGAGGATCAGGCGCAGGCGTCCAGCTGATCCATGCGCAACCAGACGTCGGGAACGGGACGGTTCCAGCGCACCTGGCCGTACTCCCCCTTCACCACCAGCAACTCGCCGGGTCCGGTGAAGATGTACTCCGGTGGGTTGGGATCACTGGCTGAGGCTTCCACGCTGGCGCTGTAGGCCTTGCGGTTGACTTTCACCAGGGCCCCTTTGCGCAGGGCTGCCGGCTTGGCCTTCGCAGGTGCAGAACTCTCGGTTTCGGCCATCACAGCTCGAGTGGTTCTGGGCAGGCTAGAACCAATCCCCGGCAGCACCTCGCAGAGGGCCGAACCCCCTTAGCCTCTCCGACTGGACTTGTCTGCACCCATGCGTCTGCTGCTGCTCGGCTGCACCGGTTTCGTCGGTCGTGAGCTGGTGCCTGCTTTGCTGCAGGCCGGTCATCAGATCACCCTGGTCAGCCGTCGCTTGGCCCGGGGCTACGACGCCGAGCGTGCCTCCGGTGCTCTGACCTGGTTGCAGCTCAATCCCGCCAAGTCGCTCAGCTGGCAGGACGGCGAGCTGCTGGAGGCGTTGAAGCAGGCCGATGGTGTGGTGAACCTGGCAGGGGAACCGATCGCAGAAAAGCGTTGGACTCCCAACCATCTGCGCGTACTGGAGGACAGCCGGCTGGAGACGACGCGGCTGTTGGCGGAGGCGATGACCGCTTTGCCGAGCGCCCCTGGGGTGCTGGTGAATGCCTCAGCCATTGGCTTCTACGGCACCAGTGCCAGTGCACGCTTTGTGGAATCCAGCCCGGCTGGTTCAGATTTTCTGGCGTCGCTGTGTGCGCGTTGGGAAGCCGCTGCGGCGGCAGTGCCGTCGTCCACCCGTTTGGTCACGGTGCGGATCGGGATCGTGCTGGCCGCCGATGGCGGTGCCCTCGGCAAGATGCTGCCGGTGTTCCGCACCGGTTTCGGCGGGCCGATTGGCAGTGGCCAGCAATGGATGAGCTGGATTCATCGCAGTGATCTCTGCGCGCTTCTGCTGCAGGCGCTGGAGGACAAGGCCGTGAGCGGTGTCGTCAATGCCGTCGCACCTGAGCCTGTGTCGATGGCCGCGTTTTCCAAGCAACTCGGCCGCAGCCTGGGTCGTCCCAGCCTCTTACCGGTGCCTGGCCCCGTGCTGCAAGTGCTCCTGGGGGATGGCGCCAAGGTGGTGCTGGAGGGGCAGCAGGTTGGTTCCGAACGCCTAAAGGAGTTGGGGTTCAGCTTCCGCTACCCGACCGTGGCTTCAGCACTCGACGCTGCCACCAGCTGAGGATGCCGCTGGTGAGAGCCGCCATGATCAACACACTGATGGCTGGTGTGAACAACGGCTGCCAGAGCTGTTGAAACAGATCCATGGGGGCATGACGCCCCTGGCTTTCGCTGACCACAGCCACAGCAAAGAATCCTGCGCCAAGGAACACCACCAGCACATTCAGCATCAGCAGCCGATCCAGCCAGCGTTTCCAAGAAGGTTCGGCGCTTGCCGTCATGGCTCGACAGGGGCGCACAGGGCGCTGATTGCTGCAGCCATTGTCGGTCCGCCGCCGCTGCTGCCAAGCCTGCGCTGCGCTTCGTGACGACACTGCCGTTGCAGCTCGGTGTCGCTCCGGCTGCGGTCGAGCAGGTCGAGGGCCAGATCCGCGGCGGTGTCCAGCGTGTGCGGATGGTCGGGCTCGCCAGGGGCGCAGAACACGGTGGGTCCGAGCAGGCGCCGTTGGGCTTCAGCAAAGGAGGCCGTGAATTGGGGCCCATCTCCCGCGAGCTGCAGAACCGGTTTCGCCAGGCCAACCGCTTGCTCGATCGCGGTACCGGCCATGCCAATGATCAGATCGCTGCTCTGCAGAACGTATTGAAAGGCCTGCCGCCTGACCTGGATGCCAGGCGCCCCGCTGCGCTGCAGGCGTCCGGCGGTGAAGGTCCAACCCGCCGCTTGGCTGAGCTCTCCGAGCGCGTCGTCGTCGAGGGTGGAGACCAGGGCCAGTTCAATGGTGAGGTCTGCGGTGTCTGGCCATCGCTCAACGAGCTGAAGCAGGCGGCGAAGGTTGTGTTCGAGTTCGGGGCGTCGGCTTCCCGGAAGGATGCCGATCACAGGGGTTCCCGATGCTGCTCGGCCGTCGTCGTCTGTCAGGACGGGGTCCATGAAGGGATTGCCCAGGAAGCGCACCGGCCGTTTGAGCTGCTCGCTGAGGTCATCGGCCGTGAGCTGATCACGGCTGAAGACGGCGCGGAAATGGCGGCTGGCCAGCAAGGGCCCACAGGGCCAGGGCAAGCGCAGACGGCCTTCGTAATGGCTGGAGTACGCCACCAGATAGGTGGCCACCGGTCGACGACTCAACCAGGCTGCGATCACAGGGATCACATCACCCACCACCACAATCAGATCGATGCTGTCGGCCACGCGCAGCAGCCGAATCAGGCGACGGAGCAGGTACAGCAGCTGCCCTTGAACCAGCTCCGTCAGTCGTCCTCGCAGGCTGGTGTAACCCAGTCCGCCCGTGGTGAATTCATGGCTGGTGCCCAGCAGGGGGATGCCGGCCTGTTGATACGGCCGTCCAAGGCCTGCGAGCGGTAATGCCTTCACCTCATGGCCGAGATCTTGCAGGCGTTGCCCAAGCAGGGATCCGGAGAGATCTTCGCCATGGCCATTGCTCAGCAGCAGGAGACGTGCCATTCACCACATCCAGGTGTCGGGACAGGGAATCCCATTGGCGACGCGAATCAGCCTGAGCCGTCGTGCCTCGCTGGCCAGTCGCTCGTCACGGAGTCGATTGGCGCGATCGATTGGTGGTGTCGCCTTGATCTGGGAAGGCAGCCGAGTAATGCTCCACATCCTTGCCAGTTTGGCAAGACGGTGGCGGCTGCAGCTGCCCTAAACAAGCTGGAGATTCTGTCGGATCAAGAAGACATCATCAGCAAAGCTGGCGAGCAAGCCCCCGTCCTCTCCCCAGCCATCGCCCTGGCGATTGTGATTGAGATACAGCTGGTTGGTGCGATCGTCAAAAACCAGCTGTTTGCGCTGTTGAGCGGCCTTGTTCAAACCGCGTTCGGAGGTCACGATCTTCAGGGCTCTGGAGGCTTTCTGCAGCAGGTCTCGATCGATGCTGAGGATGTGCCCGTCGGCTGGATTGAAGTCCGGAAAGCTGAATCCGCCGCTGATGAGTTGATCGATCAGGAATGGATGCTCTGGTGTTGTCGTCTCTGGCGGTACGACTGCATCGTCTGGCTGCCCCCAGATTTCGGCCAAGGCGGTCAGGTCCGCAGTGCTGAACCAGGTGGCATAGGTCTCCCCACCTTTGTTGTACGACATCACGGTGTCGCGATCGTCGTACTGGCGTGAATTGGGCTTGCCGGCCGGATGCTCCAAACCAAGGGCATGCCCGAGTTCGTGAACGATGAGATGTTCCTCGTAATTGCTGAGGCCAGGGTCGTGGTTTAACTCAAACTGACCGGTCACATAGGCCTCATCGCTCTTCAGTTCCCCGTTTGCCTCGAGGGGGACCCAGGTGTCCATGATCCCGTCGGTGCTCTCTCCAGCGGCAATCCGCTCCACCGAAGCCAAGTCGAGTTGCTGGGGGGCGTCGAAGCCGTCGACCGCCTCAGGGGCAATGGCGATTGTTGAACTCAATCGCTCAAACACCGATGCAATAAAGGCGGCTTCATCGTCGGTGAATCCGATCGATGTGCTGCCCTTGAAGTCGTGATTCAGCAGTTGCCCTGTGCTTTTGCCCGCCTCAACAAGGTTGTATCGCACCACATGGCGGCCACTGCTATTGCGGGGGAAGAACAGCTGCAGACCCGCTAATTCGTCTGCTGGAAATTTGATCAGTTCAGTGTCAATTGCCATGACGCCTTAAGCCACGATGAAACTGAGCTGACGACCTGATTTACAGGCTCAACCATTTCTTCACTTTTTCCAAGGCGGGCCAGCCTGGGCGTCGCTCCAACCCATCAGCGATCGAGGCCTTGAGGTCGTCACCCATCTCAGGAGCCAGCGCCATCACCTGCTGCACCACCTGGATGTGATCCCGGACGCCCTTGGAATCCGTTTCCAGCAAGGCGAGGCTGAGATTGATGCGGGCCTGGGGATCTTGTCCGTTCAGTTTCACGGCGAAACGGGCGGAGCGCAGGGCCTCATCGGGCTGGTCACAGAGCAGCTGGAGCCAGGCCAGGCATGTCCAACCAGCGGACTGACGCGGAGCGGCTTCGGTGATTTTCTCGAAATCAGGAAGCACATCGGCAGCGGCGGCGCCGGATTGATAGCGGGCCATGGCCTGTTCGAACAGGCTGTCCTGGCTGGACTCCATGGGGCGGAGCGTGGAAGACCCCTTCAGATTCCCATGTGACGTCGACGCGTGAACTCAAACCGCGAAGGAGCTGCCGCAGCCGCAGGTCTGGGTGGCGTTGGGGTTGGTGAAATTGAAGCCACCGCCAATCAAAGCCGTGCTGAAGTCCAGCTGCATGCCGTAGATGTAAAGCAGGCTTTTGGGATCGCAGATCACCTGGAAGTGCTGGCCATTGGAGGCTTCGTAGTCGTAGGTCTCGTCGTCGTCGAGGGTGTCGCTCGCTGGCACGAAATCCATCGTGTAGCTCATGCCGCTGCAGCCCCCGGAGCGCACGCCCACCCGCAGCACCTGGTTGTCGCCTTGTTCGCCACAGAGCTTGGCCAGCTGCTGCATGGCGGGTTCGGTGATCAGGATGCCCTTGCCGTCCTTGGCGGTGTGGGCCGGCGCTGTGCTGGTGGTAGTTGTCATGGTTACGCAGGCTCGTCCCCTCACTCTATGGAGCTTG
>JBMZMY010000063.1:0-9528 GCA_049619435.1 Synechococcus sp.
GGGGTCAGTGAGCTGCCATCGGCCCGCACGACAGACAATCACGTTCGCAGCAATCAGATCACGCCAGCGATCGATGAGCTCCTCAACATCTGCACCGTGAAGCGCGTCCAGGGACACGCCCTCACGACAGCGCAGGCCGACCAGCAGACGGTCATCCAGAGGCATCGCCGGCCATTGATCTGGAACCGTCCGGGGCGCAGCGTCTCTCTCCAGCAGCCAATGGCGATAGTCCTCGCGCGTCCGAGGACGCGCCTCTCGCTCACCGAATGCCCCCGAGGTTGCCCCCATCCCGAACCCCCACCAACCAGCACCGCTCCAGTAGACGCGGTTGTGCCTTGAGGCATGGCCTGGCCGCGCATAGTTGGAGATCTCGTAACGACTCAGACCAGCCTGCGCCAGCTGCTGTTGGGTGAGGGCCATCAACTCAACGGCCAGATCCTCCTCAGGCAGAGCCAGTTCACCATTGCGTTGGCGACGGTCAAACACCGTGCCGGGCTCCACCGACAAGTCGTAAACCGACAGATGCGGAGCGCCGGTGGCGATGGCCTGCTCAAGCTGATGCGTCCAATGCTCCCGGCGTTGACCTGGCAGGTTCTGGATCAGATCCAAACTCCACGAGCGCAGCCGTCCACTGCGATGCGCGTCCTGCATCCAGGCGCAGGCCTCATGGAGATCGGCCGAGCGATGGCGACGCCCCAGTTCGGCCAGCACGGTGTCATCAAAACTCTGGCCACCGAGGCTGACGCGGTTGATCCCATGGTCAAGCAGAGCGATCAGGGTCTGCTGATCGAAGCTGGCGGGATCCATTTCGAGCGTGATTTCCGCACCTTGCTGCAGACCGAATTGCTGCCGCAAACAGTCCAGCAGGAACCCGATCTGATCGGCTGTCAGCAGCGACGGTGTGCCGCCGCCGAAGTACACCGTTGAAAGAGGCGGACCCTTTGGGGCAGAAGCGATTTCACGCGCCAGCAGCTCGAGATAGTCCTGAATGGATGCACTACCTGGGCCGCCATCAGCCCGGGCTCGGTCACCCAAGGGGACGACAGCGAAATCGCAGTAGTAGCAGCGCCGATGGCAGAAAGGAATGTGGAGGTAAGCGCTGCGCGGGCGTTGGGAATAAGGCATGCTTCAAGGACACGGAATGAGCTGCCGAGACCTGACCCCATGGTGGATTCGCTCATCCTTGTGTTGTTTGTGGTCTCCGGCGCAGCGGCCGGTTGGATGGGGGTTCACCTGCTCCCGCCTGGGTTGGTGAATGAAACCACTGACGTGGAACAGCTTCGCGTCATCCTCACTGGCTCGGCTGGTGGCATCGGCCTGGTGGCCGGCTTCGTGTTCAAGCGCCTGCGCGTGCGCTTGACCCAGCAGGTGCGAACCATGCCCACGGATCTCCTGGTGAGCCGTGCCCTGGGCCTGGTTCTGGGTCTGCTGGTGGCCAACCTGCTGCTGCTGCCGGTGCTGCTGCTCCCGCTGGCGGGGGGAGTGGTGCTGCTCAAACCACTGCTGGCGGTGATCAGCAATGTGTTCTTCGGCATTCTGGGCAGCAACCTTGCCGCCGTCCATGGCCGAACCCTGCTGCGGCTGTTCAACCCCTCCAGCACCGAAGCCTTGCTGGTCGCCGACGGCGTTCTCACCCCGGCCACTGCGAAGATCCTCGATACGAGCGTGATCATCGATGGGCGGATCCGCGGCATGCTCGCCTGCGGATTGCTTGAAGGTCAGGTGATCGTTGCGGAGACTGTGATCAGTGAGATCCAACAACTCTCTGATTCCACCAACATCGAAAAACGCGCCAAAGGCCGGCGGGGGCTGAAGCTGCTCAAGGAACTTCGCGAAACCTATGGCCGTCGCCTGGTGATCAACAGCACCCGCTACGACGGAGCCGGCACCGATGACCGTCTGCTGCAGCTGGCGACGGACACCGGAGGGACCTTGGTAACGGCCGATTTCAATCTCGCTCAGGTCGCAGAGGTTAAAGAGCTCAAGGTGATGAATCTGAGCGAACTTGTGATGGCCCTCAGGCCAGAGGTTCAACCCGGCGACGAACTCAATCTGAAGATCGTGCGCGAAGGCAAGGAGGCGACACAAGGTGTGGGGTATCTCGATGACGGCACCATGGTTGTCGTCAATGATGCAAAAGAGTTAATTGGTCAACGACGTCCTGTGGTCGTGACCGGTGCCTTGCAAACTCCAACCGGCCGGATGGTTTTTGCACGGCTCGACGGCAAATCATCCAAATCGGCCAACGGGGTAAAAGCCCAGAACAAAGCCAGTAGCAAGGGCGCCAAACCGAACGAGCGTTCCAAGGCAGACCCCCGCTAGGCTCATCAGCACCTGAGATATTGCGAGGGAATGACAACCTCTGCGCCTTATTACGGCGACAGCGCCGTTATGCGCACGCCACCCCCAGATCTCCCGTCTCTCCTTCTCAAGGAAAGAATCGTTTATCTCGGATTGCCTCTTTTTTCTGACGACGATGCCAAGCGTCAGATGGGCATTGATGTCACGGAATTGATCATCGCTCAACTCCTTTATCTGGAGTTCGACAATCCCGAGAAACCCATTTACTTCTATATCAACTCCACCGGAACAAGTTGGTACTCAGGTGATGCGATCGGCTTTGAAACCGAAGCGTTCGCCATCTGCGACACCCTCCGCTACGTGAAGCCTCCAGTGCACACCATCTGCATCGGCCAGGCCATGGGAACCGCTGCCGTGATTCTCTCGGCCGGCACCAAGGGACAGCGCGCTGCGTTGCCCCATGCCTCGATCGTGTTGCATCAACCCCGCAGTGGCGCACAGGGGCAAGCCACCGACATCCAGATCCGAGCCAAAGAGGTGCTGCACAACAAGCAGGCCATGTTGGAAATCCTCTCCAGCAACACCGGTCGATCGGTGGACCAGCTGAGCAAAGACTCCGATCGGATGAGCTATCTGACACCCCACCAGGCCGTCGAGTACGGCTTGATCGACCGCGTCCTCACCAGTCGGAAGGATCTCCCTGGCACTGCCAACAGCTGATCACATCACCTCCTTACTTCGTCCCTCTTCCCTCTGACTCATGCCGATCGGTACTCCAAGCGTTCCCTACCGCCTTCCTGGCAGCCAGATGGAGCGCTGGGTGGACATCTACACCCGTCTCGGTGTCGAGCGAATTCTCTTCCTCGGCTCCGAAGTGAACGACAGCGTCGCCAACAGCCTGGTGGCTCAAATGCTCTACCTCGACTCCGAGGACAGCAGTAAACCGATTTACCTCTACATCAACTCCCCCGGCGGATCGGTCACCGCTGGATTGGCGATCTACGACACGATCCAGTACGTCAAAAGTGAGGTGGTCACAATCTGCGTCGGCCTAGCCGCGTCGATGGGAGCCTTCCTGCTGGCTGCCGGAACCAAGGGCAAGCGTGTGGCCCTACCGCACAGTCGAATCATGATTCACCAGCCCCTGGGCGGCACCAGCCGACGTCAAGCCAGTGACATCGAGATCGAAGCCCGGGAGATCCTTCGGATGAAGGAGATGCTCAATCGCTCGATGGCAGACATGAGTGGCCAGAGTTTCGAAAAGATTGAGAAAGACACGGACCGCGACTATTTCCTCAGTGCTGAAGAGGCCAAGGAGTACGGCTTGATCGACCGGGTGATTTCCCATCCGAACGAAGCCTGATCCCAACGGGGCAGTCCGCTGCGTAAGCTCTTGCATTGCCCTGCACTGCAAGCCTGCCCCGGATGGCCCAGCTCTTCTACGACTCCGACGCTGATCTCGGTCTGCTGAACGGCAAGACCGTGGCAATCATTGGGTATGGCTCCCAAGGTCATGCCCATGCCCTGAACCTCAAAGACAGCGGCGTGAACGTGGTGGTGGGCCTCTACGAAGGCAGCCGTTCCGCAGATAAGGCCAAAGCCGATGGGCTGGAAGTTCTGACCGTGGCCGACGCCTCAGCAAAGGCGGACTGGATCATGGTGCTGCTGCCCGATGAGTTCCAGAAGGACGTCTACGAAAAAGAAATCGCTCCGCATCTGAATGCCGGCAAGGTTCTGAGCTTTGCCCACGGTTTCAACATTCGCTTCGAGCTGATCAAGCCCCCCGCTGATGTGGACGTGGTGATGATCGCCCCGAAGGGCCCCGGTCACACCGTGCGCTGGGAATACCAGAACGGTCAGGGTGTGCCTGCCCTGTTCGCCATCGAGCAGGACGCCTCTGGCAACGCCCGCGGACTGGCGATGGCCTACGCCAAGGGCATCGGCGGCACCCGCGCCGGCATCCTGGAGACCAACTTCAAGGAAGAAACCGAAACCGACCTGTTCGGCGAGCAAGCCGTGCTCTGCGGTGGTCTCTCTGAGCTGGTGAAGGCTGGCTTCGAAACCTTGGTGGAAGCCGGTTATCAGCCTGAGCTGGCTTACTTCGAGTGCCTCCACGAAGTGAAGCTGATCGTGGATCTGATGGTGAAGGGTGGTCTCACCTCCATGCGTGATTCCATTTCCAACACCGCTGAATACGGCGACTACGTCAGTGGTCCCCGTCTGATCACCGCCGACACCAAGGCGGAGATGAAGCGGGTTCTGGCCGACATCCAGGACGGCACTTTCGCCCGGAACTTCGTGGCTGAATGTGAAGCCGGCAAGCCGGAAATGAAGAAGATCCGCGACCGTGACTCCCAGCACCCGATCGAGAAGGTGGGCAAAGGCCTGCGTTCGATGTTCAGCTGGCTGAAAGACGCCTGATCGCAGGGGTGAGGGGTGGATTACCCATCCCCCCTCAACGATCAGCCCGCGCCGTCCCAGCAGGGCACAGTCATTTCTGCATGGCAAGCGGTGAACCGCCAAGGTGATGGAGATCTCCTCATCACCAACCGATGACACGGTCGTGGCGTCCTGGCCCTTCCGGACTATTGGCCTCCACCCAGGCTGGCGGGAGCCTTGCCTTGGCCTCCACCGCCTGGATGGTGAGTGGCCTCACGCCCTCACCACTCCTGAATAGTCTGCTGCCTGCCCTCGGAGCCTTGCCCCTTCTCTTGGGAATCCATCGAACTCCCAAGGGCTATGGGCTGCAACTCACCGCTGTGCTCCTCCTGATTGGTGTCAGCGTTGGCGGAGCCTGGATGGCTTTCGATCCATCCCTCCTTTTGGTCGGTTGCTTTGCCGCCGTTCTGTTGTTTGGGCTTGGCCAGGAAATCTCAACTCTTCCCCTGCAACGCAGGCTGCTCAGCAAAGGCGTCAGCTCGATGCAAGGACTGCGCAGAGGCCAGGACGTCGGTGCCCTGGTCGGCAACCTCCTGGCTGCGCTGCTGGTTCCCGGCTTGCGTCAGTTTTTACCAGCCTTGCTGCTCTTGCTACCCATGACCAGGGTGGCGGCAGAACGCCCCATCGATCAGCAAGCTGAGCGCCCATCGACCCAGACCAAGCGGCTTCCGCTCGATCCCACCTGCATGCTGCAGGGGCTGGTCATTGGAGCCCTGTTTGCTCTGCTGGCCTTATGGGTACGCCAGATCGATGGGGGGAAATGCTTCGATTTCGCCATGGTGCTGGCTGCCTACGGGCTGGGCCGCACCGGCATGGCGCTGCTCCCCGGCATGCATCAGACCCTTCGGTATCTGTTGATCGGCGCACTGTTGCTGATCAGCCAAGCCAGCCTTCCCCCGGTTCTGGCTGTGCTGCTCTTTCTTCCGATCGGAGCGCTGGTCGCAGCCAGTGATGGTGCACTCGTGGATCAATTAATGCATCTGGGGGATGCGCCACTGCGCTGGCAGATCCTGTTCCGTTCCAGTGCCATTGGAGGTGTCGTTGGGAGTCTTGGTCTGGGATTGATCTGTCAGTTGCTCTCTCTTTCCATCGCGCTGCCGCTCGTCATGGCTGGTTTTCTGCTTCTGGCCGCAACACAGTTCCGCACAACGCCGGCCTCCCCGCAGCCATGACCCCCAGCCCAGGCGTGCTCGGAGCGATCAGCATTCTTCTGGCCTGCTTGGTTGATCGTCTGCTGGGAGACCCCATGACCTGGCCTCACCCCGTGGTGATCATGGGCTGGTGGATCAACCGCCTGCGCGGAATCGCGGAACACTGGAGCCAAGACTGCCCCGGGCGACTGCGTTGTGCCGGCATCGGGATTACGACGCTGTTGGTGGGGGGCAGCGGTCTGATTGGCTGGGTCTTGGAACAACTGTCCCTTGGACGCTGGAGCAACGGCAACCCATGGGTTGTGGTGACTGGGCAGCTCTTGATGGTGATCGCTCTCGCCAGCGCCCTGGCCAGCCGAAGCCTGGAGCAGGCGGTCACCGCCGTTTTGAAGGCACTCAGCGCCGGCGAAACCTCCCTTGCCCGGCAACGTCTTCAGTGGATTGTCGGCCGAGACACCGCTGCTCTCAACGACGCGGACATCCTGCGCGCCGCTGCTGAAACCGCTGCCGAAAACAGTGTCGATGGCCTGTTTGCACCCCTGTTCTGGATGATGACCGGCCTTCTGATCTGGAGTATGGCGCCCGGCTGGCCGGGCCCCTTGACTCTGGCCTGGGCCTTCAAGGCGACAAGCACCCTCGATTCCATGCTGGGTTATACGCGAGACCGGTTGCGCTGGCTGGGCACAGCCGGCGCACGACTCGATGATGGGTTGGTGTGGATTCCCTGCAGGCTGGTCATGCTGAGTCTGCCCTTGGTCTCCAGACCCGTTCGTCAGTGGCCAACCCTCGTTGCCGCCGCGGAACGGGACGGACGACACGACCCTTCCCCCAATGCCGGACGGGCTGAAGCGATCTATGCCCACTGCGCCGGAATTCGTATGGGCGGTCGCAATCGCTACGGCGACCGTTGGGTGGACAAGCCCGTCCTCGCCGCTGACCAGTGTTCAGCGGATGCAGAGGGTGTCCAACGAATCCTGACATTGACAAACCGGCTGCACGGGACCTGGTTGATCACAGCCCTTGGCGCTGTCGCTCTGGTTTGGCTGGGGTAGCGGAACCTTCAGTACGCGCCGCGATCCATCGGCAGCAACAGCACACCAAACGTGCGCACAATGATTGCCAGATCCAGGCCGAAACTGCGACCGCGGGCATAGGCCAGATCCAGCTTGACCCGCTTCTTGTAACTCAGGTTGTTCCGACCACTCACTTGCCACAGACCGGTCAAGCCCGGACGCACGGCAGCCACTTCATCCATGTATGAGCCGTAGCGATTGAGCTCCTGATCAACGATGGGTCTGGGGCCCACAACACTCATCTCACCCCGCAGAACATTGAGGAACTGAGGTAGCTCATCGAGGCTGGAGCGCCGCAGAAACGTGCCGATCCAGGTAATTCTTGGGTCCTTTCTCAGCTTGAAATCACGCTCATATTCCTGTCGCAGTTGGGGATCAGCCTCCAGAACCCGTGCCAGCACAGCATCAGCATCGGAACGCATCGTGCGGAATTTGATGCAGCCGAAACGCTGATAGGCCCGACCAACCCGTCGCTGCACGTAGAAGACCGGGCCTGGGGAACTGAGTTTGACCAACAAAGCCAGCGCCACCAGCACCGGGGAGCCGAGCGTCAGCACCGTGAGCGACAACACAATGTCCCCAGCACGTTTGATCACCCGGCCCGAACGGTTCTGCTGATCAATCAGCGTTGGCACTTCCAGGGCTGAGGGAGGTGCTGAAATCACCGCCAGATGGGGGCGATAGGAGCGCCGACCAAGGGCGCGTCCCGCTGTTTGCCGCAGAGATGGCCGGGGGGCCGTGGTCAAAGGCTCAACTTGTGTCTCAACACACTCAACGTCACAGGCGCAAGCCAGGCATCTCACCAGGGTCACTCGCGGCAACGGCACAGCCCCGCCGATGCAGAGACCATGCCCGGCGCAGGGCGACTTCAAACCGAGCCGAAAAGGCTTCCGGGCGAAAGCGCTCAGCCCAGTTGCGACAGAACTCAGGGCGTATCTGTGTCCACAATTTTTGCTGCTCAAACCACTGCAGTGCCTCCTGAAGGGAAGCGACGGTCTGCTGACGGAACAACAGCCCCGTTGGCTCTTGGGCTGGCCCCGCAGCACAACGAACTGTGTCCAGCAGGCCCCCTTGACCGAAACCGATCACCGGCGCGCCGGCGGCCATGGCCTCGACTGGGGCGATGCCGAAATCCTCAAGCCCTGCGTACACAAAGGCTCGACAGCGGGCCATCCAGGCCTCAACCTGTTGCGATGGCTGTCGGCCCAGGAGGCGAACGGTGGGTCCGGCCAGAGCCTCAAGACTCGAACGCTCGGGGCCATCACCGATGACCACCAAGGGCAAACCGAGTCGATTGCAGGCCTCGATCACCAGATCAACCCGCTTGTACGGGACCAATCGACCGACATGGAGATAAACGTCATCCCTTGGGGCATCCCAGCAGAAGCGCTCCACGTCCACCGGCGGATGAATCACCTCAGCCTCACGACGCCAGTACTGCTGGATACGCCGGGCGGTGAAGCGGGAGTTGGCAATCAGATGATCCACGCGCTGAGCACTGAGCTGATCCCACTGACGCAACGCGTGCAGCTGCCAGCGAATCAACGGCCCCAACCCCGAGCGAGCCAGGCTGGAGCGACGCAGATAGGCATGCATCTGGTCCCAGGCGTAACGAACCGGGGTGTGGACGTAACTGACGTGCAGTTGATCGGGCCCCGTCAGCACCCCCTTCGCCACGAGATGACTACTGCTGATCACCAGCTCCACAGCCCCGAGATCGATCTGCTCGATCGCCATGGGCAAGAACGGCAGATACTGCTGCACATGCGAGCGGCCAAAGGGCAGAGATTGAATCGGACTGGTCAGCACCGAACGACCGCACAACCAACTGCTGGCCCGGTGCGATTCCGCGTCGACCAAAGCGGCCAGCTGAGGGGATCGCTGCAGGCCAGCCAATAGGCCATCGATGGCTTCAACAACCAATTCCGCTCCGCCTGATGCACGCGGACTGAACCATTCGTGGACCAGCGCAATGCGCTCAGGCAGGTCATCAGACGCATCCCGAACCTGGCGCACGTCAAACGGCATCATTCACTACGAAGTCTCTCAGCCGATTGCCGAGTTGTGTGACTTTCAGGATGCTTGGGAACATGGCAAGCCATCCCATCAACGCGCTTCTCGAAGAAGCCCTCGATCAACCGGACATCGGCACAACAGGCCAATTTCGATGGCACGCCACACCGGTTGGGATTGCTGCTTTGTGGATTGAAGCCTCGCCGCCCTCCACACCTCCCTATGAATCAGCCCTCCAGGAAGGTCTGAAAGTCGGACTGGATCTCAGCCGAGAAGAACGAGAATTTCATCAGGTCTCCCAAGGGTTGGTCCTTCTCTTTCATTCGTAAGCCAGGCATGACGGCCGCCATGTCAGGCGAAGAGTCACTGGATCAAGAAGAACACAATCAGCTCCATTTGAGCGCCAGCCAAAGACATCGAGGGCTCGTGCAAAGCCTTGATCATGTCTTAAGGCGCCAATCCAAGCGCAGCAGATTGAGAGGTCTGACAACCGCCTCACAATTCCTGTTCATGGCAGAGGCGATCACGTCAATGGCGGAGATCGAGACTCC
>JBMZMY010000064.1:0-9397 GCA_049619435.1 Synechococcus sp.
GCCTTCGGGAGGAGATCTAGGTTTTTAGTGGTGTCCACCTGAAAGTAAGTATGGAGTTGGTATCAGCGTGAGTCAACGGCTGACATCCCAGTCATATCAGTTGTGAGAGTCTTCGGGCTGAACCGGCGGATCATTCGGGTGCTGCTGGGGTCCCAGTACGCCCACATGCTCGAGTACCGCGCCGAGATCGCCCTCTGGGCCCTGTCCGGGGTGCTGCCGTTCATCATGCTCAGCGTCTGGAGTGGCAGCGACGCCCGGATCGGCTTGGGGCTGGATGGTGTGGCCCTGGATCGCTACTTCCTCAGCGCCTTTCTGGTGCGTCAGTTTTCGGTGGTGTGGGTGGTCTATGCCTTCGAGGAAGACGCTCTTCTCGGTCGACTCTCGCCCTATTTGCTGCAGCCGCTGCATCCGCTCTGGCGTTATGTCGCCGCCCATCTCGGTGAGCAGCTCACCAGGCTGCCGTTCGCGGCGCTGATCGCTGCGGTGTTTTTTGCCGTTCGGCCCCAGACCTTCTGGCTGCCGTCATTGGGTGGCCTTCTGCTGGCCTGGCTGGCCACCTGGATGGCCTTTGCGATTGCGTTCCTGTTCCAGAGCCTGATCGCCGCTCTTTGTTTCTGGAGTGAAAAGGCCAGCGCCCTGGAGCGGCTCCAGTTCATCCCGTTTGTCTTTCTTTCCGGGCTGTTGGCGCCGCTGACGGCGTTTCCTCCGGCGGTGCGGGCCTGGGCCCAGTGGACGCCGTTTCCCTCGTTGATTGATTTTCCGGCTCGAGTGCTGGCCGGCCAGCCGGTGGACCTGCTGGTGGGTTTCGGGGCCCAGCTGGCCTGGATCGCTCTGTTGCTGCCGTTGGTGCTGCTGCTCTGGCGGGCGGGTGTGCGGCGCTACAGCGCCATGGGGGCCTGATGGGGCGGTACTGGCGGACGCTTTGTCGCTTCTGGGGCACGGCCGTGGCCGTGCAGCTGGAGTATCAGGCCAACGTCTTGATTGAGCTGCTTGCGGTGGCCATGAGCCTCAGTGGAAGCGTGTTCATGCTCTCGTTGTTCTTTGGACCCCATCAGACCCTGGGGGGCTGGAACTGGGCCCAGGCCCTGATGGTGCAGGGGCTCTACACCGTGTTCGATGGCATGGCCAGCACCTGGCTGCGCCCGAATCTCGGGGCGATCGTCACCCATGTGCGCGAGGGCACGCTTGATTTCGTGCTGCTCAAGCCGATCGACAGTCAGTTCTGGCTGTCGCTGCGCACGCTGTCCCCCGCAGGTCTCCCGGAGATTGGCCTGGGGCTGGGGCTCCTGGCTTGGGGCAGCCATCAGGCCGGGGTGCTGCTCACTCTGTCCTCCTTTTTCACCGTGCTGGTGATGCTCCTGGCCGGTGGCTTGATCCTCTACTCGCTGTGGTTCCTGATCGCGGCCACCAGCATCTGGTTTGTCAAAACCTGGAACGCCACGGAGGTGCTGCGCACCCTGCTGGCCTCTGGGCGTTACCCGCTC
Organism: Synechococcus sp.; assembly: GCA_049619435.1. Classification (GTDB taxonomy): domain Bacteria; phylum Cyanobacteriota; class Cyanobacteriia; order PCC-6307; family Cyanobiaceae; genus Parasynechococcus. The sequence continues at coordinate 1,485 of JBMZMY010000064.1, forward strand.
AGTGCATACCCGCCGGCTCTGAGGTTGGTGTTCACGTTTGTCTTGCCGGTGGCGTTCCTCACCACCGTTCCGGCTCAGGTCATGCTCGGGGATGCTGCAGGACCGATATTGCTGACGGGTTTTGCGCTTGCGGTGTTGTTTTTTGGAGCGGCTCGTGCGTTTTGGCTGTTTGCCCTGCGCTTTTACACCTCAGCCTCCAGCTGAGATCAGTTGATCTGTGGATCCAGGTTGGGTTCTGGGTTGGGGTTGTGACCCTCTTGCGAGCTGTAAAAGGTTGTGCAGTTCATTGCGAATCGTGCTCCAGATTGTTCAACGATCGCGGCGATCTTGAGGAAGACCGATTGTTGAATATCAAGCCATTGCTTCCAGCGTGTCGTGCGGGTGAAGCAGTACACCAGCATGTTCACGCATGAGGAGTTCCACTCGTTGAAATGAACCAGGATTGGTTGATTCCAATCGATGTCTGGATTGCTCGACAGCATGTCGCGCACTTGCTGGGTAATCGTTTCAACTTTGGGAATGTCCTCATAGCGCAGTGCGATATCGGCCTTGATCCGGCGGTTGTACATCCGCCCGGGATTCTCGATGGCGTTGGTGGCAAACAATGAGTTCGGGATATAAAGCGGCCGGCGGTCAAAGGTGCGGATTCGAGTGTGATACCAGCCGATTTTTTCGACGGTTCCTTCAAGCCCGGATGCATTGATCCAGTCCCCTTGTTTGAAGGGTTTGTTGAAAAACAGCATGAAGCCCGAGAGAAAATTCTGAGAGATCTGCTGGGTGCCGAAGCCGATTCCGATGCCTGCACCTCCAAGCACCGTCGCCACGGCCTGGGTGGACACCCCAAAGTTCACCATCAGCGCTGCAGCGGTTCCAACGGCCACCAGGATCGTGAACAGGCGCTGAATCAAGTTGATCAGCATCTGTTCATCGGCCTGGTCTTCGATTTGCAGCCAATCCTCAAACCAAGTTTCCATCACGGCATTGCCGAGTTGGCCGATCCCCCAGCCCACCGATGCGATGAACAGGCTCAGCGAGATCTTCAGCACGATCGTTCCGTCCAATCCGTCCACGGACTGGGCAATGAAGCGGCCAATCCAGCCCAGGTAGAGGGCGGATCCGAAGCCGACAATCAGCGGCCGGCGTAGGGAGCGGGCAATCACAGCTCCGGCGGTGCGTCCGCGTTTGCTTAGTTGGGCCAGCAGCAGCCAGAGCGCCATAAGGGCAATGCTGCCGACGAGCACGCCGAGGTGCGTGAGAAAGAAATGCAGTTCCCGCAAGACCATTCCGCGACTGGTGATCAGAGCGTTCCCGTCAGGATGGCAACGGCAATGGAGCTGTATGGGCGACCTCTTGATTCATTCCTCGTCCTGGCTGGAGGCGTTGCGGAGCCCTGTGGGAGCTGCCTTGTTCATTCCGCTGTACGCCCTTTGGGTGACGCTGCTGTTGCCGGGGGTCTGGGCCTCGATGCTGGCCGGGGTGTTGTATGGCACTTGGCTGGGCAGTGGAGTGGTGTTCATCGGCGCCTGCCTCGGCGCTGTGGTTGTGTTCCTGCTGGGTCGCACCTGGCTGCGTGACTGGGCGCGGCGCCGGCTGATGCAACTGCCGAAGCTGCTGGCAGTGGAGCAGGCCGTGAGTCGTGAAGGTTTGAAGCTGGTTCTGTTGACGCGCCTTTCGCCAGCGTTTCCGTTTTCGTTGCTGAATTTGGCCTATGGCCTCAGCGACGTGTCCCTGCGGGATTACAGCCTGGGGTTGATCGGCATTCTTCCGGGCACGGTTCTGTTCTGCGGGTTGGGTGCTCTGGCCGGTGATGTGGCGCGTTTTAACGAGGTGCTCGCCGGTGAGGCGGATGCCTTCACCTGGGGTCTGCGCTTGGTGGGTGTGCTGGCGACCTTGGCAGTGGTGTGGCTGGTGGGTCGTGCTGCCCGTCAGGCCCTGGAGGATGGCTCGGAGGGCTGACGGGGGAAATCGCGCAGGGCTGCGATCACGATGAACCAGGCGAGCCGCAGCTTGGCCACTGGTCCGGGCCGTTGCTGGAGGTCGGCGAGTTTCGCTCGTCCGCAGTCGGTCTTGATCCAGCGATGCAGGAGGGGCATGGATTCGCTCATGGCTGCAGCATGGCGGTGAGGTCGTCTTCGCTGAGCACGGTCACCCCGAGGCTCTCGGCTTTGGTCAGCTTGCTCCCAGCGGCGTCCCCAGCCACGAGATAGTCGGTTTTTTTGCTGACGCTGCCGCTGACCTTGCCACCGGCTGCTTCGATCAGGGCCTTGGCTTCACTGCGGCTGAGGCTTGGCAGGGTGCCCGTCAACACCAGGGTCTTGCCCTGCAAGAGGCCGTCACCGCCGGCCTGGGCTTGGCTGGCGGCGTCGCGTTCCGTCGCACTGGCTTCGAGGCTCAACCCCACGGCCCGTAAGGCGTCGAGAAGCTCCCTGTTGGCTGGTGTGCGCAGCCATTGTCCCAGGCTTGCGCTGATTTCCGTGCCGATGCCGTGTAGGTCAGCGATCGTGTCCGGAGCGTTCTGGGTCGCTGCGTTGAGCGCATCGATGCTGAGGAAGGCGCCCGCCAGCGCTTTGGCATTGACTTCGCCGATGTGGCGGATGCCCAGGCCGTAGAGCTGGCGATGCCAGGGCTGCTGCTTGGACTGCTCCAGGGCGTTCACAAGGTTGGCGGCCGACTTGGCTCCCATGCGATCGAGGCTGGCCAGTAGGGCTGAATCCAGGCGGTAGAGATCCGCAACGGAGCGGACCAGGCCGCGGTCCACCAGTTGTTCAATCAACTTGCTGCCCAGGCCGTCCACATCCAGGGCCCCCTTGCTCACCCAGTGGCGCAGGCCACCGCGCAGGATGGCTGGACAGCTGCTGTTGACGCAGCGGGTCGCCGCTTCCTCTCCTTCCCGCACGAGGGTGGAGCCGCATTCCGGACAGAGCTCGGGCAAGTGCACCGGCTTGGCCCCCGCGGGCCGCAGATCCGGGAGCACTCGGACCACTTCCGGGATGATTTCGCCTGCCTTGCGGACCACCACCGTGTCTCCGATGTGAAGGTCCAGTTCGGCGATGCGGTCAGCGTTGTGCAGCGTGGCGCGGCTCACACTGGTGCCGGCCAGGGCGACGGGCTCGAATTCGGCCACCGGGGTGACGGCCCCGGTACGACCCACCTGCACCGTTACTCGCAGTAGACGACTCGGTGCTTCTTCGGCGGGGAATTTCAGGGCGATCGCCCAGCGCGGGGCTTTCTGGGTAAACCCGGCTTCGTCCTGCAGCACCAGGTCGTTCAGCTTCACCACCACGCCGTCAGTGGCATAAGGGAGGTCATGGCGACCTTGCTCCCAGTGGTCGCAGAAGCGATGAATGGCGGCCAGGTCTGCACAGAGCTCCCGGTTCGGGTTCACGCGGAAACCGGCGTTGTTCAGCCACTCCAGAGCTGCCCATTGGCTGGGGGGTTGGGCGTCACCGGGCAGATGCAGGGTGTACGCGAAGAAGTCCAGCCGTCGGGCGGCCACAACCTTGGGATCGAGCTGGCGCAGGGTGCCGGCACAGGCATTGCGCGGGTTCGCGAACAGCGTTTCACCGCGCTGTTCGCGCTCGGCGTTGATCGCGGCGAAGGTGTCGTCTGGAATCAGGGCTTCGCCGCGGACTTCCACCCATTCCGGGGGGTTGGCGATCTGCAGCCGCAGGGGAATGGTGCTGATCGTGCGCACGTTGGCGGTGATCTCCTCCCCCCGACTGCCGTCTCCGCGGGTCGCTGCCCGTTCGAGTACGCCGTGGTGGTAGCTCAACGCGAGGGCATTGCCATCGATCTTGAGTTCTCCGACCAGCTCCAGATCGGTGCCTGCGGGTCGGTCCAGCACCCGCAGCAGGCGTTCGTGCCAGGCACTCAGCTCCTCGCGGTTGAAGGCGTTGTCAAGGCTGAGCATGCCGACGCGATGCTCAACACTGCTGAAGCGTTCGCTGGGGCTGCCACCCACACGCTGGGTTGGACTGTCGGCTGTGCGCAGGCTGGGATCCCCTTGCTCCAGGCCATCGAGCTCGCGGTAGAGACGGTCATAGACCGCGTCCTCCATCACGGGCGCATCCAGCACGTAATAAGCATGAGCGGCCTGGTTCAGCAGAGCGCGCAGCTCAGCGGCGCGCTCGCGCACGTCAGACCCGGTTGATGCGGGCGATGCGCCAGTTGTCATCGACTTTGGTGAAGGTGAAATCGAGGGCCAGTTCGTCGTTGTCGTTTTCGGCTTTGAGTTTCACGGTCAGGATCACGTCGCCTTCCTGAATGCGCGGCCGACCGGATTTGAGATTGCGGAACTGGTTCAGCTTGAGCCCGGCCAGGAAGCGGATGAACTGCTGCCGGTTCACATGCTGGCGGTAGGCCTTGGTGGTCAGCATGTAAGCCGCATCGATGCGACCCGCGGCCACCTGGGTGAAAAACTGCTTGATCAGCGGATTGATGCCGCGGGCGCTCAACACCAGCTTCACCGCTGTGATCGTCCAATAGAGGAGCAACGCTCCGCCACCGGCTAGCAGCGCCTTGCTGCCGATCTCCCGAACCAGACCCAGTTCCATCGCCTGCTGGAAAAGCAGCGCCGAGTCTGACTGACCGCGGCAGGATGCGAGGGATTCGCGGCCCATCAACCCTTTGCCACTGCTGCCTCTCCTGCCGTTGTTCCATCGGCTCAATCGAGAGCATTTCGATGGGGCTCTTGTGGTGGATGGTCAACCGCGGGTGGCGGTGCGTTGGAGTGACGGTCGGATGAGCCGCACCGCCGGCTTCTACCGGCGTGGTCCTGGGGTCGGTGGCGACCGTGGCTGTGAAATTGTGCTGTCCCGACCTGTGCTGTCTCCGTTGCCGCAGGAGGCGATCGAAAGCACGCTCTGCCACGAAATGATTCATGCCTGGGTGGACCTGGTGCTGCGCCGCCGCGAGGGCCATGGTCCCCATTTCCGAGCGTGCATGGCGGCGATCAACGCCCAGCAGGACCGCTTCCAGGTGAGTGTGCGGCATCGCTTCCCCGTGCCGCCCAAGCCACCGCGTTGGTGGGCGGTTTGTCCGCAATGTCAGCGGCGCAGTCCCTACAAGCGACGGGTCAGAAATGCCGCCTGTCGTCGTTGCTGCGAGCGGCATCATGGGGGCCATTGGCATCCCAGTTGCGTGTTGACCTACGAAGCTGCCGAACAACCCGGTTGAAATGGAGTCCTTTCTGCTCAGCCTGGAAGTTGGTGGGGTGGTGATCGCGGTGATCGGACTACGGCGTGAGCGTTGGTTACGGCGCCGGCGTCGGTAACGTTTGGGCCATGGAGGACAGAGCTGGACGTGGGATCCGATCACGGGATCCCTTGGATCAACGCCTTGACCAATGGGTCGAGACCGGTCGGCAGTTTGTCGATGGTGTGTCGGGTCGTCGGCCGGGCCAACGGCGTGGCTCGGTGGCGCTTGACTCCGTCGGTCGCTGGGTGGGCGAAAAGGTGGAGTGGTTGCTCGAGGATGACGACGACTGGCGTGAGCCCTGGCAAGACATCGATCGTTCGTCGGTGAGTCCGCCGGAACGGTCCCAGTCCCGATCAGTGGACCGGTCACAGGTCCGTCGTCCGTTGGATGCGATCTCCCGCCGAGGCCGCCCCGTCTCATCTCAGCAGCCAGCCTCGGGGATGGACGTGAGGCCGGAGGTCGACGACCAGGGTTGGCCGGAGGACGACAGCTTCCGTGTTCAACGCTGGCAGCGCTCGAGACCTGAGTCTGCGGAGCCACAGGATCGGCCCAGCAGGTCCCGGCCGTCGGCCCGTCGTTCGTTGCCACGCTCTAGCCGGCGACGGGACTGACGCCGGCGGTGGTCAGGCTTGAGTCTTCCTCAGGGTTGCTCAGCAGGCGGTGCCATGTCGGGCCTGGGCGTGGTGGTGGCTGGCGATCCGGTAACGAGAGCCGCGCGCAGCAAGTTGGTCATTGACGGCAGGGACGAGCTCCTGGGGCACGTCTGCCGCCATTTGATCGGCTGTGGTGCTGATGGACGGGGAGCCCACGTCCATCGCTTCGAGGAACTGAGCCCATTGCCGCACCTGTTGTTTGCGGCTTCTGGCTTTGTACCCCTGGGCTTTGAACACAGCGCTGCAGACGCGTTTGTTCCACAGGGTCTGACGGCTGCGACCACCGGGGCCGTGGTTGTGGGCGGCTTGTACGTCCAGTGCTGCGGGGGTCGGCTGCCCGTGGCGATCCCGCCAGCCCTGATGCTCCAGCACCCGGTTGCAGTGCAGGGTGGAGATGCCGAACGTGTCGGCCAGCTCAGCCAGGCTGATCCAGAGGGGGGTGTCTGCCATGAGGGTGTCCACGTCGCACCCACATAATCCCTGCAGCACACTGGGTGGCAAGTTGTCAAGAGCAAATCCCCATAAACTGGGAACTTTGTTCATGAAGGCAGTTGAACTTCCTGGCGCAGGGTGGGGCCCAGCCAGGTTTCCAGCTGCGGGCTGAACACCTCCCGAATCACGGTCAGGGCCTTGCCCTGGCGGAAGAAGCGGTAATGCCGGCTCCAGAACGGGCCCCGATGGCCGAAGGTGGTCTCCAGCCAGTTGGCATCCACCAGGGCCAAGCCATCCACTTCGCGGAACAATTCGGAGCGACCCTGGGTCAGGCTTTTCCAGATCGGCTGGTTGCGGTCCTGGAGATGGAACTCGGCTTCATCGCGATTCCACCAGCTTTCGGCCCAGGCCAGGGGAACATCGCCGCAGGTGAGCCAGACCTGGCGGCGCAGCATCGGTCCGCTGAGGTCCTTGACTTCGTCGGGCGCACCGGGATGGCTGCCGTCCTCCGCTTCCATGGCAATCAGATCCACGGCGACCGGGTGGCCGGTCAGCAGGCGCAGATGCCGGGTTGGGCTGCCATCGCCAAGCAGCATCAGCCGCCAGGGGCCCGGGAGCTGGCGTGGTCCCTCCCCCGACAGAACCGCCGCGGTGGGGGCTTGCCACAACGCGGCCGGCGAGGTCATCAGAGCGGAGGTGTTGCTCAGAACAGTCCTCCCACCGAGAGGTTGCGGCGTTGGCCGTTGCGTTGAATCACGGCTCCGGACTCACTGACGGAGCTCAGGGTCCAGCCGCTGCTGCCAATGGCATCGCCGATGCCTGAGGAGATCGAGGCATTGTTGAGTTGAAAAATCGCTGAGCTGGTGCCACCTGGACCTTGCACCACGCCGGTGAGCAGCGGCAGAACCTCATCGATGGCCGGGGGTGGTGGCGCGCCCTGCAGGACCGGCTGAACCGGCACGGTGAGGGGTTCAAGGGCGGTGACCCAATCCGGCTCCTGCTCGAGCGGTGGTGGATTGAGCGCAGCGTCGCTGGCCTGGGCAGGCTGCGGTGGATCGGCCTTGACGTCTGCCTCGCGCAGGCGTTCGACCAGCAGCAGGTTGCGTTCCAGATCGAGTTGATTGCGGGTGATCGTCCAATGGTTGGCCAGCCAGAGGCTGCTGACCACACCAGCCACGGCAACGCCGCTGAGGGCAGGCACCAACCAGGGGCGTGCGTCGCTCTGTCGGGGAGAGGGACTGGTCTCGGAAGGCGCAGCTGGGCTGGTGACGGGCACGTCCTGCACGGCCACATCCACCGGCACCAGATCCGAGTCCTGTTGCTCGAACACCCGATCCATCACCTGCTCCGCGCGCAGAGTCCAGTAGCTCGAGGAGGTGGGGAGCCGGGATGCCAAGCCAGTTTCTGCCGGGCGCCAACGTTATCGGGCTTCTGACGTCGCAGCGAGGCTTTGGCGCTGCCGCAGTTCCAGCCACATCAGCAGGGCGGTGATGTCGGCCTGGCTGACGCCGGGGATGCGTGAGGCCTGGCCGAGGGTGCTGGGTTGGATGGCCGTGAGTTTTTCCCGTGCCTCCCGCGACAGGGTTCCGATGCCGTCGTAGTTGACGTCGGCCGGCAATTTGCGCTGGCTTT
>JBMZMY010000065.1:0-9359 GCA_049619435.1 Synechococcus sp.
AACCATACTCAGTTTTCAATGGGATTAGGAGCCAACCCAGCCGACTCCTCAGACGCGCCCTGGGTTGGCCTGGTGGGGCTCGGGATCCTCGCGGCCGTGTTGGCGGTGATCGGGCTCGGCGACCAACCCTTGCGCGACTTTGATGAGGCCACCGTGGCCCGGGTAGCTCTGGAACTGCGTCATGGCCTTGGAGAGGCCCCTTTGCTGCCAACCCTATGGGGGGAGCCCTACCTCAATAAAGCGCCGGGATTGCATGGACTGATTGCTGTGTTGATCCGCCTCACGACCCCGGCTCAGGACTTACCCGCTGAGTGGGTCATTCGACTCACGCCCGCTCTGCTCTCCTGCCTGGTTGTCCCGATCGGAGGATGGCTGCAATGGACCCTGCGTCCGGGCGATCGCTCGAGCGCACTGGCCACCAGCGTGATCCTGCTCTCACTGCTGCCGGTAGCGCGGCATGGCCGCCTGGCCATGCTGGATGGCACTCAGCTGACGGCCATGGCCATGCTCTGGCTGGCGGTGGTGCAGCTGCACAGCAGCCGACGCAACGGTCTGTGGGGACTGATCACCGGTCTGATGGCCAGCACAATGCTGCTGCTCAAAGCTCCGTTGCTGGTGCCCTGCGTGGTTGCCGCAGGCATTGCGCTGCTTTGGGGAGAGGAATGGAAACACTGGCGCTTAGCGCCCAGCTTCACCGGAGTGTTGATAGGGCTCCTGCCGGGAGTGGGCTGGCATCTTTGGCATGCCTCCGTCCGCGGGGGGCAGGCGTTCTGGCTCTGGGGTGGTGATGGTGCGGGACGCGTTCTGCTCGATCCCGGAGAAGGCAGTGACCTGGGCTGGCGCGTGCCCGCGATCGAAATCCTTGAAGGGGGATGGCCCTGGCTGCCCTTGGTCCCCATTGCACTGATCTGGGCCTGGCAGTCACGCCACAGCCGTTGGGGCCGCTGGTCCGTCGCCACACTGATCATCCTGGCTGGAGCCATCTTTCCCCTTCGCACCCAGTTGCCCTGGTACAGCCATCCGCTTTGGTTGCCACTGGCGCTGCTCAGCGCACCATTGCTGGCTTGGCTGGTGGAGCGACCGACTCCCTTCAACAGCCTCACCCCCCCACCGGGTCGCTCGCTGATCTCCAGACTGCCCCTGGTCTGGGGCGGCCTTGGCATGCTGCTGCTGCTGATCGGCCTGAGCACACTCACTCCGATCGCCCATGGCCTCACCCCCTACCGTCCGCTCGCCTTGGTGCTCGGTCTGGGCTGGGGCGCCGGTGGCTGGTGGCTGCGATCCAACACAATCCACAAGCGACGGATCGGGGTGATCAGCCTCAGCTGCGGCAATGTGGCGGCCCTGGCGTTGCTGTTTCACTCCCCCCTGTGGTTGTGGGAACTGAATGAATCGTGGAGCGTCAAACCCGTTGCGGCCTTGGCCAGCGAACGCCGCGGAGACGATCTGCGATTGAAGGGCTACGACGAACGTCCCAGCCTGAACTGGTACGCCCAACAACGCATCCAACGCTTTAAGGGAGACCCCGGGTGGCGTCTGAGCGACAAACCACAAGAGAATTGCCAGATCCTCAGCCGAACCGGGACATGGACTCTGGCGGACTGTCGATAGCCTGACTTCGATTGGAGATGAGTGTGTCGTCCACCGCAGGGCCTGGAAGCGAGGCGACCCGTCACGGCCTGTCGATCGTGCTGCCCACGTACAACGAAGGCGGTTCGATCGAGCGCGTCATCGCTGAGCTGCTCGAGCTCAACATGGGGCATCCCCTTGAAATCCTGGTCGTCGACGATGATTCACAGGACGGAACAGCCGACCTTGTCAGACGTCTGGCCCGTGAGGATGCACGCATTCGGATCATCCAACGGGTGGGGCGTTCCGGCCTGGCCAGTGCCATCAAGGAAGGCCTGATGGCCGCCCTGCATCCGGTGGCCGTGGTGATGGACAGCGATGGACAGCACCAACCCAACTCCGTCCGCGATGGGGTGCTGGCTTTAGAACACCAGGGGCTGGATCTGGTCGCCGGCAGTCGCTTTCTCGATCACTCCGAAATCCACGGCCTGAGCCATCGCCGCACCGATGGGTCCACCATCGCCAATCGCCTGGCCCGATGGAGCCTGCCTGGCAGCTACAGCCATCTCACCGATTGCATGAGCGGCTTCATCGTGCTGCGGCTCGACCGCTGCCTTCCCCTGATCCGCCAGGTGGATGTGAATGGCTTCAAGTTCTTCTACGAGCTGTTGGCCATGAGCCGCGGCCGGTTGACGGTGGGTGAGATCCCGCTCAGCTTCCAACCACGCCTGCATGGGACATCCAAGCTCGACCTGGCCATCCTCTGGGACTTCGTGGTGTCCCTCTTGCACACGGCAACCCTGCGACTGCTGCCCCGACGCGCGATCAGTTTCGGACTCGTGGGCGCCTCCGGGGTGGTGGTTCAACTGGTCACCACAGCGCTGCTGATGGGACTGATCGGGCTGACGTTCCAGCACGCTCTGCCGATCGCCGTGATCACAGCAGCAAGCTCGAACTATCTGGTCAACAACGCGCTCACCTTTCGCGACCGCCGTCAAAGCGGACGGCAGCTGCTGCGTGGACTGCTGAAATTCCTCTTGGTGGCTTCACTGCCAGCCCTGGCCAATGTGGGACTGGCCACCAGTTTCTACACCTTGATTGAGGCCCATGCCCTGTGGGCCCAACTGGCGGGCATCGTGGTCGTCTACGTCTGGAACTATGCGGCCTCATCCCGCTTTGTCTGGAACACCCCCTAAAGGGATCTGGGTGCCAATTGGCCTGGGCACCCTGCTGCGGCTGATTCACATCTGGATGCCGGTGCTGGGCGTGCACAGCTGGCGGCAAGCCGACACCGCTGCCATGGCGCGGCACTTCAGCCAGAACGGCACACCCATTTGGCTGCCGCAAATCGACTGGGGCGGTGCATCCGCTGGGTTCGTGGAGTCGGAATTTCCTATCTACCCGTTCCTGGTCAGTCGGATGTACGCCCTGACTGGCGTGCAGGAATGGCTGGGTCGGGGACTCTCGGTGCTCTGCAGCGGCCTGACGATCTGGCTGATCATTCGCCTGGGCCGGCGATGGTTCAACCCAACGGCCGGTTGGTGGGCAGGTTTGACCTTCGCCGTAGCGCCGCTCGGCGTGTATTTCGGGCGCAGCTTCCAAGCGGAAGCCCTGTTGCTGCTCTGTGCCGCCGCCGCCCTGGAGAGCCTGAGCCTGTGGCGCCAACGCCGCTCCCGCTGGGCCCTGGTTCTGAGCTGGTTGAGCCTGACCGCAGCTGGATTGATCAAGGTGATTCCCCTGCTCTGGCTGGGCCTTCCCCTGCTGATGGTGCAGCTCACGCCTGACCTACAAGCGAGAAGAGAGCCCAGCCGAGCCCTGCTGCATCGATCCACACGACTGTTCTGCAGTCCTTGGTTCTGGCTCTACGTCGGCACGAGCCTCGCCACTGTGGCGGCCTGGTATTGGCATGCCCACCAATTGGGACAAAGCAGTGGCCTGAGTTTCGGGTTCTGGGGAGCCGGCGCCGATCGCAGCAGCGCCAGCCTCCTGCTGGACGTCAACAGCTGGATCAATCTGCTCCTACGCACCGTGATCCGCCTGCTGGCTGTCGTTGGGGTGCCGTTCCTGCTGATCGGCCTTCACAAGAGCTGGCGCACGGGCGGGGGGCAGATCGCGATCAGCGGCTTGGTGGGCGTACTGCTTTGCACCCTCGCGACCATGCGCTCCAGCACCATTCATGAGTACTACCAACTGCCGCTGCTGCTGTTCAGCTCCCCACTGATCGGGCTGGGTTGGCAAAGCTGGCAAGCCCAACGCCCGCGCTGGCAAGCGCAACTGGTGCTCAGCCTGACGCTGGTGGTCAGCCTCACGGTGCTATCGGTCGATTACTGGGCTGTCGAGCAGCGTCAACGCCGGGCCTGGATGCCGCTGGCGCTGACCATCCGGCAGGAACTCCCGTTGACGGCACGGATTGTGAGCGTCACCAGCACCGATCCCACCCTGCTCAACCTGGCCCGCCGACAGGGCTGGCTGATCTCCAGCAAACAACTGACGCCCGAACGACTTCAACGCTGGCATGCCGCCGGGGCCACCCATCTCGCGGGAAGCTTTGTGTGGGACAAGACCTACCGACCGATGCCGGAGCCGCGCCGGCATCGGCTGCAACAGCTGGCGGCATCCAGCCCGAATGCCTGGATTGATCAGCGCAGCCAGGCCTATCTCATTCCCATCGATGACCTGCAGTCCCAGCCCTGACCGCCCGCCATCGCCTGGACGCAGCCTGCCAGCGCCACTGATCGCCTGGGCGGCAGGGGTCGGCCTGCTGCTCTGGGGCTTGGCAGCCGCACGCCATGGCCTGCTGCAAAGCAATGCCTATGACCTGGGCCTCTTTGACCAATGGGCCTGGCTGATCGGCTCGGGAGCCGCACCGATCTCCTCCATGGAGCACGTGCACGTACTGGCCGACCACGGGGCCTGGATGCTCTATCTGGCCGGCGGCGCCTATCGGGTCATGCCGAGCCTGCAGTGGCTGCTCGCGAGTCAGGCCCTGGCCTTGAGCGTCACAGCGCTTCCAATCTGGCTGTTGGCACAACAGGCTGGCTTGAAACCACGACAGTGCTGGCTGGTCTGCGCGCTGTGGTGGCTGCAGCCGGTGGTGTTCAACGCCGCTTTGTTTGATTTCCACCCCGAAACCTGGGTGATGCCCGCCTTCGCTCTGGCGCTCTGGGCCGAACGCAGCCATCGTCCCCGGCTCTGGTTTGGCTTGCTGCTGCTGATGCTGGGCTGCCGCGATGGCCTGGTGCTGATCACGGCCGGCATGGCCGTCGATCTTGCCTGGCGCCGGCGTTGGCGGTGGAGCCTGACGGCGGCGGGGCTCAGCGCCGGCTGGCTGCTGATGCTCAGCCGTTGGCTCTATCCACTGCTTCGGGATGGCGATGGGCCGAAGGCCGCATCGCGGATGTTCAGCCATTTGAGCGGCGGGCCGTTCACGGTTCTCAGTGGCCTGGATTGGGGCGGCGGTGCTGAGTATCTGCTGCTGCTTTGCCTGCCCTGCATCGTCCTGTGGCGTCGTGCCTCCTTCAGCACATTGCTGATCGGACTGCCGTTGGTGCTGGTGAATCTGCTGTCTGCCTCCGCCAGCTACCGCACCCTGGTGCATCACTACAGCCTCCCGCTCGCCGTGGTGGCCGTGGTGGCCGCGGTGGATGGACTGCGTCAGCACCAGGCCAGCAGGCGTGGATGGCCCTGGACCCTGGGCTGGGCGGTGGCCTGCTGGCTCGCCCTGGCCAAGCCCTGGTTCTTCACCGGGCCGTATCTACAACGGCTCCCCCTAATCAGCGCCGCCCAGAGCGCGATCCCATCGGTCCAGCCCACCGATGCCGTCCTCACCACCAGCTATCTGGTGCCACACCTCAGCCAGCGCACCACGATCGGCTTTCCCAAAAAAAGCCGAGATCTGACCCTTGAAGACGCCCCCTGGACCGTGCTGCTGCTGAATCCCAGTGACCCTGGCTGGGGATCAAGCAAGAGGGTGCAGAAGCAACTGCTCAATCAAGCCAAGGACAGGAACTGGAGCTGTCGGGACTGGCCTGCGGGCCTGGAGTTCTGTCGCGCGCCTGCCGCTGCAGAACAACAGCCCCGCCTTGGCAATGCACCAAGCGATACCGACCAGACTCTGTGAGCTCAGCCAGTTCGCGACGGATCGAACGCTGCTGTTTGCGCTCACGCTTAAACACAGGTGCCAAGGGGGTGTAGTAGCCAGGAAAGGCCACCACCCAATCCACCGCTTGGACGGCCCCCTCACGGTCGCGGTACTGCACATGCTTGGGGAAGCGAATCACGGCCTCCCGCTCCGCCAGAAGCGGCAGGAGTGGCGTGTCCGCTGAAACAGTGGCATCGGCAGGCACCAACGCCACGGCTCGTCGTGCCGCCTGACGCCGCTGCAGCATCTGCTGGGGCGGCACATAAATCCACGGCGAAAAACTGTCCGGGATCACAGCGGACAAACTGCGGTGGGGATTGGCAAGCAACGTGAGCACGAGGCCCAGGGACAAGGCACCCGTCCAGCAACGGCGCAACGAGCGATTGGACCAGCCCCCCGGGTACCGCTGCCACCACAACACCGCACCGAGATACAACCCGGGGACCAACGCCAGCACATAGCGCAAGGTCACCGATAAGGCCGATCGTCCCTGAGACAACAGGGCAATCAACAACGGCGCAACCATCAGCAGCAGCGCATCCACCGAGAGCAGGGGCACCAGCACCAGCGGCAAACTCAACGCCAGCACAAAGCCGAGGGTTGCCCCCGGCGGTGACACCAGCGCCTCGAGCAACGCCAAAGGCTGGCGCAGCATGGCCCACAGCACAGCAACCGTTCCCCCCGACGGGTCATCCACCAGATGGCCGAACTTCTCCTTCAGGAAGCGATCCGACAACGAGGAGTCCACCATCGGTTGAATCCACCCGGTGACCAGCACGACCCAGGCGAAGGACACAACCATCAGCAACGCTCCGGTGATGCGTTGGTCGGGACGACGCACCAGGGCCCAGAGCCCAAGCGAAAACAACAGCAGCCCACTGTCTTCTCGTACCAACAGCAACAAAGCACCAAACAGCCACACCCGCCAATGGCAGCCGTCGAGGAGACCGCCCACCACCAGAAAGGCCAACAGGGGCAGCCAAACCAGATCGTGAAAGTTCTCGAGGGCCGGACCAATCACTGCGCCACTGAGGAAGTAGGCGAGGGTGATTCGTTCAGCCAGGGGCCGCGGAAGTCGGGAGTCGGCCAATCTCCACAGCACCAGACCTGCGGCAGAGAGCAGGCCCACCTGAAGCAACGGCAGCGCCCACATCCCAAACACAGCCACCAGGGGGGCCATGAACACGGTTAAGACGTTGGTGTGCTGCCCCAGGTGCAAGTAATCGATGGACGGGAGACCACCGCCGACCGCCACTGTCCCTGACAACACCGATGAGAGGCTGCTTTCAAAGGGCCGCCCCTGCGCGGTCGCCCAGAGCTCCTGCAGAAACAGAGCTTGGTCATAGGTTGCGCTGAGGCTGAACAGCCGCCAGACCTGGAGCGCAAAACAGATCAGGGCAAACAGACCCGCCATCGCCAACACCGTGCGTGGCCACCGGGTGATGGAGGGCGCATCAATGCCGCTGGGTCGACGCATGCAGCCGTCCTAGAAGAATTTTGGGCAGGTTACGGAGCGTCCTGCACGGGGCCAAGCAGCACACGCGTGCGCAACAACAACAAGTAGATGGAGCCGTACAGCACCAGTTCACCCCACTCCTGATCCCGATTGAGGATCAGATCGGAGAAGGTGCGCGTGGCAATGCAGAACGCGAGCGCAGACACCGCCAGGAACAGCGGCCAGCTGTAGACAGCAG
Organism: Synechococcus sp.; assembly: GCA_049619435.1. GTDB lineage: Bacteria > Cyanobacteriota > Cyanobacteriia > PCC-6307 > Cyanobiaceae > Parasynechococcus. The sequence goes on from JBMZMY010000065.1 coordinate 7,405, forward strand.
GAGTGAGAGCCCGGGTCACGGCCGCCATCGATTCAGAACAATTCGTTGTGAGTGCTCGCATCCAGCGAGGCCCCAGAACCACAACAGCGAACACCCCAAGGGTCGCGAGGAAGGTGCCCAGATCCAATCGATCCTGAAACCAACCGATGTTGTGCAACGTCGTCTCGTTCTGCGCGTTGATCTCGTTCAACAAGGATGGGGTCCGCCAACTGAAGATCACCTGCCCCCAGGCGAGCTCCTCCATCAAGACAAGGGCCAGACATGCAGCGCCGAAGTGGAACAGCCGCCCGGGTCGGCGTTCCTGCAAAGCCGCGTTCAAATCGGAGCCGATCAACCAGGCCGCCCGAGTGGCGAGCACCAGGACCAGCACCTGGCTCCACTCCACCAGGCCACCCTCGCCAAACACCAGGTTTTTGTAAGCGTCACGGTCCGCCGAGCCGGTCTTGAGGCCCACCACAAGCAAAACCACAAGAGCCAAGAGCACCCACACCGCACGAATGCGGCCTTGATGGGCCCATGGATCAGCAACTGACAGCAAGCGCAACAGCCCCTGGGAACGGGTTGCCCAGACCGCCAGTGCCGTGCTCACCCCAGCCAAGACACCCCAACCGAGATCAGGGTTGGCACCACCCAAGGCAGACATCACCAGCTGCACGGCCACCGTCAACAACGACGCAGCCGCAACCACCACGAACAAAGCGGCGATGGCGGTCTTGAGGGCGCGACCCCGTGTGTAGATCACAGCCACCAACCCGTCTCTTGCGCGAAGCGCAGGTTAAGCAAAGGTTTAGAACCGGAGTCTGAGACCGGGGTTCATCCTCCGCACAAGCCAACCGTGATTCAGCAACCCCCTGCAGCGGATCCAAGCCAGCTCGGCATCATTCCCCTCACGCCACGATCGATCCGCAAGCTGCTGACGGCCATCACCGCAGGGTTGTTGGTGGCCCACAGCGTCGTGCAAGTGGGCATTTACGGCTTCGGGGCGGAGAAGCATTGGCTCGACAGCCTCAACATGGACCGGGAGCTCAACCTGCCCACCCTGTTCAGCAGCGCGCTGTTGCTGATGGCGGCCCTATTGATGCGACGACTGGGGCAGAGCAACGATCGGATCGCGGCCCAGGACTGGCGTTTGCTGTCGAAGATTTTCATCTTTCTGGCACTCGACGAAGCCCTTCAGATCCACGAGATCCTGATCATTCCAGGGCTCAGGCACCAGGTGCACCCAGCTCTGGCCTCCACCTGGGTGGTGCCCTATGCCGTCCTCGCCCTGATCCTGCTGTGGCGCTTTCGCCGCTTCCTCGGGTCGATCCCAGAAGCCACAGCATCACGGCTGCTGCGATCAGGTGCCGTCTACATCGGCGGTGCCATCGGCATGGAGATGGTCGGCAGCTTTGCTGTTCGATCCAACCTGATCCGCCTGCATAGCCCCTGGTATGGAGCGATTACGGGTTTAGAAGAAACGCTTGAGCTGCTCGGCATCATTTTGCTGATCGATGCACTGCTGCGAGCCCTGCTCGATCGACTCAACTGCATTGATCTCACCTTGCGTCTGGGGCCTGATTCAGACAGCAACTGAACAAAAAAAAACCGCCCGTTTGGGCGGTTGAAGGGGACAGCGAGCTTTCGATCAGAGAGCGTTGCCGCGAGGCAGAACCTCTTCAGGGAAGACGAAGTTTTCGTGCGGCTGGTCAGCCGGTGCCATCCAGGCACGCAGACCTTCATTCAGAAGAATGTTCTTGGTGTAGAAGGTCTCGAATTCAGGATCCTCAGCAGCGCGGATTTCCTGTGACACGAAGTCATAGGCACGCAGGTTGAGGGCCAGGCCGATGATGCCGATGGAGCTGGTCCAGAGGCCCATCACCGGAACGAAGAGCATGAAGAAGTGCAGCCAGCGCTTGTTGGAGAAAGCGATACCGAAGATCTGACTCCAGAAGCGGTTGGCGGTGACCATCGAA
>JBMZMY010000066.1:0-9321 GCA_049619435.1 Synechococcus sp.
ACAGGCGACGGCGGCCTTGGCCGAGGTGCTCGGGTTCTCCGCCGAGGCGGTGTTGATCTGCTCCACCGGCGTGATTGGCGTGCCGATTCCGATGCCAACGCTGTTGGCCGGTTTGTCTCCCCTGAAGGCAGCACTGTCTCCTGAGGGGGGGCAGCAGGCGGCGGAAGCCATCCTCACCACCGACCTGGTCGCCAAGGAGATCGCCCTGGAGGCGCAGTTCGATGGCCGCACGGTGCGTATTGGTGGGATGGCCAAGGGCTCGGGAATGATTCATCCCGACATGGCCACCATGCTCGGCTTCATCAGCTGTGATGCCGGGGTCGACGTTGCGGTGTGGCGTTCGATGGTCGGCCGCGCCGTGCAGCGCTCGTTCAATGCCATCACCGTCGATGGCGACACCAGCACCAACGACACGGTGTTGGCTTTCGCCGCCGGTGAGCCCCTGGCGGCCCACCATCACGCCGCTCTTGAAGACGGTTTAACGGCAGTGATGCAGCACTTGGCCCGTGCCATCGCCCGCGACGGGGAAGGGGCCACCTGCTTGTTGGAAGTAACGGTGACCGGGGCCGCCGATGAGGCGGGGGCTCTGATGTTGGCCCGCACCATTTGTGGCTCGTCGTTGGTGAAGACGGCTGTTCACGGCCGTGATCCCAATTGGGGCCGGATCGTGGCAGCGGCTGGCCGCGCTGGTGTGCCGTTTGATCCGCAGCGGGTGGATCTCTGGGTGGAATCGCACCAGTTGATGGCGGCTGGAGAACCATTGGACTTGGACCGTGAGGCAGCCAGTGCAGATCTCAAGGCCCGCGCGGCTGGTGCCTACCTCACGGACGATTGTGTGCACATTCGCTTGTCTGTCGGGGATGGGCCGGGGTCAGGACAAGCCTGGGGCTGTGACCTGTCGGATCAGTACGTGCGCATCAACGCCGATTACACCACCTAGTGCCTTTTGGTTGGATGCCTGAGACAATCCCGACAAGCCGAAGGTCGTTGTGACGTCATCACCAACCACGGATCAACCCAAGCAGCGGCAAGGTCAGCGGCGACCAAGGTTCTGGGTTGCTCCACTTTTGGTTGGGACCTGTTTCTCCCTGGGCTTTGGCATCACCAAGCGTGTGGCGATCCTTCAGGCCAACGCTGAAACGCCGCGGACGTTGATGTTTGCTCCTGCGCGGTTCCCCGGCCGGGAGCTTGCTCGCTTGCGCTCTCTCTATGGCGGCGCTCCTGGCGATCTGCAGGTCGATGTCAGTGCACTGCCGGTGACTCCCGCCATTGAGGTCGAAACGCCGAAGCCCGCTCTGCAGGCGGCGATCACATCGCCGCAACCGACCTGGACGCAGCCGGTCTGGTCGGATGATCCCGTGGATGACGTGGCGGTCGACGAGGTGGTTGACGAGCCCGCGGACCAGCAGCCCCTTCCCCTTGTGCTCGGTTTGCCGCCAATGCAGCCTGCGGCTCTCGCTGAACCTGAGCCCCCGGACTCGTTCTTCATGCCGGTGGAGGCGCCTCCGGCCGTGGTGGCGGAGCCCTGATCAGGGTTCGGATCTGCCACGATCTGGGTTGATCGATACGCATCGATGGGCTCATCGGAAGCGCTGTTCCGCGCCACCCTCAACCGCATCAGTGCCCGTCTGGGCCATGGCCTGGCCGATGTTGCCGCTGAGTTGGCTGTGTTGGCCCAGGACGTCCCCGATCGATTGCGTCAGGAATGGGAGTTGTTCCAGGACGAAGTCCGCGCCGAGGCAGAGCGTTTGGAGCATCCGGACAAGGCCCAGCCAGCTTCCGCGGATCAGACGTCTGAGCGCTCGGCGCAGGAGCGGATTGACCATCTCAGAGCGATGGTGGCCACCATCAGCCGTGAGCTGGAGGAGAAGGCCTGATGGGCGGGATTCTGCGTCGTGCCTCGCTGCGGCGAACACTGCGGGCGCTGACGATCTGGCGGGTGGTGCTCCAGCTGCTGCTGCTGCTCTGGTGGGACGGGCAGGCCTGGAGCTACCGCCATGGAGCCAGCCCTGAGGCCCGTGCGGACCGACAGAGCCGTCGCGCTCGCTGGCTGACGGGTGAACTGCTCCAGCTGGGCTCGGCGTTCATCAAGTTGGGACAGTTGTTGTCCGCCCGTCCGGACATCCTGCCTGCTGGCTGGGTGGAGCAGCTGGCGTCCCTGCAGGACAGCGTGCCGCCGTTTTCCTTTGATCAGGTGCAGTCGGCCTTGGAGGACGAGCTCGGGCAGCGCTGCGCTGAAGTGGTGGATCTCGATCCCGAACCTCTGGGTGCGGCGTCTCTGGCGCAGGTGCACCGTGCCAGCCTGCGCAGTGGGCGGCAGGTGGTGCTCAAGGTCCAGCGCCCCGGTCTTGAGGAGTTGTTCCGTCTCGATCTGGAGGTGATGCAGCAGGTGGCTGCGGTGCTGCAGCGTCACCCCAGCTGGGGGCGCGGTCGCGACTGGCCGGCAATGGCGCGGGAGTGCCGCCGGGTGCTGATGCGTGAACTCGACTTTCGCGTTGAGGCGCAGTACGCCGCCAGGTTCCGTCAGCAGTTTCTTGATGACAGCCAGATTCGAATCCCCGGGGTGATCTGGGAACTGAGCACTCGGCGGGTGCTCTGCCTGGATTACCTGCCCGGGATCAAGATCAACGACCGGGCAGGCTTGCTTGAGGCCGGCATCGACCCCGCTGCGGTCGCTGAGATCGGAGCGGCGAGCTACCTCAAGCAGCTGGTTCGTTTCGGCTTTTTCCATGCCGATCCCCATCCCGGCAACTTGGCCGTCGCGAGTGATGGCGCCTTGATCTACTACGACTTCGGGATGATGGGTCTGCTGTCGGATGGTCTGCGCCGCCGGCTTGGCTCGATGGTGCGTGCGGCTGCGTCAAGAGATGCAGCGGCCCTGGTGGAGGAGCTGCAGGCCGCCGGGGTGATCACAACCTCCATCGATGTCGGCCCCGTGCGCCGGCTGGTGCGGCTGATGCTCAAGGAGGCGCTCACCCCACCCTTCAGCGCCAACATCATCGACAAGCTCTCCGGTGATCTCTACGACCTGGTCTATGGCCAGCCGTTCCGCCTGCCGGTGGAGCTGATTTTCGTGATGCGGGCGCTGTCCACCTTCGAAGGGGTCGGCCGCAGCCTGGATCCCGCTTTTAGCCTGGTGGCGATTGCCAAGCCTTACCTGCTGCCCCTGATGACCTCAAGCGGATCCGGCACCAATGATCTTTTCAACGAATTGGGTCGTCAGGTGGGTGCCCTCAGCAGCCGTGCTGCGGCGTTCCCCCGTCGTTTGGATGAAAGCCTCGAACGGCTGGAGCAAGGGGATCTTCAGCTGCAGGTGCGACTCGGCGAGTCGGATCGTCAGTTCCGCCGCATGATCGTGGCGCAGCAATCGATCGGTCAGGCCGTGCTGCTGGGTTGTTTGGCCCTTGCCGCGGCGATCATCGGTGCCAGCCCCAGGCCGCTCTGGGCCATTCTTCCTGTGGGCGCAGCGGTTCCAGTGGGCCTGGATTGGTTCCGGATGCAACTGCGGATGCGCCGGGATCAGCGGTTGGAGCAGCTTCCTGGCTCCAACCGCTGAGTTGAGCAGATGGATCAGGCCTTGCCGCGGGGGCCCTGGCCGACGGCTCCCGCATAGACAGCCTGGCTACCCAGCTCGTCCTCGATGCGCAGCAGTTGGTTGTACTTGGCCACGCGCTCACTGCGGCTCAAGGAACCGGTTTTGATCTGGCCGGCCCGGGTGGCGACGGACAGATCGGCAATCGTGGTGTCTTCGGTTTCACCGCTGCGGTGGCTGATCACGCTGGTGTAGCCGGAGCGCCCTGCCAGATCGATCGCCTGCAGGGTTTCGGTCAGGGAACCGATCTGATTCACCTTGATCAGGATCGAGTTGGCGGTGGCCGCGTCGATGCCTTGTTGCAGACGCTTGGTGTTGGTGACGAACAGGTCGTCGCCCACCAGTTGCACCTTGCCGCCGAGGCGTTCGGTCAGCAGCTTCCAGCCCTCCCAGTCGTCCTCGGCCAGGCCGTCTTCGATCGACACGATCGGGAATTGGTTCACCAGCTGTTCCAGTTGGCCGACCATCTCAGCGCTGGTGTAGCTGCCACCATCGAAGGCATAGCGGCCATTCTCAAAGAACTCGGTGCTGGCAACGTCCAGGGCCAGGGAGATCTGTTCGCCGGGCTTGTAGCCGGCTTTGGTGATCGCTTCCACCAGGATTTCCCCGGCTTCAACGTTGCCCAGGTCGGGAGCGAAACCACCTTCATCACCCACGGAGGTGCTCATGCCTTTGGCGTTGAGCAGCCCTTTGAGGGTGTGGAACACCTCGGTGCCCATCCGCAAGGCTTCGCGGAAGCTGGGTGCGCCGTGGGGCACCAGCATGAATTCCTGGAAGTCCAGGCTGTTGGCAGCGTGGGCTCCGCCGTTGATCACGTTCATCAGCGGCACCGGCAGCAGGTTGGCCAGCGGGCCGCCCAGGTAGCGGTACAGCGGAATGCCGAGGCCATTGGCCGCGGCACGGGCGGTGGCCATGCTCACCGCGAGGATCGCATTGGCACCCAGGTTGGCTTTGTTGTCGCTGCCGTCGAGCTCGAGCATCGCCGCATCCACGGCGGCCTGGTCGAGGGCGGACAGGCCGCAAAGCGCAGGAGCAATGCGCTCTTCGATGTTGGTGACAGCCTGGCCAACTCCCTTGCCCATGTAGCGGTCTCCGCCATCACGCAGCTCATGGGCTTCGTGGGCACCGGTGCTCGCACCACTGGGCACGATCGCCCGTCCCATGGCGCCTCCCTCGAGCAGCACCTCGGCTTCCACCGTCGGGTTGCCTCGAGAGTCGAGCACCTCTCGGGCCACGATGGTGTCGATGACGAGGTCGAGGGAATCGATCACGTTGGACAGGGGTGTAACCCGGGGATCTTATGGGTCGCCCCCTGCAGCCCTGTTGTGATGGGCATCACCCCGCCAGAATGAAGAGGCGATTTTCAGCTCGAATCGATTCCCATGCGGATGCTGCACACCATGCTTCGGGTTGGGGATCTGGAGCGCTCACTGGCCTTTTACACCGATGTCCTGGGCATGACGCTGTTGCGTCGTAAGGAGTACCCCAAAGGACGATTCACATTGGCGTTTGTGGGCTATGGCCCGGAGAGCGATCACACCGTGATCGAGCTCACCCACAACTGGGACACCGCCGCCTATGACCTTGGTGATGCCTACGGCCACATCGCCCTGGGCGTCGAAGACATCTATGCCACCTGTGCTGCGATTCAGGCCAAAGGCGGCAAGGTGGTGCGGGAGCCTGGGCCGATGAAAGCCGGCGGTTCCACGGTGCTTGCCTTCCTGGAAGATCCCGACGGCTACAAGATTGAATTGATCCAACTGGCCTCACGCGCTTTCGCGACCGCCTGATGACGGAGACCACCTCGGTGCAAGGCAGCCTGACCCATGAGCCCGATCGCTTCAGTGAGGCGGCCTGGGATCTGCTGCTGGCGAGTCAAGACGTGGCGCGGCGCTGGCGCCATGACCAGCTGGATGTTGAGCATCTGATCCAGGTGCTGTTCAGTGACCGGGCCTACAGCCGTTGGGTGGAGGCGTTGCCTTTGCAGGCGGATGACCTGCTGGATCGGCTTGAGGATGTGCTGGCGGAACAGCCTCCGGCCCGTGGGGATGCCCTTTACATCGGAGAGGACCTCGAGGAGTTGCTCGAAGCGGCGGATCAGGCCCGTGCCCGTTGGGGGTCCCGTTCGATTGATGTGCCCCATCTGTTGCTGGCCATGGGGCGCGACCCCCGGGTGGGTGCAGGGCTGTTGGAGGCCGTGGGCTGTCCGGTTGACCGCCTCGAGGCCAGTCTCCAGCGGCCACCGCTGCCTGCGCAGCCCTCACCACCACCCGCCACCGCACCCCCCGTCGCAGAACCGCCAGTAGCCGCTGCTCCCGCCCGGGTGCGTCGAGCGCCAGCGGTGCGTCCGGCGCCACCAGTCGAGCCCATGGCTCGTGCTCAGGATGAGGCCGAGCCGGAGCAGGCACCGACGGCCTTGGAGAGCTACGGCCGCGACCTCACTGCGGAGGCGGAGCGCGGTGCTCTGGATCCTGTGATCGGCCGTGACGGCGAGATCCGCAATCTGATCAAGGTGCTCTCCCGACGCAGCAAGAACAATCCCGTGCTGATCGGGGAACCAGGCGTCGGGAAGACCGCCATTGCCGAATTGCTGGCCCAACGGATTGTGTCCGGTGAGGTGCCCGAGTCCTTGCAGGGGCTCCGACTGGTGGCCTTGGACCTCGGTGCCTTGATCGCGGGGGCGAAGTTCCGCGGTCAGTTCGAGGAGCGCCTGCGCTCGGTTCTGGAGGAGGTCAGCGCGTCGGATTCCGGCGTGGTGCTGTTCATCGATGAGTTGCACACCGTCGTGGGTAGTGACCGCAGCACGACGGATGCCGGCAGCCTGTTGAAGCCGGCCTTGGCCGGTGGTGGCCTGCGCTGCATTGGGGCGACCACACCGGAGGACTACCGCCGCACGGTCGAAAAGGATCCGGCCCTGAATCGTCGCTTTCAACAGGTGTTGATCGCCGAGCCCGATCTGGAGCTCAGCCTCGAGATTCTGCGGGGCGTCAAGGAGCGCTACGAGCTCCACCATGGCGTCTCCATCACCGACGAGTCGATTCAGGTCGCCAATCGCCTGGCCTCCCGGTACATCAGTGACCGCTGCTTGCCGGATAAGGCCATTGATCTGATCGATGAGGCTGCGGCGCAGCTGAAGATGGACGTGACCTCCAAACCTCAGGTGGTTGAGGAGGCGGAAGCGGACCTCCGTCGGGTGGAACTGGCCTTGCTGGCTGCTGAGCAGGCCCCGGAGGCTGAGCGGATTCAGTTGCAACGCAACCGTCTGGAGGCCGCTGACCATCTCGATACCCTGCGGCGGCGCTGGCAGGAGGAGCGTGCTCAGCTCGACGAGCTCGGTCAGCTGTTGCAGCAGGACGAAGATCTGCGCCACGCCATTGCCGATGCTGAGCGGCAGGGCGATCTGGAGGAAGCGGCTCGGCTGCAGTACGACCAGCTGCAGACGGTGCAGCAGCGCCGTGAACAACTCGAGGCCTCCCAGGCGGAGGCTCAGGCCAATGGCACTGCCCTGCTGCGGGAGCAGGTGGAGGCCGGGGACATTGCGGACCTCGTCGCCCGCTGGACCGGGATTCCTGTGCAGCGGTTGCTAGCGGGTGAACGGCGCAAGCTGCTTGCCCTGGATCAGCATCTGGGGGATCGGGTGATCGGTCAGCCCGAAGCTGTGGCGGCTGTGGCCGCGGCGATCCGGCGTGCCCGGGCTGGCATGAAGGACGCCCGTCGACCGGTGGGCTCGTTCCTGTTCCTGGGCCCTACGGGCGTCGGCAAGACCGAGTTGGCCAAGGCCCTGGCCTCTGCTCTGTTCGATGAGGAGGAGGCCTTGGTGCGTCTTGATATGAGCGAATTCATGGAGCGCAATGCGGTGGCGCGTTTGATCGGCGCGCCTCCGGGGTATGTCGGTTACGAAGAGGGCGGCCAGCTCACGGAGGCCGTGCGCCGCCGCCCCTATGCGGTGCTGTTGCTCGATGAGGTGGAGAAAGCCCACCCCGATGTGTTCAACCTGTTGCTGCAGGTGCTCGATGACGGGCGTCTCACCGACTCCCAGGGGCGCACGGTCGATTTCCGCCACACCGTTGTGGTGATGACCAGCAACCTGGCCAGTGCGGCGATCCTCGACCATGCCCGTCAGCAGGGCCAGGCGGATGAGGGTCAGTTGCAGCAGCAGGTGGATGCGGCTTTGGCGTCCCAGTTCCGCCCCGAATTCCTCAATCGGATCGATGAGGTGATTCGCTTCCGTCCCCTCGAGGTGGCTGATCTGGTGCGGATTGTGCAACTGCAGCTCACCGATCTGGCTGCCCTGCTGCGTGAGCAGGGCCTGGCACTCCAGGTGGATGACGCGGTGGCGGAGGCCATCGCCCAGCGCGGTTATGAACCGGAGTACGGCGCTCGCCCGCTGCGGCGTGTCTTGCGCCGCGAGCTGGAGAACCCCCTGGCAACGCAGCTGCTGGAGGAGCGTTTCACCGGTGTCAGCGGCGTTCGGGTGCACTTAAGTGCTGACGGAAGCGGTGCCTTCTGTTTTGAACCTGGAGAGCTGTCAGGGCATCCGGTAGGGTGATCGTTTGGCGTGGTGCTTTGCGGCACCTTTGTCAACTCTCGGTCTCATTTCTTCCGTGACCACCCCACCATCCGAGGACACCACCACAGCCAGCACGACGTCCCAGTCGGAGTCCCCTCAATCGGGGAATTTTCTGGCGGCAACGTTTGATGAGCTGAAGCTGGTTGTTTGGCCTAGCCGCCAACAACTGTTCAGCGAATCCATCGCTGTGATTCTGATGGTGAGTTTGTCGGCCGCTGCCATTGCCGCCGTCAGTCGATTTTTTACTTGGGGTTCCACCCAGATCTTTCGCTGAGATCCGCCGGTTTTCTGCTCTGAAGCTTCGTATCCACCGTGCCTGACGACCTGACCACACCGGATAACGCAGAGGTGCTTGACCTGCCGGCGCCTAATGATGGCGATGAGGGCACGCTGGCGACCGACACCGGTGCCAAAACCGCCGTTGCCCGTTGGTACGCCGTCCAGGTGGCGTCCAGCTGCGAGAAAAAAGTGAAGGCCACCCTGGAACAACGGGCGGTCACGCTGGGGGTGAGCACTCGCATCCTTGAAATTGAGATCCCCCAGACCCCTGCGGTCAAGCTGAAGAAGGACGGCACCCGTCAGTCCACGGAAGAGAAGGTGTTTCCGGGCTACGTGCTGGTGCGGATGGTTCTTGATGAGGACACGATGATGGCGGTGCGGAGCACCCCAAACGTGATCAATTTCGTCGGTGCTGAGGACCGCCGTGCGACCGGTAAGGCTCGCGGTCACATCAAGCCCAGGCCCCTCAGCCGCTCGGAGGTGGATCGCATCTTCAAACGGGCTGCGGAAAAGAAAACTGTTGTCAAGGTCGACCTTGCCGAAGGCGATCAGATCCTGGTCACCGATGGTCCGTTCAAGGACTTCCAGGGTGAAGTGATCGAGATCTCTGGTGAGCGCAGCAAGCTCAAGGCACTCCTCTCGATTTTTGGCCGAGAGACCCCGGTCGAACTCGAGTTCTCACAGATCAGCAAACAAAGCTGAGCATCCGGCGGCCGTCTCCCTGCGGAGGGCGGCCATGGGGGTGGTTCGCCACTCCGCCGTACCTGGCTTCCGGGCTTGGTGATCCGCAGTTGTCCAAACCCTCCAGCCGATGGCCAAGAAAGTCGTAGCTGTCATCAAGCTGGCCCTTCAGGCCGGCAAAGCCAACCCTGCTCCGCCA
>JBMZMY010000067.1:0-5029 GCA_049619435.1 Synechococcus sp.
GAAACGGTCGTCGTCCTCGAGATCGATGCCCTCATCTCCCAGCTCGGGCTTGAAGTCGTAATAGATCTCCGAGCAGGGACCGCAGGGGCCGGTTGGCCCGGACGCCCAGAAGTTATCGGCCTCATCCATGCGGATGATCCGCTTGGGGTTGACCCCCACCACCTCACGCCAGATCTGCTCGGCTTCGTCGTCCTCACGGAAGACGCTCACGACCAGATTCCTGGGGTCGATGCCGTACACCTTGGTGCTCAACTCCCAGGCCCACTCGATCGCCTGCTGCTTGAAGTAATCCCCGAACGAGAAGTTGCCGAGCATCTCGAAAAAGGTGTGGTGCCGGGCAGTACGCCCCACGTTCTCGATGTCGTTGGTGCGGATGCACTTCTGCGAACTGGTGGCCCGGGGTGCCGGACGCTCCTGCTGACCGAGGAACACCGGCTTGAACGGCAACATGCCCGCAATGGTGAGCAGCACCGTCGGGTCCTCGGGAATCAACGAGGCACTGGCCATGCGCTTGTGGCCGCGCTCGGCGTAAAAGCTCAGGAAAGCCTCACGGATCTCCGCACCGCTGCGGGGAGCGGACGCTGCAGAAGACGACGATGCGGCGGCGGCCATGGAACAAGACGGGGATCCTGCCGTCATGATCGCCCGAGAGCCTCCGCCATCCGTGGCTGAACAGCCGAACCCGTTCGCCTCACGTGCCCAGCTGCGTCTGCAGTCGATCGCCTGGGCCGTGCTGGCGGGCCTCACCGCTGGACTGCTCGGCCTGCTCTGGGGCCTCGAGCCAGCGGTGCGATCCGGCGGCTGCGGCTTGTTTTATGGGCTACTGGCGTTTCACCTCCAACGGGTCGATCCCGATGACAGCCACCTGCAGGCGGGACTGGTCGGCGCCGTTTGCGGCATCCGCAGCCTGGGAATGGCGGTCCCCCTTGACAACTGGCACTCCAATGGCCTGACATCAATACTGTTGGAGTTCTTCCAGGCTTGGTTGCCGTTGATCGGTAGCGCTGTCCTGCTCCAGGTCCTTCAACGTGTCCGTTCTGCGTCGCGGCCATGAGCCTGCTGCACGCCACCTGGCTTCCGGCCATCCGTTCTTCCTCCAGCTCAGGTCAGCCCGCTTTGCTGATCTGGGCGGATACCTGGCGTGTTGCCCAACCGGAAGGACCAGGACTCACGCCGGCCCTGCACCCCTTCACCCTGGCCAGCGATGACCTCAAGGCCTGGCTCGGCGAACGTGATCTTCTTCCCAGCTCCAGCATTGATGCCACGGCGTGCCTGACCCTGCCCAGTCGCACGGTCAAACCCCGCAAAAGCCGCAGCAAAACCAACGAGCCCGCCAGCGGCGATGAACCGGGCTGGACCGGACTACCGATGCAAGCGGGCGAACCGATTCCCAAACAGACGGAATGGTGGCCCTGGCAGGTACAAGGGCTGGCGGTGGATCCCACCGCCGCCACCGATTGGCTCTCGCGCCTTCCCCTCTCCGGCACCCATCCAGACCTGGCCGACGAGCTGCGCTGGTGGAGCCACCTGCAACGTTGGGCCCTCAGCCTGGTGGCGCGTGGGCGCTGGATTCCCCAGGTGGAACTCAGCAGGGGCGAGGGCTACCCCCACCGCGCCCGTTGGGTCCCGCTGCTGAACCGAGAGGACGATCGTCGCCGGCTGGAGGACCTCGCCAACAGCCTGCCCCTGGTGGCCACCTGCGCCCTGCCCTGGCGGGAGCCACTGGGGCGACGCAGCAACCGCACCACCCGGCTGCGCCCCGAAGCGATGCGCGCCGCCAACCCCGTGGCCTGCTGCCGCCCCCGCAGCGGTCGACTGCGGGTGGCGACGTTGCTGGAAGACCTGGTGGATGCCCAGCTGCGCAAGGACTTCCAACCGAACCATGACGGCCTCGATCCGCTGCTGAGCTGCTGGCAGGACGCGCTGGGATCCGAAACCGGCGTGATTGAAATCAACAACGACGACGCCGAGCGCCTCGCCACAGCGAGCCACCATTGGCGTGAAGGGATCGCCGGAGACTTCGCCGCGGCCCGCACCTGCCTGGAGCTTTACACCCCCCCCGAAGGCGAAGACCTCTGGGATCTGCGCTTTGCGCTGCAGGCGGAAGCGGATCCCAGCTTGAAGCTGCCGGCCTCCGCCGCCTGGGCCTCCGGCGCCAGCCAACTGCAACTGGGTGAAATCACCGTGGAGCAACCCGGTGAAGTGCTGCTGGAGGGACTCGGCCGCGCCCTGGCGGTGTTCCCGGCGATTGAACGGGGGCTCGAAAGCGCAACGCCGGAGGCGATGCAACTCACCCCAGCCGAAGCCTTTGTGCTGGTGAGAACCGCCGCCCATCAGCTGCGGGATGCAGGCGTTGGCGTTGAGCTGCCACCAAGCCTCTCGGGCGGCTTGGCCAGTCGCCTTGGCCTCTCGATCAAGGCGGAACTACCAGAACGCTCCCGGGGCTTCACGCTCGGAGAACCCCTGGACTGGACCTGGGAATTGATGATCGGCGGCGTCACGCTGACCCTGCGGGAACTGGAGCGACTCAGTGGCAAACGCAGTCCACTCGTGCGGCACAAAGGCGCCTGGATCGAACTCCGTCCGAATGACCTGCGCAACGCCGAGCGCTTCTGCGGAGCCAACCCCGAGCTGAGCCTGGATGAAGCCCTGCGGATCACGGCCACCGAAGGCGAACTGCTGATGCGGCTGCCGGTGCATCGCTTTGATGCCGGGCCACGCCTGCAGGCGGTGCTGGAGCAGTACCACCAGCAGAAGGCCCCGGACCCGCTGCCGGCACCGGAGGGATTCTGCGGTCAACTGCGGCCGTACCAGGAACGCGGCTTGGGCTGGCTGGCCTTCCTCAACCGCTTCGACCAGGGCGCTTGCCTCGCCGACGACATGGGCCTGGGCAAAACGATTCAACTGCTGGCTTTCCTCCAGCACCTCAAGGCCGAACAGGAACTCAAACGCCCCGTGTTGCTGGTGGCCCCCACCTCCGTGCTCACCAACTGGAAGCGGGAAGCCGAGGCCTTCACTCCTGAGCTCTCGGTGACCGAGCACTACGGGCCAAGGCGGCCGTCCACACCCGCCGCCCTGAAAAAAGCGCTCAAAGAGGTGGATCTGGTGCTCACCAGCTACGGCCTGCTGCAGCGGGACAGCGATCTACTCAGCAGCCAGGACTGGCAGGGGGTGGTGATCGATGAAGCCCAGGCGATCAAGAACCCCGGGGCCAAACAAAGCCAAGCCGCCCGTGGGCTGGCCCGATCCCGCAAGGGTGGACGCTTCCGCATCGCCCTCACCGGCACCCCAGTGGAGAACCGCGTCAGTGAGCTCTGGGCCCTGATGGACTTTCTCAACCCGAAGGTGCTCGGTGAAGAGGACTTCTTCCGCCAGCGCTATCGGATGCCGATCGAACGCTATGGGGATATGTCGTCGCTGCGGGATCTCAAATCCCGCGTCGGCCCGTTCATCCTGCGGCGCCTCAAGACCGACAAGGCGATCATTTCCGACCTGCCCGAGAAGGTGGAAATGAGCGAATGGGTGGGCCTGAGCAAAGAACAAAAATCGCTGTACAGCAAAACCGTCGAAGACACGCTCGATGCGATCGCCCGGGCCCCCCGCGGCCAACGCCACGGCCAGGTGCTGGCGCTGCTGACCCGGCTCAAACAAATCTGCAATCACCCCGCCCTGGCCCTCAGCGAAGGCTCCGTGGATGAGGGCTTCCTGGAGCGTTCCGCCAAGTTGCAGCGGCTCGAGGAAATCCTCGATGAAGTGATCGAGGCCGGTGATCGGGCCCTGCTGTTCACCCAGTTCGCGGAATGGGGCCACCTGCTGCAGGGCTGGATGCAGCAACGCTGGAAAGGCGACGTTCCCTTCCTCCATGGCGGGACCCGCAAAAGCGAACGTCAGGCGATGGTGGATCGCTTCCAGGACGACCCCCGCGGCCCACAGTTGTTCCTGCTATCGCTCAAAGCCGGTGGCGTCGGCCTCAACCTCACCCGCGCCAGCCACGTCTTCCACATCGACCGCTGGTGGAATCCTGCGGTGGAGAACCAAGCCACGGACCGGGCCTACCGGATCGGCCAGACCAACCGGGTGATGGTGCACAAATTCATCACCAGCGGATCGGTGGAAGAAAAAATCGACCGGATGATCCGAGAGAAATCACGCCTCGCCGAAGACATCATCGGCTCAGGTGAGGAATGGCTGGGCAACCTCGGCGGCGATCAACTGCGTGATCTGGTGTCTTTGGAGGACACGTAACCATGACTGTCAGCAACAACACCGGCATCACCACCGCCATCGGCGACGACGGGCTCGGCCAGCAGCCCTGGTGGGTGGAGCAATGGATGGAGCTGATCAACGGCTACCGCTTCAAGAAACGGCTGGAGCGGGCCTGGGGCTACGCCCGCGAAGGCCATGTGACCTCGATCCGCTTCGAAGGCCGCCGCGTGCACGCCCGGGTGCAAGGGACCGGAGAAGACCCCTACAAGGTGAAGCTCTGGCTGGATGTGCTCAACGATGAGGACTGGGGCTATGTGCTCGAAGCCCTGACCCAAAAGGCCCGTTGGTCCGCCCAGTTGCTGGCGGGGATCATGCCGTCGGACATCGAACGGGCCTTTGCCGCCAGCGGCAAGCGCCTGTTTCCGTTCAAGTTGCAGGAGGTCCGCAGCGAATGCAGCTGTCCGGACAAGGCCAACCCTTGCAAACACATCAGCGCGGTGTACTTCCTGATGGGAGACCGCTTCAGCGAAGACCCCTTCGTGCTGTTCCAGCTGCGGGGCCGCAACCGCACCAAGCTGCTGGAAGACCTCGCCGAGAAGCGCCGCCAGGCCCTGGCGACCCTGGCTGAACAGGCCAGCGACACCGAAGAGACGCCCAACAACGTCGACGACGCGCAGCCGCTGCCGCCCCATCCGGCGGTGCTGGACCCAGCGCTGTGGTGGCGCTACAACCGCAGCCTCGATGGGGATCTGGTGGTGATCACCCCTTCTGTGGACGGCAGCGGTCTCGATGCCGCTGGCGATCTGCCCTTGGCGGAAGACCC
>JBMZMY010000067.1:5039-9308 GCA_049619435.1 Synechococcus sp.
TCCCGGATGCGCGCAGCACGTTTCTGGGCAACATGCGTGCCCATGGCCAGGCCAGTGCCCAGAAGGCGATGCTGCAGGCGATGGCGGCGGGCAGTTGACGTCGGAGCAACACAATGCTCCGTGGCTTGGAGACACCCAGCAAGTCCTGGCCATCCAGATGTTGGAGTCTCACCAGCGCGGTTTCGGGTGTGCGTTGATTGCTGGCGCCAGCCTCAAGCTCTCCAGGCAACGGGCTGCACAGGAGCTGTTCAACTGCGGATTTCCCGTATTGGCCCACGACGGAGCTGACGACCCCAGGCTGACCTACGCCAATGCCGCTGCCCTCCAGCTTTGGGAAACCAGCTGGGCGGAACTGATCGGCCTGCCCTCACGGCTCACCGCACCGGAAACAGAACGATCCGAACGCCGCACTGCCCTCAGCAAGGCACAAGCCCGCCACGCCATCCAGGGCTATGCCGGCATTCGCATCAGCCGCCAAGGACGCCGCTTCCAGATCCGCAACGCCCGCATCTGGACCCTTTGGGATGACCACCAACAGGCCTGCGGACAAGCCGCGAGTTTCAGCGATTGGTGGTGGATCTAAGCGCATTCGGTTCTCGCACCACAACAGGCGAGCGAACCGAACCTTGGCGTGCAGACCGAAACAAAACGGTCGGTTCTCATCCTTCTCGTTCTCATTCAGCTGGCGCAGATTGTCGTCACGGGACACCACACACGACCCGCTTCAATCCCATCCACCCAGATCAGATCATGCTCACCATTCGTCAATCTCCCTTCGATCTGTTTGAGCGCCTCGAGCAGCAAATCGCCACCGCTGAGCGCGTTCCCAATGCCGAGATCATTGACAACGAAGGGCTCTACATCGTCCGCCTCGAGTTACCCGGCGTCGACCGCGACTCGATCGACATCAAAGCCACCGATCGCAACCTAGTGATCAGTGCCGAACGGCCTCAGTTCAAGCAGCACAATGACTCTGAACCCCTGCTGAGTGAATTCCGCAGCGGCACCTGGAGCCGCAGCTTCCGCTTCCCCCACAGCCTCAATCGCGACGATCTCAAAGCCACCTACCGCGACGGCATCCTCGAAATCACTGCCGGCAAAGCCATCGAACACACCAGCGTGACCGTCTCAGTCGACAACTGATTCGATCACACACCCATGCACACCAGACCAGAACGGAATCCCCAACCCCCGCCCAAGGCGGGGGTTTTTTGCTGTTCTCCCGTCCATCGCCAGCTCAGACAGCACCAAGGCCAAAGAAGAAGCGGGCAATGAACAACAGGCTGAAGCCACTCAGAAACACCAGACCCGTCCAACTCAAAGCACGCATGGCCGTTCCATAACGATGGGCCGGCGGCACCAGGGAACTGTTGATCGTGTCCATCGCCATCCAGGCGAACAACGGTGCCGTGATGAAGCTGCCGGTCATCGCACCGAAGACAAATTGCTTCACCGTCAGCCCGGTCCACTGCGCCAGCAACAACGCCACGATCGCCGCCAGCAGATGCAGCACCATCCAGAGGCTGAAGCGACGACGCTGGGGACCAGGCGACGCATCACCACTGTCCTGCCCCTTCCACAACCCTTGAATCGCGGCAATGCTGCGGGGGTAGGCATCTAGGCAGGTGATCGTTGTACTGAACATCGCCGCAAAGGCGGCGGGAATGATCACCCAGGCGGCCCAACCACCCATCGCCTCGGTATAGAGGCGAATCAAGCGCTGGGCAAAGGCCACGCCACTGCCCGCGAGCATCCCATCACCGGTGCCGTACATCGTGTAGGCGCCGAGGATCACAAAGAACATGGCGGTCACCACCGTGACCCCATAACCCAGGTTGAAGTCGAACTCCGCCTCCGCCGGTGAAGCGGTGTGCTCGGTGTCGCGTGCTCGGGAGAACATCCAAAGCGAAGGCCATACGCACATCTCGACCGGTCCGGGCATCCACCCCATCAGCGGAATCAGAAAACCGAGGTTCGCCAACGTCCAGGGGCTTGGATCTGTGGCCAACCAACTGGCCCCGACATCGCCCACCGGTCCACGGATCAACAACGACACCGCCGCCACCCCGGTCAGCAGGGTGAGCAACGCCACCAGCAATTTCGAGAGGCGATCGAGGGCTTTGTAATGGCCCAACAGCAGCACCAACCCACTCACCACCAACACGGCTACGGCGAGCGCGTATTCGTTGAAGCCCCCAAGCAGCGGCACATTGGTGAGCAACAACCCAGCCACGAAACTCACCGCCGCGATCGTGAGCGTTCCCGTCACCAGGCTCACCACCAGATACAGCGGCAGATAGGCCACATTGCGGCGCTGAAACCCCTCCAACAGCGACAAACCCGTGGCCGCCGTGAAGCGGGTGCCGACGCGCAGGAAGGGGTACTTGAACAGATTCGTCAACAGGATCAGCACCACCAAGGCGAAGCCGAAGCGAGCCCCGGCCGTCGTGGACGACATCAAGTGGGAGCCACCGATGCAGGCACCGGCCAGGAGAATGCCGGGCCCGATGCTCTTGCGCAGGGCCTTTGGCGCTGGGGGAACTGAGTTGGTCTCCATGGAGGCTGACGCACTGGGCGCAGTCTCGAGCTCATCACCCTGGACGACCTCACTACAGTCGCCCAATGTCACGGTCGGGTCCATGGTCGTCGCTCCTTCCGCTCCAAAGCTGAGCCTGCAGTGCGAAGCGATCGGCACAGATACCACCACCCTGCGCTCCCTGGACTGGGACCGCAGCCGCTTCGACATCGAATTCGGTCTGCGCAACGGCACGACCTACAACGCATTCCTGATCCGCGGTGAACGCACCGCGCTGGTGGACACCAGCCACGCCAAATTTCGCGACAGCTGGATTCCACTGCTGAAACAGCAGATCGATCCAACGGCCATCGATGTGTTGATCGTGAGTCACACCGAACCGGATCATTCCGGCCTGATCGGTGATCTGATCGATCTCAACCCCGACATCGAAATCGTGGGTTCCAAGGTGGCCCTGCAATTCCTCAAGGATCAGGTGCATCGCCCGTTCCGATCCAGAGCCGTGAAAAGCGGGGAAGAGCTGGATCTCGGCACCAATCCCGACAGCGGCGTTCAACACCGGATCGAATTTCTCAGCGCCCCCAACCTGCACTGGCCAGACACGATCTTTTCCTTCGACCATGGCAGCGGCATCCTGTTCACCTGCGATGCCTTCGGGCTGCACTACTGCTCAGATGACGTCTTCGACCGGGACCCCGGCGCCATCGCTCCAGATTTCCGCTTCTATTACGACTGTTTGATGGGCCCCAATGCCCGCAGCGTGCTGCAGGCCCTCAAACGCATGGATGCCCTGCCAGAGATCAACACGATCGCCGTCGGTCATGGTCCGCTGCTGCGTGACCATCTCAGCCATTGGGTGAACGACTACCGGGAATGGAGCGGTCAACGCAGCAAGGGCGAACGTTATGCAGCGGTCTGCTACTTGAGCCAATACGGCTACTCCGATCGGATCAGCCAGGCGATCGCCCATGGCATCGGCAAAGCCGGGGCCCAGGTGCAGCTGGTGGATCTACGCGCGACGGATGCCCAAGAGCTGACCGCGCTGATCGGCGATGCCCAGGCTGTGGTGGTACCCACCTGGCCCGCAGAACCGGACAGCGAGCTGCAGACCTCCATCGGCACCCTGCTCGCCGGACTGCACCCCAAACAATTGGTGGGGGTCTACGACGCCTTCGGTGGCAATGACGAGCCAATCGATGCCGTCGCCACGCAGATCACCCAGCAAGGGCAGAAACAGGCCTTTGCGCCACTGCGAATCCGTCAGCTACCGCAGGGTGGCGACTACCAACGGTGTGAGGAGTCAGGCACCGACCTGGGCCAGTTCCTCACCAAAGAAAAAACCATTGCGGCGATGAAGAGCCTCGATGGCGACCTGGATAAAGCTCTCGGACGGATCAGCGGCGGGCTCTATGTGGTGACGGCCAGTCAGGGCGACGGTGACAGCCTGCGCCGCAGCGCCATGGTGGCGAGCTGGGTCAGCCAGGCCAGCTTCTCTCCCCCCGGCCTGACGGTGGCCGTGGCCAAGGACCGTGCCATCGAGGCCCTGATGCAGGTGGGCGACCGTTTCGTGCTGAATGTCTTGCGGCAGGACAACCACCAGACCCTGCTGCGCCATTTCCTCAAGCGTTTCCCGCCCGGCGCCGATCGCTTTGCCGGGATCAGCACCCTGGAGGGAGTCGCCGATGGCGGACCGGTGCTCAGTGAGGCCCTCGCCTTCCTGGGCTGCCGGGTGG
>JBMZMY010000068.1:0-8964 GCA_049619435.1 Synechococcus sp.
GACCGGGAGTGGTGGCAGGGCCGGTGGTGGTGGCGCCCCGAACAGATCATCAAGGTCTGGGTTCGGATCGGTCGCAGCGGCGGCGTCCTGGTCGAAGAGTTCCGGTGGGGGCAGGTCGGGTGGGAGCTGGGTGGGTTCAGGTTCTGGCAGGTCTGGTTCTGCTGGTGCCAGCATCCAGTCATCGCTCTGGGGCTCAGGGCGTAGGGGTTGATCCCTCAGTACAAGCGGGTCTGCGGTGATCGGTGGCTCTCGCAGGGGTGAGCGTTGGAGTTGGTTGTCTGGGGTGACTTGGCCGCCATCATCCAGGCGCTGCTGTTTGGGGGATGGGGTCGGGGCCCAGATCATCCGGGCCAGGGGCTCGACGCCTTGTTCCATGACCCGGTTGAGACCGGCCAAGGCTCGGTCCATGAGATGGCCACCCAGGGCTCGGCTGCAGTCCAAGGGGCCATCACAGCGGTTGCGCTCCTGGATCCTTTGGGTCACTCCGGCAAGGAGATCACCCCGCAGGGGCCGGTTGCGCTCGCTGAGTCGGAGCAGATAGGGAACGTGGACAAAGCTGGTCGCCCCACCGCTGATCCAATTGGCGTCTTCTTCGGTGAATCCCTTCACTCCGGGAATGATCAGTCGGCTCTTGGAGGCATGGTCTGGCATGTAGGCCGCCAGATAGCCGCGCCGGCGGGCCAGGTCCTTGGTTTGTTCAAGGGTGAGCCCATCGCGACTCATCAATACTTCCAATCGCCCGTCACCGCGCAGGCCTATGACCATGCGGATCCGGGGCAGGTAGTAGCGGATGCGCTGCCCCATGCTGATGCTGTAGGCCCCCTTGTAACTGTCCGGAGGGGCCTCCAGGTCGTTGTAGAGGCTGTGCAATCCACCGATAAAGGTCTCGTAGCGCCGTGCCCGCTCGTCCGTCAGAGCCCCGTAGCTGAAATCGACTTGTCCGTCGTGGCGAATGCCCACATAGGCCCGTTGAATCGACGCCGTTCGATTGCGCCCCCGCCAGATCCTCGAGCCGAATTTCAGGTCACCCAGTGGAACGGTGAGTTCCTGGCCCGCGATGTCGATGTGCCGTTCATACATCGGCCCCGACACGAAGGCGTGGGCTGCCGTGTCTTCGAACGCATCCTGCTCCCGGTCCCAGCCCTCGAGCAGGCCAAAGCGGACTTTGCGCGGGTCCAGTTCGAGGGCATAGACCTCGTCGTCTGGGATGTATTGAAAGGAGGTGGTGTTCGCGGCGGTGGAGGATCGGCTGGCTGACCGCAGCTCCTGGCGTTCACTGCTGGTTGGAACGCTCGGTGCCAGCATCACCAAGGCGGCAAACACCAGCACTGGGCTGGACATCAGCCACACGCGTTTGCGGGACCAAAAGGCTCGACGCTTGGGAGACGGTCCCCGCGGCTTGGAACGTGGCGACGTCACGCGGACGCTCGTGCTCGGTTTGGGCGGGAGGGACTTAACCAAGGAACGATGGTGCCGTCGGCCACCAGCCATTGGCAGTAACGGTGGTCGCAGTCATGGCCTCCCGTCAACTCCCCGAACGCCGGAATGATCAGACGCTCATGGTTGGGTTCATAGGCAAAACAGGGCAGGCGCAGATGGTCACCCCCGCCATGGATGCGTCCCATCGGGTGGATGTGGCCACAGATGTTCAGCAGGGGCTGATCACTGTCATCGGGAGGGGTGTCCGGTTCATGGCTGAGCCAAAGGCCGCCGATGCGTTGGGAGGGCTGCTGCGGGAGCCCCTCCAACCAGCTGCGTCGGTCGTGGTTTCCTCCGATCCAATCCACGTCGGCATCGATCAGGTTGGGCAGGGCGCGCAGGACCTCCCTCAGCTTGTTGGTGACGCCGAGCCGTGAGTGGATCAGGTCCCCGAGGATCAGCAAACGCCTTGGCTTCCATCGGTGGCAGAGCTCCAGAAGCGGGTTCAACGTGCCTGCATCGCCGTCACTGGGCAGAGGGATGCCCTGGGCTTGGAACGTTTCGGCCTTGCCCAGGTGCAGGTCTGCCACCATCAGCATGCGGCCGTCGTCCCTCCAGAGCGCACGTTCCGGGAGGAAATGAAGACGTTCCTGTTTCCAGCACCAGAGGAACGGTTCACTCACAGGGAAGGGCCTGGGGAGAGGTGACTGGATTGTGGCGGTCTTTGGCTGCATCCACCATCACCCCCACCCGTTGGTCGATGGGAATGCCACGCTGGATCCAGTGATCGATGCCCGTCTGCCATGACCATTGCCCTTTTGATCGCCCTGGGCGGCTCTCTGGTTGCGATGGCCTTGATTGTGAAGAAGCTCGAGCAGGGTTGATCCAACCCAGGGGGATGGAGGTCATGAAGCGTTGGCTGCAGGGCGGACTGGCGGTGGCCAGCCTGGTGGTCTGGGCGATCCCGCTGCGGGCTGAACCGTTGAAGGTTGGGATCATTGGCACGCCGCCGTTTGTGATGCAGAACGGTGCCCAGTTCGATGGCATCAGCCTGGATGTGTGGCGGGCCATGGCCGCCGACAACAACCTTGAGTTCAGGTTGATGGCGCAAGCCACACCGGAAGCCGGGATCGATGCGATTGCGCAGGGGCAACTCGACCTGCTGGTGGGGCCGATCAGCATCACGCCGGCACGGTTGGCTCGTCCGCACGTTGATTTCACCCAGCCCTACTTTTTCGCCAAATCCGGAGTTCTTCTGCCGTTGAAGCCCCCGACACTGTTCAGTCGGCTTCAGGTCTTTTTCGGTTGGGCGGCCGTGTCGTCGGTGCTGGTGCTGACGGCTGTGCTGCTGACGGTGGGCGGGCTGATCTGGCTGGCAGAACGTCGTCAGAACAGCGATCAGTTTCCCGCTGCTGCGGTGCCTGGTGTGGCCAATGGCATGTGGTTTGCTCTGGTCACCCTGACGACGGTCGGCTACGGCGACAAGGCCCCCGTGACCCGTGTCGGTAAAGGCATCACTGCCCTTTGGATGGTGGTGTCGTTGATCGCCGTGTCGTCGATCACAGCAGGCCTGGCATCGGCATTCACCCTGTTTCTCTCCGGGGTCAGTGATGGCGGGATTCAATCCGCCGCTGGGCTCAAGGAGCGGCGTGTCGCGGTGGTGACTGGCACCAGCGGAGAGGAGTTGGCCCGGCGTGGAGGGATGCGTGTGATAGCGGCAGAGACGTTGCCGAAGGCCATCGAGCGATTGCTTCAGAAGGATGTTGAAGCGGTGATTTTTGATCGTCCAGCGCTGCGATATCACCTCAAGGTCAATCCTCAGCTTGAAGTTCGTTTGGCTGAATTCACGCTGGCGGAGGAGACCTATGGCTTTGCGCTGCAGCCGAACAGCCCGCTGAGAACACCGCTGGATGTGAGTGTGCTCAAAATGCAGCTCAGCAATGACGTCGACACAATCGCCCAGCGGTATCTGTTCTGATTCGTCGATGCCGTGATCGTCAGTCGCCTCCTTGCTGCAGAGGCCGATGACGACGCAGTCCATCCTCAATCAGATAGGACGCGAGGTTGCCGCAGCTGCGTCCTTCGGCCAGGGCATGACGCTTGAGTTCATCCATCACGCCCCCGGGAAGGGTCACGTTGATGCGCTCCGATTGTGCAGCGTCCGCGACAGCGGCACTGCTGGGACTCGTGGTGGTCGCGCTGAGTCGCTGCTGGAGCTCATGGACCAGATCTTCCAGAAGTGGCACGATTTCCTGTCAATTTCGTGTCAATTTTGGCACGATGACGTGCTTTGGTGGGGTGTTGGTCGTTTTGCCCCATTGCGGCGTAAATTGGCACCGCTTTCCAAGGTGCAATGCGTTCGCTGCCATTGACTCTCAGCCCCGGCAGCGATCTGCACCAGTCTCTGGAGACGCTCGCACGGGAGCATCAGCTCACCGGTTTTGTGCTGGGTGTGGTGGGCAATCTCACCCGCGCCGCATTTCAGTGTCCCGGTCGGCCCGAGCCCACGGTTCTTGAAGGGGATCTGGAAGTGATCACCCTCAATGGAACACTGTCCCCCAACGGCATCCATCTGCACCTCAGCCTCTCCGACGGGGCCTGCCAGGTTTGGGGCGGTCATCTTGAGCCAGGAACCCTCGTTCAGAAAGGTATTGACCTGCTGATTGGTGTCCTCGATCAGCCTGCCGAAACCGAGGCGCCGGCGCCTGCTGCACCAGCTGCCGTGGCTCCCCAGGTGGAAATTGCGGTGTTGCCGGGCTGCCCATGGTGCAGCCGAGCCCTTCGTCTCCTGCGCACGCTGGATCTTCCCCATCAGGTGATCACGGTGAATGATGACGCTGCCTTTGAGCAACTGCACGGGCGCAGCGGCATGCGGACCTTCCCACAGATTTTCATTAACAACGAGCTGATCGGTGGCTATGACGCCCTGACCGAACTGCATGGATCTGGCCAATTGAGCCAGTTGCGTTGACCTCGCTCTGGGATCACAAACCTTGGTGGTGCCAACCCTGGAGCATCGTGCTCACCGGGGTCGTGGCGATCACCTTGAGCTGGGTGGTGTTGCATGCCCTTTGGTTCACCGCCCTGGTCACATTGGGGGTGAGTCTGTGGTGGTGGTTGTTTTTGGTTCTGGTTCCAAACGCTTTTCAACAGGCTGATTCTGATTCTCTGGAGTCTTGATGCGTTCACTCACAGATTCAGAAAACCCCGCTGAGATGATTCCGATGGGAATCGCAATTACGGCAATGCCACTGATCGCCGTCAGTGAGGCCACCACACGACCGATGGCTGTGATCGGATAGGTGTCGCCATAGCCGACGGTTGTCACCGTAATCAATGACCACCACAGGCAGCGGGGGATCGAACCGAATTGCTCCTCCTGCACGCCTCCTTCGGAGAGATACATCAACACACTGCTGATCACGATCACCACGGCTGAGTAGATCGCCGAGATCTGTAACTCCTCGCGTTTGGAGGTAATCGCGCGATTGAAATGTTGGATGCTGCGTCGGAAGTGCCGTGATCGTCCAATCCGTCCGATCCGGACCAGTCGAACGAGTCTGAGAACGTAGAGCTCCGGGCTGACCACCCCGAGGATGGTTGGGGTGATGGCCAACAGATCCAGCAGTGCCATCGGGGTCAAGGCATAGTCGATGGCGCCTCGCAAGCCTCGCCGGGACCCGGGTTTGAGCGGAGCGATCCACAGGCGCATCAGGTATTCCACCAGGAACAGAACGGCAATGCCGAGATCGAGGTGTCTCAGACCATCGATGTAATCAGCCCGCACCACTGGTTCTGTCGCCAGCACCGCCAGAACGATGGAACAGGCAATCAGCAGGCTGATGAATCGATCAAGTGGTGTACTCCGGCCGTTCTGGCTTTCATCACCAAACAGAGCAAGAACGTTGTTCCGCCAACGTTGCACTGTGGTGCCCTCAATCCATCAAGCATTCTGCCGGGGTGCCCCCTAGGTGGCCTGTGTCTTGGTTTGGTGATCCGCGCTGTGATCGTGCTTTTGGACACTGTTTGTGCCCTACGGAACCTTCACAATTCAACCGTTCCATCCAGGAGAACTCGCACCTGCTTCGACCACGGACTACTAGGGGATCCAGGGAGTGTCATCGACACTCCCTTTTTTTGTCTTGCTTCTGGGGCTGGTCAGGCCTGAGCCGCACTGCGGGTTTCTTCCCGATAGCGCTGCTTTTCAGTCATCAATTCCGTTTCCAGTTGTTCAATCAGCGTGCTGACCAACGTTTGAAATTCGGGTTGGCAGCCTCGGAATGCCGCTTTGTGCCGAATCGGCTCATTGCGGGTGCGCAGATCGGTCAACATCAATTGAAGGGCGTCGATCCTTGCGTTCGTATTCATCCCAGCGGGGCTGTCCTCAACGGGAGACTATGACGGCAAGCGACTAAAGCCCCAAGTCGTTGAGGAGTTGCGACTGCGCTTTGCGTCCAACGATTCCATGGGCTGCCATGGCGCCACTGGCCGCCACCGGTGGAATCCCAATCCCTGGAAATGTGCTGGCCCCGCACATCCAAAGACCATTCACGGGCGTGGTCACCCCTGGGAACAAGCCCTGCGCTGCGGAGAGCGCAGGCCCATAGCTGCCCTGATGCGTCCTCAGGAAATGGCGATGCGTCAGCGGGGTCCCCTCCATCACCACACTGCAGCGATCGCGGATGTCTGGGATGCGTTGCTCCAGAACCGACCAGAACAGCTGACAGCGCTCTTGCTTTTGCTGGTCGTAGGCGGCACTGCCGCGGGTGAGCCCATCCCAGAGCTGCCACGGTTCATTGGCCGGTGTGTAGCCATGCAACACGTGTTGACCTGCCGGTGCCATGGATGGATCAAGCACCGAGGGAATCGACAGCACCAGCGCATTGCCCGGTGCCGTGATGCCACGGTTCCAATCCCCGACCCACACGGTGTGAATCGGCAGTGAATCGAGGCCGCTGGCATCGAAACCAAGGTGCAGATGGAGGAAGGAGTGGCAAGCCGGTGTGGCCGCGCTGTGCTGGCTCCATGCTGTTGCCACGGTCTCGGGCAGCAGATTGACGGTGGACCACACATCGGCGTTGCTGACGACCTCTCTGGCCCGGATCTCGGTTCCGTCATTGCAACGCACGCCGACACAACGTCCACCTTCGATCAGCAGCGTGTCAACGGTGGTTCCCAGCTGAAGCGTGCCGCCGTACCGCTGCAGTCCTCGAACGAGGGCATCCACCACGGCTGCACTGCCGCCCAGTGGGTAGTCCAGGCAGGCCTCCTCACTGAACCATTCCCCGAACAACGTGGCCATCGCTGCCGCGTTGGTGTCGGCCATGGGCAGACCACTGATCAGGAAGCAGAGCAGGTCAACCCAGTGCCTAAGAAAGGGATCCTGAAGATGTCGGTCCACGAGTGGACCGAAGGCGCCAGCGAGATGCCGCATCGCCGGGAGATGTTTCACCAGGCGAGGTCCTTGTTTCAGCACCTGCGCCACCACGTCCATGCCAGGCCGCAGGGCCAGGAGCGGCAGGGCATCGGCTGCCGCGGCAATCGGCTGCAGGACAGCGACGAAGCGACGCCATTCCTCGACGGCTTCGGCGCCGCTCAGATCACGGACCACCGCTTCAAAGGCATCCCGCCCAACACCGATGGACCGGTGGCCTTCAGGGAGCAGAACATCCCAGTCGTGGTAACGGATCACAGGGAGATCTCCCTCGCCGATGGCCTGGAGAATCTGGCGGAGGGGATTGCCGCTGGGCCAGCGACTCAGGCCGCTCCACAGCGACGGTCCGGATTCGAAGTGGAAGCCTCCGCGCTCAAAGCCATGGGCTGCTCCCCCGGGCTGCTGATGGGCTTCAAGGACCAGAACACTGCGACCGGCACGGGCACAGAGCGCACCGCAGCACAGACCACCAATGCCGCTGCCGATCACCAGAACGTCGACCGGCTCGTCCGCCATTCCGTCAGAACAGAAGTCATCATTGTGATCCTCGTGAGCGGCACGTGCGAGATCGGTTGATGCTTCCGTTGGGCCTTCTTGGGCTGATCTGGCTTCAGGAGGGGATCGACCAGCTGCTGTTCGGCGGCATGTGGAACCTGCCCATGGGGGCGGGTCTGCCGCTCTGGAGGGTGGTGACAGCACCGTTCAGCCATGCCGGCTGGGGCCACCTGATCTCGAATTCTCTGATTTTTCTGCCCCTGAGCTGGATGGTGCTCAGTCGAGGCAGCCGTGACTATTGGATGGTGTGGCTGGGGGTGATCCTGTTCAGCCTGCCGGTGGCCTTGCTCTGGCCCAGGGCGAGCCATGGTCTGTCGGGCGTGGTCTACGGCCTGTTGGGCTTTCTGCTGCTGATTGGCTGGCTTGAACGGCGACCGCTGTCGATTCTGTTGAGTGCGATTGCCCTTTGGCTGTATGGGCCGACGGTGATCAGCCTGATTCCAGGAGTGTCCCCGGCTGGGGTCTCCTGGATCGGCCATGCCAGCGGATTCTGCGGGGGTGTGTTGGCTGCGGTGGTCGCGAACGATCACCGCAACAACGGGTCTCAAAGCAGCTGAGGGTCTGGCTCAATGATCGGATCGTCTGACGCGGTCAGGCCGCTGTCGAGGCTGAACTCCGCCGACATCGATGGGTGCGTCGTGCAGAAATAGCGCAGTCCTGTTTCTGTGGTGAGCCGTTGACGCGCCGCTTTGCTGAAGCGCAGCTTGAAGCGCTCATTGCCAACAATGCCGGCCTCTGCACTGCCGGCCCCCCGTTGTTTGATGCCGGTACCGGTGGCTCCAGCAGCATCGAGTTCTGCGATATAGAACGGGTGGGAAGTCGCTTCATCCAGACGACGGAACGTGTACCTGTTTTTCGGATTGATGATCAGATCATCAATCTGCTCTCCCTGGGCGTCGAAGAAGTTGTAGTAGGGAGCGTCCAAACGTCCCCCATCGACATAAACATCAATTTTCTGGCGTTTGCCAGCGCGGCGTTCCTGGCGTTGTTGGTTACCCACAATGACGTCGAAACTGTCCTTTGTGGTTGCTCCATCAAGATGTGAGGTGGCAGTGATAGTGATTTCGGCCGTTCCTTGTTTGCTGTCCGAGGCTTCGAGGGCGATCTTTTTGTTCTTCTTGACTGTTGCACTGACCAGCGATGGATCGGATGAGGTCACCGTATAGCTGGCCAGGGCATCTTTTTTGCCTAATTTGTCGGCATTGAGGATCGTTAAAAAGTCCTGCGGTCGCACATTGGCAATTTCCGTTCCCTCCTGAGTCCCCACATTGACTTCCCATAGCGGAAGCTCGTTGAGGGCTGAATTTTGATAGTAGTCGGCGGCAGGAACAACAACCGATGCTGCCATCGTGTTGACCAGATCCATGCCGTTTCCAAGCACGGAGCCGAACGCGGTGTACCCACCGTTGTCAGTATCCAGGAAATCATTGTCTTTCAGGTTGATGAACCACTGACTGGTGGCACTGTCCGGATCCCCCGCCAATTTGGCCATAGAGAGCGAGCCTTCGACATTGGGATTCCCCGGTTCGTTCTTGATGGTTGAAAAGGTTTTGATG
>JBMZMY010000069.1:0-8370 GCA_049619435.1 Synechococcus sp.
ATCGACTGAACCTTGATCCGCGGCAGATCCTGGTGGTTGGGCCGGCCCTGGAGCAATCCGATGGGTTCTGTCGCTATGACCTGCGCGACCGCAAGGGCCAGCCGATCTCAACGGAGACCGCCTGGACCCCCTGTTACAACATCGACCGGTTGGTGCTGCCGTGATGTCTGCTGCTGCAATCCAGGATCGGTGGCCGTCCCGTCGGTGTTGAACCGAGGCCGGAGCCGTTGCAGGGTCGGCAGGACAGCAAGGCAGGCACCGGACATCAAGATCCACAGCAGCAGTCCATGGCCCTGCAGATCGAGCAGTGCACCGGCAAGGAGTGGGGCCACCACGGCACTGAGGGCAAAGCATTGCGAGAACAACGCCATGGCGAGACCGCGATGCTCCATCGGGGTTTCCTCGATCACCGCCTCTGTGGCAGTGGGCAGGAAGGCTGCCTGGGCCAAGGCCATCGGCAGCAGGGCCAGCAGCACCAAGCCGGTTCCCTGACTCACTAAGGAGGACAAGCCGAGCAGAAGACAGCCCAGGCTGAAGGAGCAAAGACTGAGCCCGAGGCCGAAGGCGGGGGGGCGTTCAGAGAGCCAGCGTCCGACGGGCCACTGCAGGATCACCAGCAGACCCAGTTGCAGGGCGATCAGTGCACCACTGGCTCCTTCGCTGAGTCCGGGGCGCTGCAGCCCACCGCGCACTAAATCCAGCGGCAGAGCGCTCTGCTGCAACGAGAGGATGCCCGTGGCCACAAGGCTGACGCCAAGGACGGGCAGCAGGGGCATCAGCCAGGACCATCGCCCTGCCGATGGAGAGGTGGTGGCCCCTGGGGGGGAGGCGTTGTCGAGGGCGGTCGGCCGTTGGCTGAGCAGCGGGGTGAGAGAGATCAAGATCAACACCGTGGCCATGCAAATCGCCTCCACCCCGTAGACCAGTCGCAGGACGCCTGCGAGGGCGGCCAGGGTTCCGATCAGGGCGCCGAGGCCGATGCCCAGGGCATCGGCGCTGCGCACCAAGGCATAGCCGCGGCTGGAGGGCATCGGACCACAGCTCAGGGGAACCGCGAGTTCAATCGCCGGCCAATAGAGACCGGCGGCGGTTCCCAGCAGGAGCTGGCCCATCAGGTAACTGGGGTAGCTCGTGGCGCGGAACAGCACCAGGTCCGCCAGGATCGCCAGGACTGTGGTGCCACGCACCGGCCAGGAACAGCTCAGACCCCGGTCCAGCAGGCTGCCGCTGAGCAGGCGCACCAGCGTTCCGATCAGAGCGGAGATAGCCAGGCCACTGCCGACTTCGCTGGCAGAAAAATCGATGGCATGGAACACCAGGGGCGTCATGAAGATCACGCCACCGGCCCCGACCGACGCCAGGAAGCGAAGACGTGTCACATGGCGCAGGCCTGGAGGAAACTGGTTCCACCACCGCAGAGGATCTGGCGTTGCTGGGCGGACGCTTATCAGGACGACGTGTCGCAGTGGGTGTGCTCAGCAGTCTGCTGCTTGCTGCCCACGGAACGTGGTCTGTGTCTGCAGCTCAGCGCTTGGAAGTTGCAATCGATGGGGTTGTTCTGCCGGTGTCGGTGGATGACCTCAGCCTCTGGGTGGGGTCTGAAGGCGTGCAACGTTCGGAGTTGGCCACCTGGTTGACCTTGCTGGACCCCGCCAGTCGGGAGGGCGTGCGCACCTTGCTGGAGGCCCCGGTCCTGACCCGGCGCAGTTTTGGTCAGCAGATGCTGCGCAGCTGGGCCGCAGGCCCTTTGATCGATGCCTTGGGTGTGCTGATTCAGGTGGATTCAGGCTCGCGCCAGGCCTCGGATCTGGTGCTGAACACCCTTGAACGCCTCCTGGCTGAGCGGGGCAGCGTCACGACCTTGGATGTGCTGGAGGCGCTCCCCGTTGAGAGTCTGCGTCTGGATCTCGATGCCCTCGTCCAAGCCGGTCAGCGTTGGCAGCAGTCCCTGGAGCGCCAGCAGGGGTTCACCCGTGAGCTGGCTCGTCGGCCTGTGGTTTCTCCTCGGACCGTTGCGGCGCCATCAGCGTCCGTGCCGATTCGTCGCCACGCGATGGACCTGTCAACGCAGCATCGCAGCGGTGATCTCACGCTCCAGATCTGGAGCCCGCAGCAAGCACAGCGCGACCGGTGGGTGCTGTTGATGCCCGGTCTTGGTGGCGACCCCGACCATTTCCTCTGGTTGGCCGATGGGTTGTCCCGTGCGGGCTGGTCTGTCGTTGTGTTGGAGCATCCCGGCAGTGACAGTGCCGCGATTCAGGAGTTGCTCGAGGGCCGCCAGACCTTCGATGGGGCCCAGGCTTTGGAACAGCGGCTTGCAGACATCGCGGCAGTTGTGGCAGCGCGGACCCGTGGTGCGCTTCCGGTGCACGGCGACCGCGTTGTGCTGATGGGCCATTCCCTGGGCGCTCTGACGGCACTGTTGGCGATGGGGCCTCCGTCACTGTCGGATTGGACGCCCAGGTGCGCGCAGGCCCTGCGGGATCTGCCCCTGACCAATCTCTCCTTTTTGATGCAGTGCGAACTGGCGGCGGGTGAGGTGTTGCAACCGCTCCAGCTTTCCGATCCGGTCGAGGCGGTTGTCGCCTTCAACAGTTTCGGCAGCCTGCTCTGGTCTGAGCTGCGTGATGACGCGTCCCCCCTTCCGTTGATGGTGGTCGGGGGAACCCTGGATCTGATTACGCCTCCGCTGGACGAACAGCTGACGCTGCTGGGGGCCTTGGGAACGCACCCCAGTAGCCGCGCTGTCATTGCAGAAGGGGCCAGTCACTTTTCGGTGATCCGGATTGAGCCCAGTGCGACCTCCGGTCCATCGGATGACCTGTTCCAACTCGGGGAAGACCTGGTGGGGGTGCGGCCAGAAGCAATCCAGAGGATTGTGCTGGATGAGGTGGTGCACTTCCTGGTGCAGGTGGAACGCTCCGAGGTTGCAGTGGGATCAAGCCACATGCTGCGAGATCGGATCCGCTGGCATCGGCTCACCCGTCAGGACAGCCTCGATCTGGTGGATCAGCTTCAGTAGCGGACGCGTGGATCCAGGGATGCCACCAGCAGGTCCACGGCAACACTGACCAGAACGACCAGAGCGGCGATGACAACCACGATGCCCTGCACCACCGGATAGTCGCGTTGGTTGATCGCCTCCTGCAGCCGAAGGGCGATGCCCGGCCAGGAGAAAGTGACCTCGATCAGCAGGGCGCCGCCGATCAGTGATGCCACCGTGATGCCGGCGATGGTGAGAACCGGAAGCAGAGCGTTGGGCAGGCCATGGCGCAACACCACCTGCCGTTCATTCAGGCCTCGGCTCCGGGCGGCCTCCACATAATCACTGCGCAGGGTTCGCCGCAGGTTCAGGCGCAGGGCCGTGGTGAAAGTCCCACTGAGCAGCACCGCCAGGGTGCTTGCGGGGAGGATGAGGTGTCGCACAGTGCCGCGCAGCGACGACCAATCGCCGCTGGCGATGCTGTCGAAGAGGTAGAAGCCACTGCCATCGGGAGGAATCAGGCTGGGGGGAAAACGCCCCCCCACCGGGAGCCAGCCCAGAACCACCGCAAACAGCAGCTGCACCAGCATCGCGATCCAGAACGGCGGCAGGGCGTAGGTGCCCAGGCCGTACAGACGCCCTGAGAGATCAAGCTTTCCTTCAGGCCGGGCGATGCCGGTGAATCCGATACTCAGGCCGATCACGGCGGCGGCGATCAGGGCGATCACGCTCAGCTCAAGGCTGGCTGGAAGTGTGCGGCCAATGATCGAGAGCACCGTTTCCCCGTTGAGCAGGGATTGACCCAAGTCGACGAGGTCGGTGCCAATGCCGAAGAAGAGATGCTGCCCATCCCATGGGGTTGTCAGATCGAGGGAGACCCAACTCAGCTGTTTCAAGCCTTCGATCTCAGAACCGTTGGCTGTTCGCTCGAGATGGAGCGGCAGCAGCCCCTGGAAATAGTCGAAATATTGATGCAGCAGTGATTGATCGAGACCGAGCTGTTTGCGCATGGCTGCTTTGACCTCCGCAGGGGCCCGGCTGCCGAGGACGGCATCGACCGGATCCCCTGGCGCAACCCGCAGCAGCAGGAAGACCAGCGTGGCGATCAGCCACAGCATCAGCGGCGCCAGGGCCAAACGCGTGGCCGAATAGCGAGCGAGATTGCTGAAGCGGCTCATGGCTGGCGCCTCCTGAGGCGATCGAGGCGCAGATGACCGCTGCCATCGAATTCAGGTTCACTGACGCTGCGCTGGGACCAGGCTCGCGGTGACTCCAGCCAAACTGGGATATAGGCCGCTCCCTCGGCGGCGATGGTTTCCAGTGTCTTCAGAGTGCGGTCGCGCTCGGCGCCCTCCTGGTTGTCACTGGTGAGCAAGGTCGTCTGCAGATCGGGCGCCGACCAGAAGCTGCCGCTGAAGGCTGCTTCACCGGCATGACAGATCGCCCCATCGGCGTCCTTGCAACTCAGCAAAGGCGTCAGATAGGCCTCTGGATCGGGGAAGGAGCCTCGCCAATCGAGCATCACGGCTTTGAAGGCTCCTTGACCGAGCTGTTCATAGACCGTGGTTGATTCGACCCCATTGAGATCGAGCACCAGGCAGTCGCTCAGGTCGCGTTTGATCTGGGCCTGCCAGGTGAGCGCCAGCAGCTTGTCAGCGGGCACGTTCGAGCGGAACGTGAGGGGGAGGGTCAGCGTTGTGCCCTCGCAGTAGCCCGCCTGGCGCAACAGGGCGCGGGCCTGCTTCGGCGCATGGGCGGGCCAGGGGGTGCTGGGCTGTGTCAGCAAGCTGGGCGGAATCAGGGCGCGCAAGGGGGTGCGCAAGCCGTAGCTGACCCGCTCACTCACTTCCTGGCGATTCAGGCTCAGAGCGATGGCCTGACGCAGCGTTGGGTTATCGAGCGGAGGGACATGACTGAGCAAGGTGATGTACCCGATTTCCATCGCCGGGCCGGAGCCTTCCCGTAAGCGGCCGTCTTCGGCCATCGCGTGCAAGGTGCGACGTTGGTCCTCGTCGATCGAACCGGAGAGCAGGACATCCACCTCGCCGCTGCGCAAGGCGCCGAACAGGGCCGTGGAGTTTC
The DNA here is from genome assembly GCA_049619435.1 of Synechococcus sp. GTDB lineage: Bacteria > Cyanobacteriota > Cyanobacteriia > PCC-6307 > Cyanobiaceae > Parasynechococcus. The sequence goes on from JBMZMY010000069.1 coordinate 5,066, forward strand.
TCAGGGTGATCAGGTCCAGGCCTTGATTCTTCGGGGCGTCCCCCCAGTAGCCCTCAAACGGCACCAAACGCTGTTGGTCGTCGCGGAAGCGCACGAGTTTGTAGGGACCCGTGCCGATGAAGCTGTCGTGCAGAAGGTTTGTCTGGTGGTCGCGGTAGGCGGTTGGGGAAACCGGAGTGAGATTGATGGCTGTGAGCAGACCGAGCAGCGACGTGGAGGGACGGCTCAGCCTCAGCGTGATTCGGTCAGGAGCGCTGGCCTCGATCGCGGCGATCCGCCCGCCGACCAGATGATCGAGTCGTCCGATCTCGAGCACGCGACGCAGGCTGAACGCCATTGCATCGGCATCAAAGCGGCTGCCGTCGTGGAACACCACATCTCTTCTCAGCGGGATGGTCACCGTGCGTCCATCCGCGCTGATGCTTGGAGGTCCGGAGGCCAGTCGCGGTTGCAGGTCGCCCGATCGGGTCAGGCTGTAGAGCGGGTCGCCCAGGGCGCTCAACAGCTGAATCGTGCTCACGGTGCTGGCCTGGGCCGGGTCCAGGGAGGTGATACGACCAGCGGAGGCCACCGTAAGACGGTCTCCACTGCGTTGCACCTGGCAGGCGCTCAGCAGGGTTGCACCGAGCAGGGCCAGAGCCAGCGGACGGATCAATGCGAACAAGGCGAGGGCATCACCGTGATGGAGTGATGCACCTATTCAACCGCTGTTGTCTGGGTCTCAGCGAGCGAGCTTGATGTGATCGAGAGAGATCTCAAAGACCGGGGATCCGGTGGCGGTTTTCAATGGCCAGCGACGCACCCAGCAGCGCTGGTGTTCGTCGTCCACACCGATCACCTGGTAGGTGGCGTTATCGGTGTCGAGATTGACGCAATCACCCTGGTGGATGGACATCTCTGCGAGAGCGTCGGACAGCACACAGCCTTGGGCAGGGGCGGCAGTCATGAGGTTCGTCATGAACTGAAAAGCACACGAACGCGGTTGTGAACGTGAGCTGTGATGGTTCTTGATAGTTTCACCCATCGCCGGGGCCAACTGCCCACAGCCTCGGTCCCCAGCGCTGCGATCAGAGACAGCCGAGGTGGGCGGCCAGTCCAGACACTTCAGGCAGGGCCTGAATGGCCTCAAGGGCAGCATCCATTTCTCCCTGGCTGACTTCGTGGGTGATCACAACGATTTCCGCGCCTGCTTCGCTGGCGTTGAACTGCACGATGGATTGAATCGAGACGTTGCGATCACCGAAGCAGCCGCCGATGCGACCGATCACCCCTGGCGCGTCTTTTGTGTTGAAACGCACGTAATGCCGTTGGCGGATGGCGCCCGATTCCACGAGTGAGCACTCTCGCCAGGTGCTGGCAGCCAGCAGCGGATCCACATGCCCCGACGCGTCGGTGGCCTGGCGGATTCCCGCGATATTGAGGATGTCGGCCACGACGGCTGAGGCGGTGGGGCCGGCTCCGGCTCCAGGTCCGTAGAACATCACCCGGCCGATGGGATCGCCCTCGACGAGAATGGCGTTATTGACGCCGTTCACGCCCGCCAGGGGGTGGTCTGTGGGTACCAGGGTTGGTTGCACACGCAAGGAGAGCGGAAGGGGGTCGCCGGTTTCGGCCATGCGCTCGGCAACGGCCAGCAGTTTGACCCCGTAGCCGAGGCGACGGGCGTAGTCGACATCGACCCCCTGCAATTGGCTGATCCCTTCTGTTGGCACCGCACTGCGTTCAACGGCGCCACCAAAGGCGAGGGTCGACAGGATCGCGATTTTGTCGGCGGCGTCGAGGCCGTCGACATCTGCGGCGGGGTCCGCTTCGGCGTAGCCAAGCTCCTGGGCATCGCGCAGTACCGCGTCGTACGCCGCTCCCTCATCGGCCATGCGCGTGAGGATGTAGTTGGTGGTGCCGTTGATGATTCCGCTCACCCGGTTGATCCGATTGCCGCCCAGGGATTGCTTCAGCGGTTCGATAATCGGGATGCCGCCGCCGACAGCGGCTTCGATCAGCACATACACGCCTGCTTTCGCTGCGGCCTCGGCGATCTCCTGCCCGTGGCGGGCGATCACGGCCTTGTTGGCGGTCACAACGGATTTGCCGGCTGCAACGGCCTGCAGGATCAGCGAACGAGCCGGTTCGATGCCACCGATTACCTCCACGACAACGTCGACGGCAGGGTCGTTGACCACATCCGCAGGATTGGTGGTGAGGATGTCAGACGCGATCTCCACGGGCCTCGGTCGGCTCAGATCACGAACGGCGACGCGCACTAGGTCTAGGTCGGTCACCAGTGGGTGACGTTCAGTTGGATTGAGCAGGATCGATGCGACCCCGCCGCCAACCGTGCCAAGGCCTAGGAGTCCAACGCCGATCCTTGATCCCATTCCCTCTCAACCGTGTGGAGTTATTGAGGGGTGACTTTAGGAATTGACAGGACCTGAGATCTGCTCACAGGCCTGGGCTTGCGCCTGCATCGTTCTGAGGATGTTCAGGAAGCCATTGGCGCGGGATGGTGTGAGGCTCGTCTGCAGGCCGGTTGCGGCGATGAAACCCGGATCCACAGCCTGGACCTGGGCAGGGGTCAGGCCACTTAAGCCTTCGATCAACAGCGCCAGCAGGCCCTTGGTGATCAGCGCATCGGAATCGCCCGTCCACTGCATGGTGCCGTCCTGCAGCTGCCCGCGCACGAACACCTGGGAGACGCAGCCCTTGACCTTGATCTCTTCCGTTTGCTCGGCAACCGGCATCGGTTTGAGCTTTTTGGCCAGCCAGAGCACGTATTCGTAGCGCCGCTTCGGATCGGCCGTGCCGCTGAGGCGATCCACCATCCGGTCCAGAGCGTCGCTCCCGGTGCTGGTTGCCATGGCGGTGTTCAGTCGCGTCGACGTTGCACGCTAACCAGTGATCCCACCAGCACCAGCAGCATCGGCACCTGGACGACCTCATCCAATTGAACTGCGCCGGATTCGACAGGGAGTTCGAGGTAGTCGCGGTGTCCGGGACCACCGTCGATCTGCAGATCGACGACACCATCCTCAAGGGCACTGAGGTCGAGGTTGAGTTTGCCCTGGTCATCAGTGTGTCCCAGTTCCCGGCCGGGTGTGCCATCAGCCTCGAGCAACCGGACGACGGCACCCCGGGTTGGCTCGCCATTGGAAAAGCTGCTACTCAGTTCCAGATCACCGTCGAGATAACGCAGGGCGCTTTCGATCTGATGGGACTGGGCCGGCATGGCCTGCAGGCCTCCAAGAAGCAGCAGTGCGGCCAGGATCCCCTTCATCAATGTGGTTCGCAGACGCTGCTCATGATGCGGG
>JBMZMY010000070.1:0-8348 GCA_049619435.1 Synechococcus sp.
TTGCTGGTGTTGTCTTTGCTCCATTTCGAGACGATGCAATGATCTACTACATCGAAGATGCTCCTGCTGCCACTATCCAAACAGTGGAACAGCGCTGAGATAACCGTTGTATAGAGCAGTTCTATGGATAGCCTTCCACTGAGTCTGAGTTCAATCCTTCTGATTGCGTTTGGCTTCAGTACAACATGGTTGGTGGTCGTTTACGCCTTCACCAAAACATCATCTTATGAGAAGGAACGCAGTCAGATGAACCGCACAAGGCAACGTCTCAATCGATTTTTAAAAGAATCACAAAATCAATCAATCGATTAAAGCAAGTGCTGGCAGTTTTCGCTTGTGATGATCACTCCAGTGTCACCATCCATTGCCAAGCAGTAGAGCTGTAAAACCTGAAGACCTTGCAGCTGCGCAAGCATAAACTCTCCAGCCAATTCTGGCTTTGTCTTCTCTGAAAAAATGACGTCAAGATCACACTGGACTAAGAGAGCCAGGATGTCCATTTGCTCCTGAAACTCACAAGAGTGCGAAAGCATACAAGAAGCCTCCAAAATATCTGCTAAAAGCTGATTAAACAAAATCTTGTCATACCATCAACTTAAGCCTTAAAGCCACATATCCATCCCCCAACTGAGGGATTCAAACGAAGCATCATCCAAGACAACAGTGAGAAATCTATGAAACCGGCGCCTTGAACCATCAACGATGTGAGCACTGCTCACGATGACGTTGCACATCGACCGCTGACCAGTGATGACTTGACCGCTGAAGCAACGAGCAGAAGAGCAGTCGAGCACCCCCAAAGCAACTCCATAGATACTGCAAAGTATCTTCAGAGCTGCCACAGACGAATTTTGCTGCTAAGCTGAGTCTGTTAGGCGCGTTGGCATGCCCAAAACAGTCACCCGCGAAAACCAGGTCAAGCTCACGGTGTCCGTCCCGCCCAGCCTTCATGTGCTGTTGCGCAGTTGGGCCATCTGCGAAGGCCGTGAACTCACGAGTGTCGTGCTGCAGTGCGTCGAACTTTCCGTACGCCAACTCAAGAGCAACGGCTCGATCCCAACAGCTGCCATTCACAAATACGAAGCAGCCTGTGATGAACGGTTGGCCGTTGGAGGATAAAGAAGGTGTCAATTGAACTCATGATCGCTGCTCTGCAGGCACCCACCATGGAGGCCGTCATTGCCCTCAGCGAGCGAACGCAGACTCTTCAATGCAATCCAACAGGTTTCATCTACAGCTTTTATCGGTCGATTGATCAAACCCTGATCATTGGCTACAGCGATCAACTGGATCAAATTACCGCTGACATGGTGACGCGTGATTTTCAGCTGATGGCATCCAGACGAGGAACCCGTCGAGAAGACAAATTGACGCGTCAGACACTGGCTGAGAACAACATCCTGGGAACCTATGGCGAGCAGTATTTCAACGCTGACCGAGCCGTTCTTCAGCTGCTTCAACAATTAAATTGGCCCCTCGGAGACCTCACCCCTTCACTCCAGAGCGGTGTGGTGACGACCGACTGGACGTCACCCATTCATCTTGATGGAATTGCAGACTGACACCATTGGACGCCGGATCAATCAGCGGCAATGGGTTTGTAGGTCATCACATACGTCAGTTCAGCTGGGGCTGATGCTGGAAATTGCTGTGCTTTAGTCAGCTTCTGATCAGTCTGAGCAACTGAGAGTGCGCTGATTTGACCGGCCACCAGCAGGATCGCCGAAACTGACACTAGAGATAGAAGTCTGTATGTCACCGTTGGAATCCACTTGACCACCCATATCGTGACCTGGCCAAAGAGCGATAACGTTGAGCTCAGCCATGAAGCAGCTGAGCATTGGCTGAGACGACGCGGCATGTGCTCCCTTTAAAGGGATAACCAATTACAACCCCTGGCACGCTGCACAAACTCCAAGACCTGATCGTGAACGGCGGCAGTTCGATCTCCTTGGCTGACGGCACGATAGTGATCTGCCACAGACCAGGCAGATGTGTCTTGATCGGCAATAAAGCGTGGGATCAAATGAAGATGAAGGTGCTGCGCACCCTCGCCAAAAGCAATGGCATACACCCGGTCACAGCCCGTAAGAGAACGAATCAATTGGCTGGACTGTTGAACGACACTGCCCCATGAATGAGCCTCATCAGGCTCAAAATCCACGGGCCCAGAGCAGTGGCGAACGGTATCCAATAGCAACCATCCCAACAACGGCGCCGGTGCCTGGTGATGACGGAGGACCCAATGGTCACTTCGGGCAATCTCCAACTCACGACGTTGCGTGGAGTCAGCGTGAACCTGACAAATGCCGCAGGAGCTGTTCATCGTTTGGCAATACCTCGACCGTTCCCAATCAATCCAAAGTCAATCACGATCCCAATGGCGATGATCAAGACACCATTGAAGGTTGAGAGACCTCCAAAGGCAGCGGTTGCCCAGCAATAGCCCAAGGTGGTCGTCGGTAGAAAGACCAGCCCCAACAATGGGATGACCGGAGTCGGGACAGCAATGCCGCTGAACGGAGCGAGGACAAATGTTGCGTTGAAGAACCAAATCACCAGCAGCACCAACCGTGGAGCGAGGAGTGCGAGCGCTGCAAACAAACACATGGAACAACCACCGCATCAATGCCCTATGCATAGCGAGTGATCCGTTGGTGGCAAACCGATCAGGTTTCCAACATGCAATTCACACTGATCTCAAACGGCACTGATGCATTCGGAAGGCTCAACAATGTGGACGACAACTGGGCCAGATCCTGAGGCTGCGTCATCTCCTCAGGCATCACAGAACTGACCGATCGTGCCATCTCGGTGTTAACCCAACTCGGACAGAACGCCGTGACACGGATTCCATCGTCCCAGCCTTCGTTGCGCATCGACTGACAAAGCCCGAGCAAGGCGAATTTGCTCACTGGATATCCCGCCATTCGTCCTTTGACACGTTTGCCACTCATGGAGACCAACACCTGAATCCGGCCCTGTCCTGAGGCGACCAGATGGGGCCAGGCCGCCCGCGTGAGTCTCCATGGACCCATGACATTGATGCTCCAGAGCGCATCGAGCTCTGCCACTTGCGCATCGGAGAACAACAACGGCGTGCGATGCAGCACGCCAGCGCAATGAATCAGGGCATCAAATCCACCCGCCCAGGCGATCGTTGCGCGCACCCAAGCCTCAGCGGTATCTGCTGCGGCTGCGTCGTAGGGGTGCACCATCAGCTGCTCGGGCCATGTCTCGGGGTCCAGTGGGGTGCTACGAAGCGCATCGGGGGACCGCACGCCAAGGCTGAGCCTGTGGCCATCACGCAAGAGCTGCAGGGCGATAGCAAAGCCGATGCCTCGGCTCGCACCACTGATCAACACAGTGCGTTTCAGCATGGGATCAGCGCAGTACGGCATTCAACAGACGCTCCGGATCACTGGCAACGTGCAACAAAGTGCGGTTGGACGACGACAGAAACCCAGCCTGCACAGCGTGATCGAGAAACTGAACGAGACCATCGAAATAACCATGCACATTGAGCAGGGCGACGGGCTTCTGATGCAGACCTAACTGCGCCCAGGTCAAGGCTTCGAACAACTCCTCAAACGTGCCGAAGCCTCCCGGCAACGCAATGAATCCATCCGCTAGCTCCATCATCCGCTGCTTGCGGCGATGCATGGTTGGAACCCGTTCCAGTCGACTCAAACCGGGATGGGCACCGTCGGCGTCGATCAAATGATCAGGAATGACACCGATCACCTCACCCGATTCCGCAAGAACGGCATCGGCCACAACGCCCATCAGACCGAAATCTGCAGCTCCATACACCAAACCAACCCCCCGCCGGCCCATCAAACGACCCAGCTGCTCAGCGGCCTGGGCGTAACTCGGATGCTCACCGTGTTGGGAGCCGCAGTACACGGTTAGACGGTGACCCATCGGCGCTGATGACACAGCATCCATCCTGGCCATGGACACGCAACCCTCTGGTATTCACGACAATGCCCATGGGTTTGACGCAACGGTGCGGTGAAGCAAGAGCCAAAGCGGGTCGTCATGACCGGGGCAACCAGCGGAATCGGCCTGGTGGCGGCTCAACGGTTGCTGGCAGAGGGCCATGCGTTGAGCGTCTTGTGTCGCGATCGTCATCGCGCCATCGAACGCTTAGGACCACCCACAACGCAGCTGCAGTTCCTTGAGAGTGATCTTGCTGATCTCCGCCAGTTGAATCAGGCCTGCCAAAAGCTCCACAACGACAACCAGCCCATTGATGCCCTGGTCCTCAATGCTGGCCTGCAGTACGCCGGAGCGACGCAGGCCCGATTCAGTGCCCAGGGCATTGAACTCACCTTCGCGGTCAACCAGCTGGCGCATCAGCACCTGGTGATGGAACTGCTGCCGCTGCTCAGCCGATCGGTCGGCACACGCATCGTGATCACAGGCTCAGAGGTGCACAATCCAGCCAGTGGCGGCGGACGGGTGGGTCAGCCCGCTGGCCTCGGAAGCCTTGAAGGGCTCAAGGCTGGGGCAGGATTTGTGATGGTGGATGGCCGAACCGGTTTTGATGCCGACAAGGCCTACAAGGACAGCAAGCTCTGCAACCTGCTTCTGGGCCGGCAGCTGGCCACGCTTTTCTCGACAACACAAGTCTCCATCCCGGTGATCGCCTGGAGTCCAGGCCTGGTGATCCCTCGCAGTGCCGACGGATTTTTTCGCTACAGCCGGCAAAGCAACCCTGTCGGTCAAGCCCTCTTCGGCGTTGTGGCGCGAGATCTGCTGAGACTGACTGTCTCTGTTGACGATGCCGGAGCGTTACTGGATCGATTGATCCAAGACGAATCGTTCGGCCCAGGGTTTCACTACTGGAGCAACACCCTCAAAGGGCCAGGACGCCACTGCTTTGAAGCCACACCGACCTCGGATGAGGCCGCCGACCTCAATCTGGCATCTGACTTGGTGACCTTAAGCAATGAACTGATCCAAACAACCATGCAGTCAGAGGAGTAGCGACGCTTAAACATCACTGGCTGCGTAATGGAATACACGATTCGGAATCACACTGACATTGACATCAATATCGTCCAGGCCCAATTCAGTCGCGCCAGTCTTGAACCTCTGAAAAAGATCCTCGAGGAGAGGCTCAGTCAACAAGTCCTCAGGTGCATTGAAAACCAAATCCAACGTCGCCACATTACCAGAAACGATCACATTGCTATACATTATTCTCACCCTTGACCACACATAGGGATTATTTTTTGTCAGACCAAAATTGTTAATATTGCCCGATTTAAAACGGCGAAATTCTGAGTCCATATACTGGCTCACGCTGAAGTCATGCAGGGCTGATGACAACGGAATGCAGAGCAACCCCAGCAAGCCAAACCAAATCAGCAAGTTTTTCCAACAGCGCATCAAAGATCCATACTGCTGAATCAGAAACACCAGCAGACTGGCCACTGTGATTCCTATCAAGTTGGCGAGAAACAACAGAAACGATCCTTCGGCAATCTGGTTGGTCAGCCCAGCGACCGTGCCACGCCCAAACACGGCAACCATCTCCGAACCCAAGGTCAGGCCAATGCCACAAACACAGAGCGGCGGCACCAGCGCCACAGCAATGGCAACGCCGGCAATCGAACTGGATAGTCGTTCACGGGTCATGGCAAAGGACCCAGCAACAGCAGCAGCAATCGCAATCCCCAAATCAATCAGGTTGGGCGATGTACGCGCTGTGATTTCGGATTGAACGTGGGAGACCCCAAGACAAAGACTGATCAATGCTGAGGTGAGAATCACACCGATCACGCCAAGGAGGACGGTGACGGCAGAGCGTCGAATCAGACGACCATCGGCAACGGCGATACCAAACGAGAGGCTGAGGATCGGGTCCATCAACGGGGCGACAATCATGGCGCCAATCACCACAGCCGTGCTGTTGGAGATCAAACCCAATGAGGCAATCACTCCGGAACTAATCAGGAGAACAAAGAAGCCCAGAGAGGGCTTCGATGAAGCAATACGCTTTTCGTAGAGCTCGGTCCTGGGGACGCGCGATTCAAGGTTCAACGTCCAATGACCACTGACCTGCGACAACAGGTCAACCAACAGATTCGCCATCAGCCTCACACGATTCCCAATAGTGTGACCTCGATAGTCAGTTCTGCAGGGCGCTGTTGAGCTGTACGACACGCGTTCCGCAACGGACATGTCTGGTGAACTAGCCGCCCTGTCCGCCGCGCTGATGTGGACCCTCGCCAGTGGGCTCTGGAGGACGTTGGGCAGCCATGCCACAGCTGTTCAGCTGAACGGTCTCAAGAACGGTCTGGCCACGCTGTTATTTCTCCCGGTGCTGCTTGAGATTCCGTGGAGAGACCAACCCATGGGGGTCGCGGCGCTGTTGTTGAGCGGAGGGGTCGGAATCGCCCTCGGCGACAGTCTGTATCTGGCCGCCCTGCAGCGCATCGGCACGCGACGGACGCTCACCCTTGAGGCAACCGGTCCGGTTCTTGCCAGCCTGGGATCCCTATTGATCCAGGGCGATCCGATCACAGCAACGGACTTTGCAGGGGCCTCACTCGTTGCAGTGGCAGTCCTGCTGATCGCCCGGTTTGGCTCGCCGGATCAAGCTGCCATGGAAAGAAACAGAACAGGGTTTCTGCTGGCGTTCGGTGCAGTGGTCAGTGGATTGTTCGGTGCATTTCTGGCCCGGAGCGTGCTGCTCCAGGGGACCTTCACACCATTGGACAGTGCCGCCATCCGCCTGCTTGGAGGAACGATCGCCCTCAGTCCAATCTGGTGCCGACATTTGCCCATCCGAGGGATTCAGGCCCGTGGCCTGCAAACCCGCATCGTCGTGGCCACGCTGCTCGGCACCAACCTTGGGATTCTGTTGCAGCAGCACGTTTTCCAGACGCTGGCGGTTGGACCGGGCGTGACCCTGATGAGCACCGCACCGCTGATGGCTGTCGCAATCGCACGGTGGAGAGGTCAAGCTCTTCAGCCGATGGATTGGACAGCTGCGGTGTTGGGAGTCTCAGGCGTGGCGCTCATCAGTCTTTGAAGTTGCTGGGCCAGCGATGCCGATAGCTCGTCGGAGAATCCCAAAACAACGAGATCAACCCCTCCGCAGCGGCCATCCGGGCGCCAGGCCTGGGCAGGAGCTGCCTCAAACCAGCTGTCCAGCCTTGGGCCAACCATCTGAATTTGCAGTGGCAGTGTTTTGCCAGGAAACCAGACCCGTCCTTTGAGGCGGACCACCTGGTGGGGCCCAACCAGAGCCTTCAGCCGCTCTTCAAAGGCAACCCGGTCCACCACTCCCTCAAAACGAACCGTGCTGCCTTTGATCTCCACATGGGTGTGGTCGTGGTCGTGGTCGTGGCCATGATCCGTTGGCTGATGGCGATGCTCGAGACCCAGCACGATCTCAGGATCAACACGGCCGTTCTGCATCGGCAGTGTTGGGGTGCCAGCGCGTGTTCCCGCCTTGAGTTGATCAACCACGCTGGAGAGTGCAGCCTCGCTGACACGATCGGCACGACTCATCAGGACCAGGTCGGCAGCCTGGAGCTGATCCTCGAACAACTCGTCGATCGCTGTGAGGTGATCCAGGCTTGGGTCATCCCGACGCTGCTGCTCAAGCGCTTGGGGATCAGCAACAGGACTGCCGCCAGCTAAGGCTTCACCGTCCACCACGGTCACGACACCATTGATGTGAACCCTTGATCGGATCGCGGGCCACTCCAAGGCTTGAAGCAACGGTCTTGGCAGAGCCAAACCGCTGGTTTCGACCACGATTCCATCCAGGGTGTCAGCCCGCTCCAGCAGGCGTTCCATGGTCGGCAGGAAATCGTCCTGAACCGTGCAACACAGGCAACCGTTGTTCAGCTCAACCAGGCGTCCCTCCAACTCGTCCTCAGGGCAGAACCCACAACTCCGAATCAGATCGCCATCGAGCCCCACACTCCCGAATTCATTGACCATCACGGCAAGCCGCTGGCCACTGGTCTGCAGCAGCTGGCGTAGCAGCGTTGTCTTGCCGGCCCCAAGGAAACCGGTGATCACCGTGACCGGTAAACGCTTTGACATGGTGATCACCGCTTCAGGGACGACACCCGAGACTCTCACGCGTGTCGATGCCACTGCGTGGGTTCACACCGGAGGCCGCGGCACACAGGGCGCGCTGCTGGGGGAGATCCATCACCGCGTTGGTGAAGTCAGCACCCTCAATCACCGCGTTGGTGAAACGACTTTGCATCATCATCGCGTTGGTGAAATTGGCCCCACGCAGATCCGCGTCGTCGAAGCGACTGGCGAACGCCACCACGTCTTCGAGGTCGGCCTCACGAAGATCAGCACCCTGCAGC
>JBMZMY010000071.1:0-8334 GCA_049619435.1 Synechococcus sp.
TCTGAATCGTCAGTCAGCGCAGGCAGCTTGCCGAAAGGATTAATTTGCAGATATTGATCCGTCTTATGTCTCGGCCCCGCATATCCAGAGTGATCAACCGGTGTTCAATCTGCTTCTCAAGAAATACCACCGGGTAATCAAGGCACGACTGAATCCCCCGCCATAGAGATGCAGCGCCATCGATCACTCCGAGTGCATCACGGTCATAACACCGTTGGGCGTCTGATCAAAGATTCTGGGTGCCTCAATTCGGCCTTAACGGAAGCCAAATCCATCCTGGACGGCAACTTGGGGTTGATACTTCTCCGCCAAACGTGCCAATAACGCAGCCACGGCTGCATCATCCGCTCCTGTTTCAGACTGAAAGCTCCGAATCAGAGCATTCACCTGTTGAAAAAACTGAGGAATCTGAGCATCTAAATGCTCTTTTGTTGGTACGTAAGACACAGCGCAAATCCGTTGAATGCAAGCCTAAGCAACTCGATTGGATGCCGTGGTGCACGGACATCCACCCTCTCAGCCAATGCTCAGCCCCTCAACCGATTCAGTTCAGGCTGACCCAGTCACACCGGGCTAGAACAAAGACAGCGAGAGGCGTACCAGATGGACCTGAATGATCTTCTGCAGCGACGCGACCAACTCAATCAGCAGCTGCTGCTTGACAGTTCGCATCCCCATCAGCGCGCCGTGCGATCAGAACTCACCACCATCGAAGGCGCCTTGGCCTATCTCCGCCATCACCGCGGCATGGAGTGCCCAGCGCCCTCCATGCTGCGCTGCGACCTCAACTGGCTCTGAAGGTCAGGCTGGTGTCCAGCCAAACGGAATCACACTCCACTGGTGTTCGTCAGCACCGGGGAGGATCGCGAGCACAGCGATTTTGTTCGGATAAACCGTTCGAGATTGATTGACAAAGGCAGCGAGGTCGTCAGCGCCGATCAGACAGCCACCCTTGCGGATCTTTTCATCCTGAAAATCAGCATGGGCATCGCGGAACGCGTCCCCGTGTCTGTTAAGCATGTCAGCCATGGCATCCTGCGGCTGATCCATCTCCCCGCTGAGTTCCAGCCATTCCCGCACCAAGGGATGTTCAATCGCGGTGGAGACGGGGACCACACCACCAACAGCACCCACCCCGATCTGAACCTGCCGTGGGGGTTGATGCCGTGCATCAAGAATCACGACCGGACAATTGAGATCCCAGCTCGCCCGGTTCTTCATTTGCCGAAAGGCATCTTCGAGAACATCCCTGCAGACCAGGGCCAGGTCCGTGATCGAGATCTCGAGATTGGCCATCGCTGGGCATCAGCCGCGTTCTGACCACCAACCTATGGAGCCGACACGGACTCCCGCCACTGCACCAACTCCACGGCCCCGCGCACCGCAGCTGTGGAGCTGCGCAGGATGGACCGACCAAGGGCGACCGGTGTGACCCGACTGCCTGCCGCTTCGACGTTTTCGTCAGCGCTCCACCCCCCTTCTGGTCCCACCAACAACCAGGTCTGCTGGGGTGGCTCTCCGGCCCTCAACCACGCGGATAAAGGCGAACAACCTGGACGCCGCGTCACGGCCATGGCCACCCGTCCGTCAATCCTCTCCAGGCAGTCACGCAAAGGCAGCACGGGGTGAAGATGCGGCGTCCAAAGCCGCTCGCACTGCTCCACCGACTCCTGAACAATGCTTTGCCAGCGATCCTGTCGTTGCTCGGCCTGGGGGACACAACGCTCGGTGAGCACGGGGTACAGGTCATCAATTCCCAGTTCGCAGGCCATACGAATCCACACGTCGGTGTCGCGACGCATCAGAGCCACGACCAAGCCCACGCGGTACTCGGGTCTCGGCTCGAACAGTTGCGGTTGATCAGGATCCGACGTCAGGGTCAGACGATCGGACGCTTCCAGGCTGGCCAGCCAGAGGCCACCGCAACCATTGACGACATCCACCTGATCACCGATCCGGAGCCTCAGCACCCGGCGCAGGTAATGCCGCTCGCTCTCGGACAAGACCATCTGACGGCCATCACCGACCCGCTGGGCGGGGTCAATCAGCAGGCGCCGACGCTCACGACCCACTGTTCGGGAAAACGCTGTCGGGATGCTCCTCTACGGGCCAATCCTCGTTGATCCCACCGATCACAAGCTCGGCAATCTGCACGACATCGGAGTCCAGCTGGCGGAGGGAATTGATCAGGACATCCAGGCCGATGCCATCGCTGGTGCCCAGATCAATCCAAAAACGACCCCACTCACCTTGGTATTCCATCTGACCCATGTTGTGCATCAACGCCGGCATCGCCGCGTTCGCATCCTCGCTGTCGTAGCTCATCCAGCTCAGCTCGGTGCTGTTGTCGTGGACCTGCAGGTTCTCGGCGTTGAATCCCCCCAGGCGGCCGATCACATACCAACTATCGAGCACACCATCGACATAGCTGATTTCACCAGAACTGGGTGCCTCGGGGAAACGGAGCCATATCCAGCAATTGAAGGGATCAATCTCGCGAAAACGAACGTCCATAGGACCAGCGCGTCATTCGCATCATCGGTCAAGCTGTGACGGATGCTCGAACTGCAGAACCTCACCTACGCACCCGCAACGGCGGCGTCTGCTGTGCTCAGAGACGTCAGCTTTGTGGCGCGCGTCGGACAACCGGTGCTGATCTCCGGCGCCAGTGGCTCGGGCAAGACCAGCCTGTTGGACATGATCAGTGGCCTGTCCCGCGAACGCTCGGGACAGGTGATCTGGAATGGAGACCCCCTCACTCCCCGTCAGCGACGCTGGATCACCGGGATGGTGTTCCAGTTCCCCGAGCGCCATTTTCTGGGGCTGACCGTTGCCCAGGAATTGCGGTTGGGCCTGCGACGTCTAAGCACAGAGGCCCAGGACAACGTCCTCCAGCGGGTGGGTCTGGCCGGCATCAACCGCAGCACTCCCCCGGAACGTCTCAGTGGCGGGCAACAGCGGCGCCTGGCCATCGCGGTCCAGCTGCTTCGCGGTGCCAACGTTCTTTTGCTAGATGAGCCCACGGCGGGACTGGACTGGTCCGTACGCGATGAGGTGCTGAAGCTGTTGGCCGAGCTCGCACGCGACCAGGTGCTGATCGTGGTCACCCATGAGCCGGAGCTGTTTAAACAATGGGACTGTCAACGCCATCAGCTGCAGAACGGCGAGCTGATGCCGATGTCTACATTGCCCTGAGCGGAACGATTGATTTGGCCGACCGGTTGGTGCGAGCAACGGCTGCGGGCGGAGGGATTCGCCTGGTGGCGGTCTCCACAACAGACACCCTGCGGGAAGCGCAACGACGCCATGGCTTGTCGTATCTGACCACCGTGCTGCTGGGTCGCTCAATGAGTGCTGGCCTGATGCTTGCCAGTTCGATGAAGGTGCGACATGGCCGCGTGAACCTGCGGGTGGGCTCGGATGGCCCCCTGCGCGGCTTGATGGTGGATGCCGGTCGAGACGGCAGCGTTCGGGGGTACGTCGGCAATCCAGAGCTGGAATTGGATCCAGTGGCGGACGCCAACGGCCACTACGGCTTTGATTTCAAATCAGCCGTCGGCACGGGCTATCTCCACGTCATGCGTGATGACGGCAAAGGAGAACCGTTCAACAGCACGGTGGAGCTCGTCAATGGCGGCATCGGCGAGGACGTGGCGTCCTATCTGCTGCACTCGGAACAAACTCCATCAGCGGTGTTCGTCGGCGAAACGATCCGCAGTGACGGCCTCGAATCCAGCGGTGGCCTGCTGGTTCAGGTGCTGCCCAAGGCCGCTCAGGAGCCCGCCCTGGTGGAGCTGCTTGAAATGCGCTGCCGTGAAGTTGATGACTTCAGCGGTCGTCTCAGCCGCTGCAAGGAGTCCCTGGAGGATCTGCTGGTGGATGTGTTCCCGGACCTCGATCCAAAGCCCTTGGATGGTGCTGAATCCAATCAACCCATCCACTTCAACTGCCGCTGCAGCAGAGAACGCAGCATCGGGGCCCTCAAGATGCTCGGCCGCGTTGAGCTTCAGGACATGCTGATTAAGGATGGCCAGGCCGAATTGACCTGTCACTTCTGCAACAACCGTTATGTGATCGAGCAGGAGGAACTGACTGCCCTGATCGACGACTGTCCTGCCGCTGCCTAGGCCAGCAGCAGGGCGGTCAGCCAAAGCAGCACTGCGGCCGGAATCGCCTGAATCTGATCCGAATTCAAGTGCAGTTGCTGGACTGCCGAAGGCGACAAAGCTGCAGCGAGGACACCCCCGGCGACCAAGCCGATCACCACTGCAGCCAAGGTCCAGCCCAGGGAGGAGAGCGGTCGACGGCCACGACGCACGCCGCTGACACAGCCACCGATCAACCCTAAGGCCAGCACGAGTTGCACACTGTCGGAGCTGAGCAGCAGAGCCACCATCGCCAGGGAGCCAATCCCGAGCCGGATCCACAGTCCAGGACCCTGCACCAGAGCAATCTGGGGACGCATCTCGCTGAAGGCTTGCCCCGCATCCATCAAACGGGGCTGCAGCTTTTGCAACACGCCGGTGGTCTGGAACGCCGTGGCCTTGTTGCCGGATTCTTCGCGAACGGAGGCATCAGCTGCCGCTTCGCTGAGCTGGCCCTGCTGTCGTTCCCGCAAGCTGGACATCAAAACAGCGTCATAGGCCGTCTCGACCCGTGCCCGGGCTTGTGGATCGTCACCAACCTGATCAAGGCACTGCTGGCGAGCCTGTTGAACACGCTCGAAACTGGCCCCGTGGGAGAGGCCCAGCCTTGCGTAGGGATCTTCAGAGTTCTGATCAGGTCCTGAATCACCCACGGCTGCCATCGCACTGGAGCATCAATTACGGCAAGGCTAATCAGCTGCGATCAGAACAGCGGAGCTCCATAGCGAAAGCCTTCACTGTGCTCAAGCCGATTCAGGCAGCTGGTGGCATCATCGGGATGCAGCCGTTGTCGACGTTTAATCAACGGCATCTGAGGGGGAAGGTGATACCCCTCAAGAATTTCAATGAGATCGTGTTGAGGGCGAACGCAGACGTAATCGGTTCCACCGTCGTCACAGCTGCGCAGCAGCCAGAGGGTTCCCATCCATTGCTCAGCTCACTGGATTCAGTCTGGCGGGAGTGAGATGCGGCCGTGGGTGTCAACAACGACCATGGATCGATTGCGTCGGAAACCGGACAGATTTGAGCCGAAGAACCGATCAGAGACTGATCGGTTCCACGCCACTCACCACCGGTGCCACCGAGCTGAGTTCAAGGTCGGGGTGATCTTCCTTGAGCTGATTGAGATTCCACTCGTTTTTAAACAGCAACACGGGCCGATTCCAGGCATCCCTCACGGTCTTGCAATTGAAGATGCGACCAACACTCTCCAACTGAGCCCACCCCCCCGTCACCCAACGGGCCACCTGAAAGCCCAGGGGTTCAAGCCGCGTTTCAACGCCGTATTCGTTTTCAAGGCGATGCTGAACCACTTCCAGCTGAAGCTGACCGACGGCCGCAAGGATTGGATCGCGTTTGCTTTCATCGGTGTCATACAGAATCTGTACCGCACCCTCTTCCCGGAGTTCATTCACACCCTTGCGGAAGTTCTTGAACGCCGAAGGGTTGGGATTGCGTAACCAGCTAAAAATTTCAGGGCTGAAACAGGGGATGCCCTCGTATTCGACCTTGGACCCCACATAAAGGGTGTCGCCGATGGCAAACATGCCGGGATTATTCAGGCCGATCACATCACCGGGATAGGCATCGTCTACGACCGCACGATCCTGACCAAACAGTTTCTGCGGCCTCGACAGACGAATAGCCTTGCCCGTTCGGGCATGTTTCACGGTCATATCTTTTTCGAAACGGCCACTGCACACGCGGACAAACGCCACACGATCACGGTGACGAGGGTCCATGTTGGCTTGGAGTTTGAACACAAAACCGCTGAACCCTTCTCGCAGCGGATCAATCATTCCTTCACTGCTGGAGCGGGCAATCGGCCGTTGCGCCATCTCCAGAAACGCATCCAGGAACGGATGCACGCCGAAGTTGGTCATCGCCGAGCCGAAGAACACCGGTGTGAGCTCACCGGCATGAACGAGCTCAAGATCCAGATCGGCCCCCGCCGCCTCCAGTAGATCCAGCTCTTCCACTGCCGCGTCGAGCAATTCCGGCTCGACCAGGGTCTTCAACTCAGGGTCATCCAAGGTGAGGCGCTGCTCCGCCGCCTGACGGCCGCGTTCCGCTCGGCTGAACAAGATCACCTCGCGCGTGCGGCGATCAATCACCCCTCGAAACTGTTCACCACTGCCGATCGGCCAGTTCACAGCCCACGGAGTCAAGTCCAGCTCCGACTCAATCTCGTCGAGAAGACTGAGGGGATCCCGACCCGGGCGATCCATCTTGTTGATGAAGGTGAAGATCGGGATCTGCCGCATGCGGCAGACCTCGAACAACTTGCGCGTCTGCGGCTCTAGACCCTTCGCGGCATCTTCGAGCATCACGGCGTTGTCCGCCGCTGCGAGGGTGCGATAGGTGTCTTCTGAAAAGTCCTGGTGACCAGGGGTATCGAGAAGATTGATCGTGGTGTCGCTGTAGTCGAACTGAAGAACGGTGGACGTGATCGAAATTCCGCGTTGCTTCTCCAGCTCCATCCAGTCAGAGGTGACCTTGCGCTGTTCGCCACGGGCCTTGACCGCGCCGGCCTGTTGGATCGCGCCGCCGTACAGCAGCAGCTTTTCCGTCAGCGTCGTCTTGCCGGCATCCGGGTGGGAAATGATGGCGAAGTTGCGCCGGCGATCCACGGCATTGGCAAGCAGGTCACCCAGGGCCTGGTCCGCGGCAATCGGGGCAGCTGACTGACTCATCGCATCCTCACAGTCACCCCAGCCTGCCAGGGCAGAGTCAATGAGTGGGACGCTCAGAACACGCCGACCACCGAGAGATATCGGTCGTCCTCCTCCCTCACCCTGAGCTGATCGAGACCCATCACCTGCAACTGTGCTTCCACCTCCTCAACAGTGAACGCCGCCCGCAGCGAAGCGCGGTAATCCGCGATCAGACACTCCGGTGCCGTGGGGAGATAGCGCTGCTGCAGTTGATCCAGGGCAAGCTCAGAGTGCGGCCGCCGCAGATCGCGGTGCACGATCGCCGTGCCGGGAACCGCCAGACGCCGCACCAACCGCCACAGATTCAAGGGGTCATGCAGATGATGCAAGAGGCTGTTGCTAACCACAGCCGTCGCGGGAGCGATCCCTGGCGGCAGCGTCTCTTCAGCCAGCTGCTGCAGTGACCCGTCCAGAAATCGAGCGGAGGCGTCCTGCTTCTGAGCCCGCTCTCTGGCCACACGCAGCATTGGTGCCGAGCCATCGATGCCGATGACCTCAGCGTTGGGCCAGTGCTCCGCCAACCGCAAGGCAATATTTCCCGGACCGCAGCCAAGATCCACCAAGCGCCATGGATCAGAACGACCGATCAGAAGCGGTTCGAGCTGCTCGAGCAGCCGCTGATCACCGGCGCTGAAGTCGGCTTCCGCGTAAGCCAGAACCTGGTCCTGATCCGTCATCAGCTCAGGCTCGGGACGACGCTGCATCAGTTCACACCGTTTTCAGGGCCAGTCCGATTAAAGCGCTGTAACTGGTGGTATGGATGTCTTGCCGACCCCATCTGTGGCGTTAGTGTGACGCCACCTAAGTGCCGTCGCACGTGACACTGACTCCGAGTCGCGCTGAAGTCGCCGCGAACGCGAGCGCCAAGCTTGGCGACTTCCCGATCAGCGCTCCAGCAGCGAATCCCGTTTTTTATCGGACCTACAGCCGTCGCACGCCTGGAGGACGCGAAAGCTGGGATCAGGTGGGGCGACGCAACCTCAGCGGCTTACAAAAACTCGGCAATCTCAATGCCGACGAAGTCGCCCTAATGGCCCGGATGCAGGCAGAGAAAAAAGCCTTGCCATCCGGTCGCTGGCTCTGGATCGGTGGAACACCCTGGATCGAGCAGCCGGAGAATTTCTCGGGCTCCTACAACTGCACGTCCACCAACCTGATCGACTGGGAAGCCTTCGGTCTGATGATGGACCTGGCGATGATGGGCTGTGGGACCGGGGCCATCATCGAGCCCCATCTCATCAACCGTTTGCCCGCGATCCGCAACACCCTTGAGGTGGTGTCGGTGAGCGAGATCGGCATCACCCCTGCTGGTGATCGCCAGGAGCACTGCAGCCATGTCATCGATGGCCACACGGTGCGAATCAAGGTCGGTGACACACGCCGTGGCTGGGTTGACAGCTATCAGCTGATGCTCGAACTGAGCAGCGACCCCCGTTTTGATGGCGGCACCGTGTCCATCGAGGTGGATCTCAATG
>JBMZMY010000072.1:0-8185 GCA_049619435.1 Synechococcus sp.
GATGTCGGCGCAAGGCTTCCAGACGTCTCAGTGATGTCGGGGTATCCCCGCCGCTCCAGAGCTTGTGCTGCCACCAATTCAGCAGCCAGAGCTGTTGCTCACCATCGAGGGCGTCGGTCAGGTCGCGTGCCAGGGCCAGTGCCTCTTTGGCGGATGCTGGACGCACAGCCAGCCGCTCCAACAGCTCCGATGGCAGCTCCTGCAGCTGTTGACGATGGGAGATCAGTGCACCGGGAGAGCCCGAGGCCATCGCCAGCAATTCCTTGGAATCATCAGCTGTGGCGTCGCATTGCCGAAGCACCGTCTGCAGAGCCGCAGCATCCAGCCGCAGGAAACGAATCAATTGGCACCGGGAGCGAATCGTGCTGAGCAGTTGCTCCGGGGCGGCCGTCAACAGAATCAGCATCCCCTGGCCAGGCTCTTCCAAGGTTTTCAGCAAGGCGTTGGCCGCAGCTTCCGGCATCGCCTCCGCCGCTTCAATCACCACCATGCCCCGGGTTGCTTCCACGGGCTGACGGCCGAGAAAGCGACTCACCGCACGGATCTGTTCCAGGCGCAGCTGGGGGGGCGTACGACGACTGATCCCGGCTTCATCGGCCTCCGCGCGGGTCAGCAAGCGTCCCTGATGCTGAAACGTGGGCTCAACCCAGAGCAAGTCGGGGTGATTGCCGGCCTCCAGGCGTCGACGTTGCCGCTCGGACACTGCACCACCGCTCAACAGACCTTCCAGAAACCGGCGTGCAGCAAGACGACGCCCGACCCCATCCGGACCAGCGAAGAGGTAAGCCGGAGCGAGTCGCTGCGTTCGAAGTGCAGCCTCCAGGAGGTCCACAGCCAGAGGTTGACCGATGAGATCCGCGAACAACGACGCTGGTGAACACGGGTCAGCAGCCATCACCTCAGCTGCTCCGTGATGCACTGCTGCAACGCCCGTGTCACAGCCTCCGGTGATTGATTCGCCTCCACAGCGCTCCAGCGGCGCTGGCCCGCCACAGCAGCGAAGCCGTCCTCGACTCTGGCCAGGAACGCAGCGCCTTCGGCCTCGATGCGGTCATCGCGCTCACCCCGCCGGCGTTGGATGCTCTGCTCGGCCGACAAACGCAGCCAAAGCGTGAGATCCGGACTCAACCCAGCGGTCGCGATCTGCTCCAGCTGATGAATCAACGCCAGATCAAGACCTCGGCCATACCCCTGATAGGCCAGGGTCGAGCCGCTGAAGCGATCGCTCAGCACCCAATCGCCACGCTCGAGTGCTGGACGAATCGTGGTCTCGATATGTTGCGCTCGATCCGCGGCATACAGCAGTAGTTCCGCTGTGGGAACCGGGGCTTGATCACCATGGGCATGGAGCAGAAGCTCCCGCAGCGCCTGACCGAACACCGTTCCTCCGGGCTCTCGCGTGCAGATCAGCCCGGCACCCTCCGGCATCAGACCACTGGTCGGCAGCCAGGATGCCAAGGCCGAGCGCTGGGTGGTCTTGCCACAGCCATCGAGCCCATCCAGAACGATCAGTCGTCCCCGTTTCATGCCGCGCGCAGGGCCAAGGCATTGACCACCACCGTGATCGAACTGAGGGCCATCAACAGGGCTGCCAGTGGTGGCGAGAGCAGAACCCCCTGACCGGGAAGCAAAGCCCCAGCGGCAATCGGCAACACAATCAGGTTGTAACCGAAGGCCCAGAACAAGTTCTGCCGCACCTTCGCCATCGTGCGGCGCGCGAGCATCAACGCCTCAGGAAGATTCTCCAGGCGATCTCCGAGCAGGACCAGATCGGCTGTGTCCTGGGCAATCTGGGTTCCCGTGCCAACGGCGATTCCAAGATCAGCAGCGGCCAGGGCAGGGGCGTCGTTGATCCCATCACCAACCATCGCCACCAGACCATCACGCCGCAACTGCTCCAAGCGGGACTGCTTGTCTTCCGGAAGCATCTGGGAGCCAAGCTGATCGGGGGCAAAGTTCAAGCGCTGGCCCAGATGCTCCACAGCTGCACGCCGGTCGCCACTAAAAATGCTCAGGATCAACTGATCCCCCCGCAGCCGCTCCAAGGCCGCTTCCGCATCGGGGCGCAGGCTGTCTTCAATCAACACGACACCCAGCACGGCCTCGCCTTCGGCGACGGCCACCCAGGTGGCGCCGCTCGCCCGAGCTGGCTCGAGGTCAAAACGATCCTCCGACCAGATCAAGCCCTCGGATTGCATCCAGTCGGGACGGCCCACACGAATCGTGGCCGAGCCCCCATCCAGTTCACCAACCAGGCCTGAACCGGAGACTGTTCGCACCGACAACGGTGTCAGCAGCGCCAGATCCCGTCGCTGGGCCTCCTGCAACAGGGCATGGGCCAAGGGGTGGCGACTGTTCTGCTCGAGGCTGGCGGCCAAACGCAACAGATGATCTGGATCGCCCTCGCTCAACACCTGCGTCACAAGAGGACGTCCAAGGGTGAGGGTGCCCGTCTTGTCGAACACCACCTGATCGAGGTTGGCCGCCGTTTCGATGGCATCTCCGCCACGGAACAACCAGCCGCGTTTGGCGGCCAGGCCAGTTCCCACCGTGATGACCGTGGGGGTCGCCAGTCCCAACGCACAAGGACAGGCCACCACCAGCACCGCAATCGAGAGCTGAAGCGCCAGACCGATCGGTGTTGCCGCACCACTGCCAAGGCCAGCGTGATGGGCATGCCCCATCGGCGCATGGTTCATCGAGGCCATTGCCGCTGATGGCACATGCAGCACCTGAGGCCAGAGCTCCGTTCCGATCAACCACCAAAACAGAAACGTTCCCGTTGCCAGGGCCACGACGCCGTAACAGAACCGACCGGCCACCCGATCAGCCAGTCCCTGAATCGGAGCCCGCCGGGCCTGCGCCTGTTCCACCAGACGAATAATCCTGGCCAAGGCGGTGTCTGCCCCGACCCGGCGCACCTCCAGTTCGAGCGTGCCTTCAAGGTTGAGGCTTCCCGAGGAGAGTTCCGTTCCAGGAACAGCCTCCAGAGGCAACGGTTCGCCGGTGAGGCTGGAGACATCCACGGCGGATTCTCCCGTCAGGACCACACCATCCACTGGGATCCGATCACCAGCGAGAAGCTGCACCACTTCACCGGGACGCAGCGCGCCAACCCTGACCTCACGAATCGCCCCATCCGGGAGGATCAAGCGCGCCTGATCGGGCTGCAGACGCGCCAGCTGCTCGAGAGCCTCGCCTGTGCGGAAGCGAGCCCGTTCCTCCAGGAACCGCCCCAACAACACAAAGCCAAGCAGCATCACTGGCTCGTTGAAGAAGCAGGGCCAACCGACCTGAGGCCAAATCAACGCCACAACGCTGGCGAGGTAGGCACTGGTGACCCCTAACCCGACCAGGGTGTCCATGCTGGGTGTACCGACCCGTGCCGACTTGAACCCGTTGATCAGAATCGGGCGGCCGGGGCCAGCGAGGGCAATGGTGGCCAGCGTGGCGTGGAACCACAGCGTGCCCAGATAAGGCAGCGATAGCTGCCCGGCCTCACTGAGATGTCCGAGCACGGACAGCAGCAGCAGCACCAAAGCGACCATCAACTGTCGCCAGCGACGCCACCAGCCGATCGCCTGCTGTGACTGAGCCAGACGCGCAGTGGCACTGGACTCCAGAGCACGTTCTTCAGCAGGAAATCCCCGGTCAGCGAGCGCTGACAACACCTGCTGGACATCGCCATCGTCAACCGCCAGGTCGAGCCAGGCGGACCGGGTCACCAGGTTCACATCCGCCCGCTGAACTCCAGGCTGCGCCAGCAGGGTGCGTTCCACAGCCTTAACGCAGCCACCGCATTTCATCCCTTCCACGTCGAGGACGACGGTCTGGCGGGTTGGACTCACAGGCCTTTCTGCACTCCGATCAGGCTAAGGCGGTTGTGGTTGCCGTCAGGATGGGGGCCTTCCGCCGGCCCCACGTGCCCCGCAGCAACCGCAACGACAACTTCATCGACAAGAGTTTCACGGTGATGGCGGATCTGATCGTGAAGCTGCTTCCGATCAATGCCCGCTCCAAGGAGGCTTACGTCTACTACCGCGACGGGTTGTCGGCTCAGAACGACGGCGACTACGCCGAGGCTCTTGAGAACTACGAAGAAGCGCTGAAACTCGAGGACAACCCCACCGATCGCGGAGAGACCTTGAAAAACATGGCGATCATCTACATGTCTAATGGTGAGGAAGACCGAGCGATCGAGACCTATCAGCAAGCTCTGGAGGAGAACCCCAAACAACCCTCCTGCCTGAAGAACATGGGGTTGATTTACGAAAAACGGGGGCGCATCGCTGAAGAGGACGGCCGTCAGGACGAAGCGGATCTCTGGCTGGACAAGGCCGCTGACGTCTGGACCCAGGCTGTGCGGCTGAACCCGGGCGGCTATCTCGATATCGAAAACTGGTTGAAATCCTCCGGACGCAGCAACGTCGACGTCTACTTCTGAACCGCGTCACCCAAGGCCAGGACCAGAGCCTCACTCACATTGGCGGCCTCGAGCAGGGCCAAGTCCAGACCGGCCGCCAATGGGCCCAAACCACTGCCTTGAGGGACCACGGCACGCTTGAAGCCCAGGCGAGCCGCTTCCTGCAGGCGTAATTCCAATTGCCCAACGGGTCGGAGCTGTCCGCCTAGACCGAGTTCTCCGATCAACACCGTTCCCGCCGGCAGGGTCAGATCCCGAAAACTGGCGACGACTGCAGCAGCGACGCCAAGATCGGCCGCCGGCTCTTCCACCTCCAGGCCACCGGCCACCGCGAGGTAGCAATCAAAACGGGACAGGGGCAGACCCATGTGCTTTTCCAGCACCGCCAGGATCTGATGCAACCGATTGGTGCCGATGCCGGTCGCCGTACGGCGAGGACTGGCGTAGCTCGTGGCATTGACCAGCGCCTGGAGATCCACGACCAGCGATCGGGTGCCTTCACAGGCGACGATCGTGGCCACCCCTGAGGCGCGAGCCTCACTGAGAAACAATTCGCTGGGATTGCCCACCTCAGCAAGGCCCTGCGCCTGCATATCGAACAAACCGAGTTCGTGGGTGGCACCGAAGCGGTTTTTCACCGCACGCAGCAACCGGTGGCTGGCAAATCGATCCCCCTCAAAGGTGAGCACTGCGTCCACCAGATGCTCCAGCACCTTGGGCCCGGCCAACATGCCCTCCTTGGTCACATGACCGACCAGCAGAAGGGCCGTTGTCTGGCGTTTAGCGAGACGCTGCAACGCGGCCGCGCACTCACGCACCTGCCCAACGGAACCCGGGGCACTGGTGAGATCACCGTCATGCAGCGCCTGAATGCTGTCGATGATCGCCACATCGGGTCGCAGGGCCTCCAACTCCTGCAGAACGAGATCGAGATCGGTCTCCGCAAGCAATTGCAGGTCTTCAGCACCGGCACGCAAGCGCTGCCAGCGCATCTTCACCTGCTGGGCAGATTCCTCAGCACTCACGTACAGAACCGACGATCCCCGTGCCATCGCTGAGGCGCTCTGCAGCAGCAAGGTGCTCTTGCCGATGCCTGGGTCACCGCCCACCAGCACCATCGAGCCCGGCACCAGCCCTCCCCCCAGCACCCGGTCAAATTCCGAGGAGCCGGTGGGCAAGCGCTGCACCGGCGTGTCGTCCAGGCTCGCCATCGACGTGGAGCGCCGGGGCGACGGGGCACTCTCTGGATCCGCCCCCACCCGCCGACGTCGACCGTCGGAACGGGGCTGAGCCTGCTCAACCAGGGAATTCCAACTGCCGCACTCAGGACAACGCCCAAAGAACTGACGCGCCTTGGCCCCACAGACCTGACAGACGAAGACGGCGGCGGATTTCGGCACTGCGAACTATGAAGAAAGTTGCCTTTGGGTGAACAAAAGGGGGTGGCAGACCTTTATTTGTGTGCCATGCCACTAAAGCCTGAGGCTTCATGACGGCCACGGCCCCACCCAAAGAAACCATTCTCGTGGTCGATGACGAGGCCTCCATCCGCAGGATCTTGGAGACCCGCCTCTCAATGATCGGTTACAACGTTGTGACCGCCTGCGATGGCACCGAGGCCCTGGAGCTGTTCCAGAACTGCATGCCGGATCTGGTGGTTCTCGACGTGATGATGCCCAAGCTGGATGGCTATGGCGTCTGTCAGGAACTTCGGAAGGAATCCGATGTTCCGATCGTGATGCTCACGGCCCTGGGCGATGTAGCGGACCGGATCACTGGTCTGGAGCTCGGTGCCGATGACTATGTGGTCAAGCCCTTCAGCCCGAAGGAACTGGAGGCACGGATCCGCTGCGTTCTGCGGCGGGTTGAGAAGGAGCAGGTCGCCGGAATCCCCAATTCCGGGGTCATCCAGGTCTCAGACCTGCGGATCGATACCAACAAGCGCCAGGTCTTCCGTGGGGATGAGCGCATCCGCCTGACCGGGATGGAATTCAGCCTGCTGGAACTGCTGGTCAGCCGCTCCGGAGAACCGTTCAACCGCGGTGAAATCCTGAAAGAAGTGTGGGGTTACACCCCCGAACGCCATGTGGATACGCGCGTGGTGGATGTTCATATCTCCCGTCTTCGCTCCAAACTGGAAGACGACCCCGCGAATCCCGAGCTGATCCTGACGGCTCGGGGTACCGGTTACCTGTTCCAGCGCATCGTCGACTCCGTTGCCTCCGAAGGATCCTGATTCCTCCTCGGCCATCGGGCCATGGAGCAAAACCAATCGACCCAAGGCGATTCGTCGCCTGGTGATTTGGTATCGGCGCAATGCCGCCGTGACAACCCTGGTCGACAGTGCCACCAATTCGGCCACGGTGGCCGGATCCATGGCTGGAAGCGTTGCCAGCAGCGTGCTTCAGCCCTTGGTGTTCGATCCCCTGCGTCGCTTGCAGGGCAACACCGAGCCGGATGAAATTCGCGACTGCGATCGCTTGTGGGTTGCGGTCGACGGCATGGGTGGGGACCACGCCCCCGGACCGATCCTGGAGGGTTGCCTGCAGGCGATCAACCGGCTGCCCCTGAAAATCCGCTTCGTCGGCGAGACAGACCGGGTCCAGGCCGCCGCCGCTGAGATGGGACTGCGTGAGGCGCTCGATGATGCCGTCGCTGCCGGTCAGCTCGACCTGGTGCCCAGCGGCCCTTCGATCACCATGGACGAGGAAGCCACAGCCGTGCGTCGCAAGCGCGACGCCAGCATCAACGTGGCGATGGACCTGATCAAGACAGGCCGGGCCACGGCGGTGTATTCCGCTGGGAACTCTGGGGCCGTCATGGCCTCGGCTATTTTCCGCCTCGGCCGTCTCAAAGGCATTGACCGTCCGGCGATCGGTGCCCTGTTCCCCACCAAGGACCCAAGCCAACCCGTTCTGGTGCTCGATGTCGGCGCCAACATGGATTGCAAGCCGACCTATCTGCATCAATTTGCCCTGCTGGGCAACATCTACAGCCGTGATGTTCTGCAGGTGGATCAACCACGCGTCGGGTTGCTCAACATCGGCGAAGAAGAATGCAAGGGCAACGATCTCGCCCTCCGCACCCACGCTCTGCTGAGCGAGGAAAGCCGCATTCACTTCGCCGGCAACTGCGAGGGCCGCGATGTGCTCTCCGGTGAGTTCGACGTGGTCGTCTGCGATGGCTTCACCGGCAACGTTCTGCTCAAATTCCTGGAATCGGTGGGCAGCGTGCTGCTGGGCGTGTTGCGGGCAGAACTGCCTCGAGGCCGCCGCGGCAAGGTCGGCTCCGCCTTCCTGCGCAGCAACCTCAAACGGATCAAGAAGCGCCTGGACCATGCCGAACATGGCGGGGCCCTGCTGCTTGGCGTCAATGGCATCTGCGTGATCGGTCACGGCAGCAGCAAAGCCCTCTCGGTGGTGAGTGCTCTGCGGATTGCCCACTCCGCAGCCAGCCATGGCGTGATGGACGATCTTGCGACTCTTCAAGCCGACTGTGATTGACTGACGCCACTTCTGGCGTCATCCCCCTTGGTTGAGCAGCTCCCGAAGACGGCCGGCGTGCTGCTGCGGGGTTGCGGCAGCGCCACCCCGGCTCGGTCGATCAGCAATGACGAGCTGGGCCAACGGGTCGAGACCAGTGACAGCTGGATTCAGAGCCGCACGGGCATTGGCGCTCGACGGGTCGTCGGCCCCGACGAATCCCTGGCTGATCTGAGTGCTGAAGCGGCACGCAAAGCCCTAGAGATGGCGGGTTGGTCCG
>JBMZMY010000073.1:0-7528 GCA_049619435.1 Synechococcus sp.
TCGACGGATTCCCCCTTGATCGGCAGTTTCACCTACAAACGCGGTGAGAAGCACTCCGTTCTGGCTGGATTCAGCCTCGAACCCGGTGCGTTGGACAAGTCCGTCGACGACTGGCAAGCGGTGCTTGAGGAGTTCATTCCGGGGGTCAAGCTCCTCTCAACCTTCGGGCACGACTGGGGGGACGATGCCTTGTCCCAAGGGTCCTGGTGCACCTATCGGCCCGGCACGATCGCAAAATTTGCCAATGCCTTACCGCAGCAGGAGGGACATCTGGTGTTTGCCTCCGGCGACCATGCCCAGGCCTGGCGTGGCTTCATCGAGGGAGCGATCGCCAGTGGTGCGAAGGCTGCCGTCGCAATCGCCGGCAGCCTCTGAGCGTCAGCTCAGTCGAAGACGAAGCGCAGGCCGAGGTTGGGGCCATGGGCCAGCGTTTCGTAGCCGTTGTCGTTGCCGTCGGCGGCGTATTCCAGACCAAACACCTTGTAGGAGAGGGAGAGTTGGGTTGAGTTACCGATCGAGTAGGCCACCCCGGCCTGGGCTGTTCCGCTGAGGTCCTTATCGCCGGCCAGACCGAACCCAGCTGCATCGGCATAGACAAAGGCCTGCCAATCGGGGCTGAAGGCATAGGTGGCCTGCATGCCGATCAGGGGCTGCACCCAGGTGTGGGACCAGGACTCGCTGAAGTTCTGTTTTTCGGAGCGCTCACGCCTGAGAATCGGGCCGTCGTAGGAGGCCGACAGCTCGACGTCGATGTCGCCTTTGATCGTGCCGTCGACGATGCGGGCCCCGGCGAAACCCACGAAGCTGAAGCTGCCATCGTCCATGCGTGGACGTTGCACGTCTCCAGCGCGGTAGCGCAGGGCAATGTCGATCAGGGTCTGGTCGAGGTGGAAGTCGCCATCGACGTCACCCTTGAGTGTGAGCGTGCGGTCGACCTGCTTGCCGGTGAGTTTGCGGATCCGGGAGCGGTCACGGGTTGTCCAGGCTGAAGCGCTGTCGCTGGCATCAAATCCGCTGTGGTTGACGCCGGTCTGCAAGCCGAAGCGTCCGTATTCGACACCCGCGCGCAGGGTGGCCACGCTGGAGACATTGTCGAAGACGTCGCCAAGATCCCAGTTGACCGTGTTGCTGTTGCCGTCCAGCTTGGTGGTGCCTTCGGCGTCGATCGGCAGGAAGCCATAGAGATCGAGGTACACCCGCCAGGCGTCGTCCTCCTGCCCATCCGTGGCGTCGTCCTCGGTGGCTTGGGCAACCAATGCCGGCACGGTGGGGTCTGCTTGGGGCTGTTCGCCCGGCTCGAGGGCCTTGGCAGACGGAGACAGCAGTGCGGGGAGCACCAGAGCTAAGGAGAAGAGAGACGCTCGCACCGGACGTAGTCCATACAGTGGCGCCAAGGGTAGGGATTATTCAGCGCTCAGCAGAAAAAAAGGTCTGATCCGGACCATCCCGCGTCAGGTGTTGTTTGTTGCAGTGCCTCGGTTGGGATTTCACAGATCCCATAGGCTGGGTGCCGTTGTTGTTCAGGGCGATCAGTGCCGTCGATTGGACTGATCGTGAATGACGGTAAGGATCTGGCGGTTCAGACCGCCGACACGATTCAGCAGCGTCTTGAGGCGGCTGGTCACAGCGTGGTGCGTGTCAGCAGTGCTGGAGGCATGGTTGGCTTTGCCAATCCCGATCAGCACCTGCGCCTTCAGGGCTACAGCGCCTGTGTCCCTAAGGAGTTCGACAACTCGCTGGCCCTGGCAATCGTGCTCGGGGGCGATGGCACGGTGCTCTCTGCCGCCCGTCAGACCGCACCGGTCGGGGTGCCGATTCTGACCATCAACACCGGCCACCTTGGTTTTCTGGCTGAGGCCTATCTCGGCGATCTGGATCGGGCCCTCGAGGTGATCCTCACCCAGCAGTGGACGATCGAGGAGCGCAGCAACCTGGTCGTGAGCGTGATGCGTGGTGATCAGCGGCGCTGGGAAGCCCTGTCACTCAATGAGATGGCTTTGCATCGGGAGCCGCTGACCAGCATGTGTCATTTCGAGATTGCCATCGGGCGTCACGCACCTGTGGATATCGCCGCCGATGGTGTGATTCTGTCCACCCCCACCGGATCCACGGCCTATGCCCTTAGTGCCGGCGGCCCTGTGATCACGCCGGATTGCCCGGTGTTGCAGCTCACGCCGATTGCTCCGCATTCCCTGGCCTCCCGAGCCCTGGTCTTCAGCGACCGTGAACCGGTCACGGTGTTCCCGGCCACGCCGGAGCGGCTGCTGATGGTGGTCGATGGAACGGCGGGTTGTTACGTGTGGCCTGAAGATCGGGTGTTGATTCGCCGCAGTGACCATCCGGTGCGTTTTGTGCGTCTGGCGGACCATGAGTTCTTCCAGGTTCTGCGTAACAAACTGGGTTGGGGACTGCCCCACATCGCCAAACCGGACAAGGACGAACCATGACGGCGGAGCCGCTGGTGCTGCTGGCTGGCTCGGCAGCTCTGGCTGTATCCCAACGGCTGTCGGTGTCGGGCTACCTCACCGTTGACTGGCTCAGTGCCGGGGTCACCGCCAGTGTCGCCACCCGCGGACAGGAGCCAACCGCCGCGATCCTGGGCGCTGAGCAGGCTGCCTTGATCGGCGATCTGCGCCAGCGTTTCGGTGCGATGCCGGTGCTGCTGGATCTGGTCACCGACAGTGTGGAGGCCCGAGCCCGCTGCCTCTGCCTGGGAGCCGATGATTTCTGGTTGTCCTCGGCTGCCCCCAGTGATCTGTTGTTACGCCTGCGCCTGCATCGTTCGCTGTGTAGCCGTGCTGGCGGTCAGTCCAGTCGTCTGCAATTCGAGGACCTCTGCCTGGATGCTCTGAACCGTTCCGTGCACCGCGCTGGCCGGCCGATTGCCTTGACCTCCCGTGAATACGCCCTGCTGGAGGTGTTTCTGCAGCAGCCCGGACAGGTGTTCAGCCGCGACCAGTTGCTGCGGCTGGTCTGGAAGGGGGAGCGGGCCAGCAGCGGCAGCAATGTGGTGGAGGTCTACGTGCGCTACGTGCGCCAGAAGCTCGAGGCCAATGGAGCAAGCCGCTTGCTGCATACGGTTCGGGGGCGTGGCTACTGCCTTGGGGCTGAACGGGCGGGGGGCTGATCCGGATGGATGCCGCCCCGCCGCAGCAGTTGCCGATCACCGCCCAGTGGTGCGTCAGGGAGGACCGCTGCATTGCGCTGGAGGTGGCGCGTACGGCGGAGCAACAGCGCATCGGTCTGATGCAACGGCCCGCGCTGCCGCCCCTGCGCGGCATGTGGTTTCCCTTTGAGCGCCCACAGCCGCTGCGCTTCTGGATGTTCAACACCCTTGCCCCGTTGGACATGGTGTTCCTGCGGGAGGGACGGGTGATCGCCGTGGAGGCCCAGGTTCCGCCCTGCGCGTCATTGCCCTGTCCCAGCTATGGCCCCGCCTTGCCCGCGGATGGGGTGATTGAACTGGGGCCTGGGGAAGCGCAGCGCCTGGGCATCGCCATCGGTGCTCAAGTGACGATTGGCACGGTTCCGTAACGATTAAGTATGCTTATCGTATCGATTTCGTGCCAGTTAGGATCAGGGTGGGATTCATCGGGGCCAAGCGTGTTCCGTCGCCCAGGGGCTGACCGCGCCAGGCCTGCAGCTGGCTGATCCGGACGCCCAGACCGGCGGACTCGAGTTGTGGTCGCAGCTCCGCCAGGGCTTCGATCGTGGCAAGGGGCACCACCACCACCCCGCTCGGTTGCAGGACGGTCAGCACCGCTGCGAGCAGGGCGGAGCGCTGGCGGCCGCCGCCACCGAGCAGTACACGATCCGGTCGTTGCAGCTCGCTCGCCATCCCCCTGGTGTTCAGCAGGGTCAGGGCGTCCTGCTCGAGCACAGCACTGGGCGTGACCCCTAATCGTTCGGCATTGGCTCGGATCAGCGCAGCTCCGCCGGCACGACGTTCCACGGCCAGAAGCTGGAGCTGGGGGCGAAGCCGTAAAGCCTCCAGGCCAACACTGCCGGTGCCGGCTCCCAGGTCCCAGAGCACACCCCGCGCCGGCAGGGCCAGCTCCGCCAGCAGCTGAATGCGAACCTCCCGTTTCGTCATCAGCCCCGGATGGTCGGCATGTTGCCGATACAACCCGTCCTCGATGCCGAACAGCGGCAGGCTTTCGGCCGCCGGTGCTGGTGGCTCCTCCGCAATCAGGACTGCGGTCAGCAGGGGCTGCAGATCGTCTGGAGATGGCTCCCCGGGGCGGAGACGTTGCACCCGCTCACTGGGATGGCCGAGGTTTTCACACAGCCAGAGCTGGTAGCTCGCCTCCAGTCCGCTGCTGGTCAGGATGCGTCGCACCGCCTCGAGTCCTCCCTGGTGGGGGTCGGTCAGGACGGCCAGGGCGCTGGGCCGTTGCTGCAAGGCAGCGCCGAGGGGCGATGGATCACGGCCGTGCAGGCTCACCCAGCTGGCGTCCTGCCAGGGGCGGCCGATGCGTGCGAAGGCCAGTTGCAGTGCCGTTGGGGCCGGGTGGAAGCGCAGTGCCTCCGCTGGCAGTCGATCGCGCAGGATCCGGCCGATGCCGAACCAGAGGGGATCCCCACTGGCGAGCACCACGGCCGACGCATTCGAGGGCAGTGCCGTTAAGGCGCTGACCAAGGCCCGCGGATCATCGCTGCTGATCAGCTGGGCCGAAACGTTCCCCAGCCAGAGTTGCAGCGCCGGCATCAATCGTTGTGGGGCTGCGACGTGGCTAGCCGCGCGAATCAGCGCTTGATGTGCTGCGGATAAGGAGGCCGGAGCTCCCGCGTCGGTGCCGATCACGTCGATCATCACGGCATTCTGGTGTCACGCACGCCAGGGCTATGACGCGCCGTTCCTTGCTGTCCGACCGCCTGGTAGCTGCGGGGTTTGTTCGCCCCGCCGTGCTTGCCAGGGGGGTTCAGCTCAGTCGTCCGGCGGTCTCGCGCTGGCCCGTCGCCCTGCTGATCGCGCTCAGTGGCCTGGTGGCGGAACCCCTGGCCTGGTTGCAAAGCGCCCTGGTTCGTGTGCGCTGGCGGCAGCTGGAGCTGCCGGAGGACCCGATCGTGGTGATCGGGCACTGGCGCAGTGGCACCACCTATTTGCATCAGTTGCTGGCCTGTGATCCCACCATTGCCACGGCCCGCAACAGCCTGACCATGGCTCCCCAGGTGGCCCTGCTGCTCAAGCCGTTGTTGCGGCCGTTGCTGCGGTGGGGCATGACGCCGCTGCGTCCCATCGATGCTGTGCCCTGGGGAGCGGACGACCCCCAGGAGGATGAGCTGGGCGTCGCCCGGCTGACCATGGACACCAACATGGCTGGGGTGGCGTTCCCCCAGGAGTACCCCTTCCATTTCCGACGCAGCGTGCTCCAGTGCAGCGGCAGCTTTGAACGGCTCTGGCTGCAGTTCACCCGCCTGACCTGGCTCCATGACGGACCGGGAAAGACCCAGCTGTTGATCAAGAACTCGGCGCACACGGCTCGGGTGCCGCTGGTGTTGCGACACTTCCCCAAGGCGCGATTTGTGCTGCTGCAGCGTGAGCCGATCGCGTCGATCCGCTCGCTGGTGCAGGTGAAGCAGCGCTTGGCTGCGTTGGTCGGCTTGCAGGCTGCCCAGGATCCTGTGGTTCAGGTGGAGGAAACGGTGGCGGCCCATCGGCAGCTGCTTCAGGCGTTTGAACAAGCACGCCACCTGATTCCCGCGGGGCAGCTGCTTGAGCTGGAGTACACCGAGTTGGTCGATGACACTGATCGGGCTATGCAGCGGATCTACGAGGGGTTTGGCCTGCCCAGCTGGCCGCAGGCTGCTGGTCCGATTCGGGCGCGCATCGCCAGGGCACGGCATCACTACCAGCCCGATCCGGTGCGCCTGTCCGACCCGGCAGAACAGCGTCTGCACGAGCTTGTGAATCGGCCATGACGTCCTCCAGTCCTCGACGCCAGCGTCTGCATGACCTTCTGCTGGCCCTGATCGCCCGGGAGGAGGAGTTGCCGTTGATGGATGCGGAGCGCCCCGAGTTGGATGGTGGCCTGGCACCCGGTCGTTGGTTGGATCAAAACCGCCGCACCTTGCAGCGCTATCAGGCGTTGGTCCGCACCGCGGTGACCCTGGATGCCCTGGTGGATGCCGAGGACAGCCCCCCGGACTTCGGCGCTGGCTGATGGCTGTAAACCTGGCAATCTGGGGCATCTTCCTGCCCTTGCATGGCCTCGCTCGGATTGTCGTCGTTCAAATCCCTGCTCGGCCGCGGCAACACCACCAAGTGTTGGCAACCCCCGGAGGCCAGCTGGAGCCGGCCCTTCGGTCTGGGCTGGGACAAGCCCTACACGGTGCGCTACGCCAGCAATCTCGACGACGGCCCCAACCACGGCATGCCCCTGGGGGGCTTTGGCGCCGGCTGCATCGGGCGTGCGCCCGACGGCAATGTCAACCTTTGGCACCTCGATGGGGGTGAGCACTGGTTTGGTGTGCTGCCCGATTGTCAGTTCGCTCTGTTTGAAACCAATGGCAGCACCAGGCGTGCCCATGCCCTGGCGGTGAAGCCCGGGGTCGATTCCTCCCGCCCGGAGGCTGGCGAGCCGCTCCAGGCCTGGGATTGGTATCCCGCCAGTACGCCGGACCACAGCACCGGCACCTATGCCGCCCGGTATCCCCTGAGCTGGACGAGCTTCGAGGGCGTGTATGACGCGGAGGTGCGTTGCGAGGCCTTCAGCCCGATCCTCCCGGGTGACTATCAGCGCACCAGCTACCCGGTCGCGGTGTTTGTCTGGACGCTGCGCAACCCCACAGACCAGCCCCTGGATCTGTCGCTGATGCTGAGCTGGCGCAACACCACCGGCTGGTTCACCAACACCGATGCCTCTGCCGAGGTGCACTTCCGTGACGACGGCAGCCCGGAGCACAATTACGCCCCGGCGATCGGCCAAACCGAGGGTCAACGCAACCGCTGGATTGACGACGGAAAACTCATAGGTGTGGTGCTGGAGGGCAGGATCTCGACGCCCGTCGCCGAAGGTGAGGGCCAGTGGTGCATCGCCACCATCGATCAGCCCGGGGTGACGATCCAGCGCTGCAGCCGCTGGAATCCCGGTGGTGATGGCAGTGAGCTCTGGAGCAGCTTCAGTGCCGATGGCTCGATTCCCAACAGCAACAACGACCGGGCCAGTGCTGCCGATGATCCGCTCAGCGCAGCCCTGGCCGTGCAGTGCCAGCTGGCGCCGGGCCAGAGCCTCGAGATCCCCGTCGTGATCAGCTGGGATCTGCCGGTGACGGCCTTTGCCACCGGCAGCCAGGCCTTGCGTCGCTACACCGACTTTTTCGGCACCGATGGCGATCAGTCGGTGGCGATTGCGGCGGAAGCCCTGCGTGATTGGCAGGGCTGGAGAGAACAGATCAACGCCTGGCAGAAGCCTGTGTTGGAGCAGCGCACCTTGCCGGAGCCGCTGCGCATGGCGCTGTTCAACGAGCTCTACGACCTCTGCAGCGGTGGCAGCCTCTGGAGTGCGGCCTCACCGGAGGATCCCTA
>JBMZMY010000074.1:0-7481 GCA_049619435.1 Synechococcus sp.
CAACATGCCGAACTGGGTGCCCCAGTCGCCCACATGGTTGAGGCGCAGCACCGGATGGCCGCGGAACTCCAGCACCCGCGCCAGCGAGTCGCCAATGATCGTGGAGCGCAGATGCCCCACATGCATCTCCTTGGCGATGTTGGGGCTGGAAAAATCCACCACCACCGGCGCCGGGTTGCTGACCGCTGGCACGCCGAGCCGCTCATCCCCCAGCCGCGCCGACACCTCCGCCGCCAGGCGCTCCGGGCGGATCGTGAGGTTGATGAAGCCAGGCCCAGCGATCTGGGGCTCCAGGCACAGGTCCGTGAAGGCTGGATCGGCCTGCAGTTGCTCCACGATCGCCGTGGCGATCTGACGTGGGGCCTGCTTCAAGGGCTTGGCCAGGGGCAGCGCACCGTTGGCCTGGAAGTCACCGAACTCCGGCTTGCTGGCAGGGGCCAGCTGGGGGTCCAGCCCCGCATCGGCTTCCGGAAAGGCCCGTTGCATCGCCGCCCGCAGCTGGGCATCCAGGGACTGGGACAGGCTGAGCATGGGCAGTGCGTGGCCGGAGGAAACCGGCTCTGATCATCCCTCTTCAGGTGAAACGCATGCTCAGGTCCAACCAACGGCTGCGGGTGACCGGGGCACTGGTAGAGATCAGATCGATGCCGGTGGCGGCGTAGGCCTGCAACTGCTCGGGCTGAATGCCCGAAGCCTCCAGCACCACCCCGCGATCGCTGCAGTCCCGCAGGCGCGGCACCAGCTGCCTGAGCTGCTCGGGGCTGAATTCATCCAGCAGCACGCCATTGGCGCCCGCCTGCACCGCCTCCAGCGCCTGCGCCTCCGTCTCCGCTTCAACAATCACAGCCGTGGGCCAAGGCGCCTGCGCGCGCACGGCTGCGATGGCCGCCGTGATGCCCCCCGCCCAGGCGATGTGGTTCTCCTTGAGCATCGCCGCGTCATCCAGCCCCATGCGGTGGTTGATGCCGCCGCCGCAACGCACCGCGTATTTCTCCAGCAAGCGAAGCCCAGGGGTGGTCTTGCGGGTGTCGGCCAGACGCACCCCCGTGCCCTGGAGCTGGGCCACCAATTCAGCGGTGGCGGTGGCAATGCCCGAGAGCCGCATGGCCAAGTTCAAGGCGGTGCGTTCTCCCGCCACCAAGGCCGCAGCGGGACCCTCCAGCTCCAGCAGGCAGTCCCCGGCCTCGAGGGCGTCGCCGTCCTGTCGCAACAGGCGAACGCTCACCCCAGGATCCAGCCGGTGGAACAAGCGCTGCACCAACGGGCCACCACAGAAGCGGCCCGGCTGCTTGGCAAGCCAATGGGCCTGACCCTGCTGGCCCTGCAACGCCACCGCCGTGAGATCGCCACGGCCGAGGTCCTCCTCCAGCCAGCGATCCAGAGCCGCCGTGATCGCCGGAGACGTCCAGTTCAAACCACGGCCGGCAACTGGGCCAAGATTATTTGCCAATGCAGAACCGGGAGAAGACGCGATCGAGCACCGCTTCGGTGAGCTCCTCGCCGGTGATCTCTCCCAGAGCGCGGATCGCATCGCGCAGATCAATGGTCCAGAAATCCCAGGGCAGCTCCTGGGCGGCCACCTCGCGGCTGCGATCCAGGGCCTCCGCGGCCCGCAGCGCCAGATCCCGTTGCCGTGCGTTCAGCGACACCAGCACCCCCCCGGTCTCCGCGGCACCGCAGCGCTCCAGCAGCCGCTGAATCAACGCCTCCTCGCCATCGCCATGGAGGGC
This sequence comes from Synechococcus sp., assembly GCA_049619435.1. GTDB lineage: Bacteria > Cyanobacteriota > Cyanobacteriia > PCC-6307 > Cyanobiaceae > Parasynechococcus. The sequence continues at coordinate 1,731 of JBMZMY010000074.1, forward strand.
CGAGATCGTCACATCCACCGGGATCGACGCCGGCATCGGACCGGCAGGACAGTCCCCCTTGTTGGCCACGATCAACCGCGGCACCCCATCGGGCAGACGCTCCAGCAGCGCAGCATCCTCCTCGGTCCAGCCCGCATGGCCATCGACCACAAGCAGCAGCACATCCGCCGAGGCCAGGGCCTGCTCACTGCGCGCGATCCCCAGCTGCTCGACCGCATCGGCCGTGGCCCGGATCCCAGCGGTATCCAGCAGGGTGATCGGCACGCCCTCCAGCACGATCTCGCTTTCCAGCAGGTCGCGGGTGGTTCCCGGCAGGTCGGTCACGATCGCCCGCTCACGCCGGCTGAGGCGGTTGAGCAACGAGCTCTTGCCCACATTGGGCCTCCCGATCAGGGCCACCCGCAACCCCTGACGCAAGGCCTCACCGCGCCGCCCATCGGCCACCAACTGACGCAGCTCAGCCCCAACCGCCTGCAACACCTCCAGCAACGCCTGGCCATCCAAGGGGGGCAGATCCTCCTCGAAATCCACCCGAGCCTCCAATTCAGTGAGCTGATCCAACAGCCGCTCCCGGGCGGCCGTGATCCGCCGCTGCACGCCACCGTCGAGGCCTGCGATCGCCAGTTCAGCGGCACGACGGCTGCGGGCCGCCACCAGATCGCTGATCGCCTCGGCACGGGTGAGGTCAAGGCGGCCGTTCAACACCGCCCGCTGGCTGAACTCACCAGGGAGCGCCCGGCGCACCCCGGGTTGATCCAGCACCCTCTCCAGCACCTGCTGCACCGCGATCACACCGCCATGGCAGTGAATCTCCACCACGTCCTCACCGGTGAAGCTGCGCGGGGCGAGCATCACCAACACCAGCACCTCATCGAGGTGCTGCACCCCATCCGCCGCCAGGGCATGGCCGTAGAGCACCCGATGGCTGGCCCAGGTCTGCTGACCAGGGGTGCGCACCACCGCCCGCACGGCCGCCTGGGCCTGGGCACCGGAGAGGCGGATCACCGCAATACCGCCCTCACCGGGCGACACGGCGGTGGCGATGGCGGCGATGGTGTCGGTGGATGTCATCTCTAAGATCATCGCCACCGCACGGCCGGACCAGGAATGCGACGGAACCGTGTGCTCCATCGGGCCCGCCGAAAGCTGCGACAAGGTCTGCGGTGGCTCTGGTCGCAAGAGGGCTCCGCCGGCCAACGGGCGCGCGGCCTGGCCGTCGGGGTGTTGTTGGGTTGCTACCCGTTCTTCGGGCTGCAGATCGTGATCAGCGTGGCCATTGCCGGTCTGGTGCGCGGCAACCATCTGCTAGCGGCCGCCGGAACGTTGGTGAGCAATCCACTCACCTATGTGCCGCTGTATTGGTTCAACTACATCGTTGGTGACTGGCTGCTGCCGGAACCACTCAGCCCCACCGACCTGAGCATGATCAGCGCCGGCAGCCTGTGGGATCAGGGTTGGGACTTCACCGCGCGACTGCTGCTGGGATCGACCCTGGTCGGCGCCGTGCTCGCCCTCGGCGTCGGTCTGCTGTCGTACCGGCTGTTCAAGACAGCGCCCCGTCGCAAGGCTGCCCTCAACTGATGCCGATCCGGGCAATGTCGATCACATCGGCCATCGAGCGGATCTGATTCATCGTGCGCTGCAACTGAGCCGCACCGGACAGTTCAACGCGCAGATCAATGCAGGCCGGGCGCCCCTGGCAGGTCTTCACCCGGGCATCACTGACGTTGATCGACCCCTCGGACAGCCGCATCAGGATGTCCTTGAGGATGCCGACGCGGTCGATCACCTCGATGCGCAGCTGCACCGGGAAGCGATGGCGATCGGCATCTTCGCCACCGTTCCAGCGCACGGGCAGGCGCCGTTCGGTTGGGATCGCCTCAACGTTGGTGCAGGTCTGCCGGTGGATCGTGATGCCGTGATTACCCAGGGCGACCGTGCCGACGATCGCTTCGCCAGGCAAGGGACTGCAGCAACCACCGAGGCGATAGTCCAGACCTTCGACGCCCAGGATTGCCCCATCACCGCGGGCGCGTTCCGCGGCCTGCGGAGACACCGCAGACAGGCTTCGGGCCAACTCGTCATTGGTGGGCACCGGGGCGGCCTGCTCCGCCTGCAGCCGGATCTCCTCCCGCAGGCGGTTGATCACCTGATGCAGGGTCACCGTGCCGAAGCCCAGGGCCGCCAGTAGGTCGTCGGTGGTGGGGACATTGCAGCGTTGGGCGACCCGGGCCATCGCCTCGCCGTTCAGCAGCGCATCAAAGCCATCCCGGCCCAGTTCACGCTCCAGCAGATCCTTGCCACGGATGATCGTGTCATCGCGGTGGCTGCGCTTGTACCACTGGCGAATGCGATTGCGCGCCGTCGGCGTCGCCACGAAATTGAGCCAGTCCAGGCTGGGATGCGCCGTCTTGCTGGTGAGCACCTGAACGAAATCGCCGTTCTCCAGCGGCGTGGCCAACGGACAGAGCCGGTCGTTGATCCGCGCTCCGTGGCAGTGGTCGCCCACCTCGGAATGAATGCGATAGGCGAAGTCCACCGCCGTCGAACCCTTGCGCAAACCGAGCACATCACCCTTGGGGGTGAACACAAACACCTCTTCATCGAAGAGGTCCTCCTTGATGGAGGCGAGGTAGTCGTTGTGGTCGTCGTCGCCCCCTTCCTTCTGCCAATCCACCAGCTGCCGCAGCCAGTTGAAGCGCTCGGCCTCATTGCCGCTGCTGGCGGGGGAGCCGCCTTCCTTGTATTTCCAGTGGGCGGCGATGCCGAATTCGGCGACCCGGTGCATCTCCACCGTGCGGATCTGTACCTCGATCGGCCGATGCCGACCGATCACCGCCGTGTGCAACGACTGATAGCCATTGGGCTTGGGCAGACCGATGTAGTCCTTGAAGCGACCAGGAATCGGCCGGAAGGTGTCGTGCACCACCGCCAAGGCCCGGTAACAGGTTTCGACGCTCGGGGTGATGATCCGCAACGCAGCCACGTCGTAGATCTCGTGGAACGCCTTCTGCTGGCGCTGCATCTTGCTCCAGATGCCGTAGAGGTGCTTAGGGCGACCGCTGACGTCGCAGCCCTCCAGGCCAGCCCGCTCCAGCCGTTCGTTGAGCAGGGCCACCGTGATGCCAAGGCGCTCCTCCCGCTCGCTGCGCTTGGTGGCCACCTCCTCCTGAATCTCGCGGAAGTCATCGGGCTCCAGCAGCTTGAAGGCGAGATCCTCAAGTTCCCATTTGAAGCGGCCGATGCCGAGACGGTTGGCCAGGGGGGCATAGATCTCCCGGGTTTCCCGGGCGATGCGCTGCCGTTTCTCCTCTCGCAGGGCACCGAGCGTGCGCATGTTGTGCAACCGGTCCGCCAGCTTCACCAGCACCACGCGGATGTCGCTGGCCATGGCCAGGAACATCTTGCGCAGGTTCTCCGCCTGGGCCTCGGTGCGGTTGTTGAAGTGAATGCCGCCGAGCTTGGTGACGCCCTCCACCAGAGCGCGCACCTCAACACCGAAGTGCTGTTCGATCTGTTCCGGGGTGACGTCAGTGTCTTCGACCACATCGTGGAGGAAGCCAGCCGCGATCACGCTGGCACTGGCACCGATATCGCGCAGCAGATCGGCCACCGCCACCGGATGGACGATGTAGGGATCACCGCTGGCGCGGAACTGGCCTTCATGGAGCTGGAAACCAAAGTCGAAGGCAGAGACCAGCAGGGCTTCAGGGTCGGTCGGGCAGCTCTGACCGATGCCCGGCGGCACATTGTTGATGCACTCGCGCAACCACTCGGGAAGCTCGATGCCGTAGTCGTCGGGTTCACGGATCGGATGGCGCCTGAGCTCCGGCACATCGCCAGCAACGATCTCCGATCCGGTCAAGGTCCGGGAGCTGTCCGATGTTGAGGCGGCGTTGGACATCCGACCCAGTGGGTCAATCCATGGTATTCAGTGCTGAGCCCCGCGTCTTCCCCGGCGGACCGACCCATGCCACAGCCGGTTCTGGAACTCAACCAGCTGAGGCTGCAATACCCCGGCAATGACCACTGGACCCTCGACGGCCTCGACCTGACGCTGCAGGCCGGCGAGACCCTCGCCCTGGTGGGCTCCTCCGGCTGTGGCAAAAGCACCGTGGCCCGCGCTGTGCTGCAGCTGCTACCCCCCGGCAGTCGCTGCGAGGGCGGCCTGACGCTCACCGGCCAGGATCCCCGCCAGCTGAGGCGACCGCAGCTGCGACGCCTGCGCGGCCAGGCCGCGGGACTGGTGTTTCAGGACCCGATGACGCGGCTGAACCCGCTGCTCAGTGCCGGCGGCCATCTGCTGGACACCCTGCGCGCCCACCGGCCAGACAGCACAGCCCAGTGGCGGATGGCGCGGGCCGTTGACCTGCTGGAGCGCGTGGGCATCGGCCGACAACGCTTCAAGGCCTACCCCCATGAATTGAGCGGCGGCATGCGCCAGCGCCTGGCCATTGCCCTGGCCATCGCCCTCGAGCCGCCCCTGGTGATCGCCGATGAACCCACCACCAGCCTGGATGTGGCCGTCGCCGGACAGGTGATGGCGGAGCTGAGCCAGCTCTGCAAGGACCTTGGCAGTGCCCTGCTGCTGATCAGCCACGACCTGGCCATGGCCGCCCGCTGGTGCGAGCGCATGGCGATGCTCGACGGAGGCCGCAAGGTGGAGGAAGGCCCTGCGACCCGCGTGCTCTCCCAGCCCCGCTCGCCCATGGGCCAACGGCTGGTGGCCTCCGCCCAGGCCCGCGAAGGCGGACGCTCCCCTGACCGCCCGGACACCGCCGCGGTGCTGACGGTGGAGGCCATGCGTTGCTGGCATGCGATCGGAGGACCACCCTGGAACCCCACCTGGCTCAAGGCCGTCGACGGGGTGAGCTTCAGCCTGCGGGCGGGGGAAAGCCTGGGCGTGGTGGGCGCCTCAGGCTGCGGGAAAAGCACCCTCTGCCGGGCCCTGATGGGCCTCAACGGCATCCGCGGCGGGCGGGTGGAGCTCCACGGCCAGGACCTGCTGAGCCTCCGCGGCGAGGCCTTGCGGGTGGCGCGCCGGGCGGTGCAGATGGTGTTCCAGGACCCCCTGGCCTGCCTCAACCCAGCCCTGCCGGTGGTCGATGCGATCGCCGATCCGCTGCTGATCCATGGGGTTTGTTCCAAGGCCGAAGCGCGGGAACGGGCACGGACCCTGCTGCATCGGGTCGGCCTCCAGCCAGCCGAACAATTCCAGGGACGGCTCCCCCGCCAGCTCTCCGGCGGTCAGCAGCAACGGGTAGCCATCGCTCGCGCCCTTGCCCTCGACCCGTCGGTGCTGATCTGCGATGAGAGCGTGAGCATGCTCGACGCCGAAGTACAGGCCGAGGTGCTCGGGCTGCTGAGGGACCTGCAACAGGAGCTCGGACTGGCAATGATTTTCGTCACCCACGACCTCTCGGTCGCCAGCGGCTTCTGCCACCGGGTGATCGTTCTCGACAGGGGGCACATCGTCGAAGAAGGTCCCGGCGATCGCCTGTTCAACGCCCCCCAGTCCGCAATCAGCCGACTGCTGGTGGAGGCCAGCCCGCGGCTGCCGCGCTGATCAGCGGGGTAGATCGACCACGATCAGGTGCCGGCGGAGGGCCGGCGGGAACAGCTCCTTGCGTACACCACGCATCAGGGCCGACACCCAGGGCTTTCGGCACCGCAGACGCACGACCATCCACTCACTCCCGAATCTGCGTGCATTACACAGCGTTCTGCGCCGGCGTCCAGCCCTGAACTGGA
>JBMZMY010000075.1:0-7407 GCA_049619435.1 Synechococcus sp.
TCTAAGCAGAGAAAACTCGTCCTGGTCAACGCTCTGTGACAATCAACACGGAGAGAGCAGCAATCCAGACCAACCCAACCAGGACGCGATCAAACCAGTTGCGAGCGGCTCAAGGGTCAGAAGCACAGAACCCACTTCAGGTCCCGTCCCTCAGGCCTTCTGGAACAACAATCGACCGGGCGACGTGGTGAGGGCCAGCGTCCAACGCGACACCACAACCCGAAGACAGCCCAGGTCACCTTCAAGACAATGCCTGCGTCGAGATCGCCGGGGACGACAACATCCGCATCCACACACGTTCAATGAGAAGGGGGCGTTGATCGCCCCCTTTGCCTCGGACCTCAATGGGGCATCGCAGTTCACTCATCCATCAGGTCTTGTCGGGGTCTGAATCCTTTCTATGGCGTCCATCGTGCTGTGTCGATGGGGACAACCACCAAGCATTGATACTCAATGAGGAGTGATGAAGGAGCTGCGGCAACGACTCGTCTGCGTCCTATGAGGAAAGACCTGAACAAGGAGGCAAAGCGATGGCAACGGTTCTAACGCTCTTCATCCTGACGGGGTTGTCGTGTCTGATTGCGGCCTACCTGAGTGAAGCAAGACACCTTCAGCACAGACGCCTCAAGCGCCGGTAAGACGACAAACCAAAGAGGCGCCTTGGATGGCGGCTGCGAGCAAGAAAAAACCCAGGAGTGCTCGCCTTCCTGGGTTCATCGTTCTCATGCGACCCCACTGTTTTAAATCATCCAATAAGCATTAGTACTTACGGATTGCCGAATTCTTGGATTGGGCATCGTTAGGCCACCGTGACCTCCGATGCTCACATCTGAAGACGTGCGCGCGTCAGACGGGTTGCACCTCTGCCCTCAACCTGAAAAAAACCCCTGAGGGTTGCCTCCCTCAGGGGTCAGGTTGCCCTGATGACTCGACCCGTTCAGTGTCTCGCTGGCTCTTTGACATGGGGAGTCGGAGAACCGTCTGATCCGATCGCAAAAACCGCTCCTTCCTCAAGGGTCGATGGCCCCCTCGCCAAGGCAGCAAGGCCAAAACAGAACGATGGTCGGGACCACACCCACGCTTGAGCAGACCCCTTCTGCAGATTCAGCGGCAGCGTCGATGGAGATCGCCCATGAAGAAGGGCGGTCTAGGGCGGATCGATCAGTAGGGCTATCAGCACAACAACCTATTTCTGACTCAGCATCAGGATGCCAAGGCGGTTTCTGGGGTGGGTTGCCTTTCTCTGACGGTCTGGGACCACCACCACTGGGTCACGGCTCTCGCTCTCCAAGACGACTGAACTCGTCCAACAGCACTCGGTTCAGTCGGTCATCGCATCCCACAACCATCTGTGGGTAGATCGTGCCTTGCCTGTATGGGGCATAAGCAGCCGCGCACACATCCTGAGTGGCCTGCCTCCAAGTGTTAAGGACCTCCGGCGACAGCTCTTGCTTGAGGGCCTCATTGGACTCGCCCCATTCCTGGGACGCACACCACCTCATCTCAATCGTGTTCTGGCCAGGGCACTGGATCTCGGGATCCTGCGCCTTGGCGGACATGCCAAATAGCAGCCAGACCAGAACAAGGAGTCCTCTCATCGATCGTCCCGAGCTCTCTCTCCGACAGCATCCTTCACCCTGCTCTAAAGGGGCTGATCTCCGCTGGGAGAAGCCATGGCCACTCCGATAGAACGCTGAAGAGCTGCCATAACCTGCCTGGCCTCAAGGTGGCTGAAGAGGGCAAAACCGACCGCGACGCCCACAAGAATCTTCCACACCGAACGGCCTGTCTCTTGCTCACGATGCGCGGTTGATCGCATCTCCATTCAGCAGGGGGAAGAGAATGCCAGGAACTGCGGATGACGCTGGAGTGTGGTCTCCATCCATGGTTGCCACCTGCGGGCATCGTTGCCCAGCGGACGCTCCGCTCTGTTGTGAGAGCAATGGCAGGACAATCGACAAAAAAATCGATGGCCTTTCGAGCACGGGAATCAACGGAGAGGGTGGGATTCGAACCCACGAGGGTGTGACCCCTACACGATTTCGAGTCGTGCGCAATCAACCGGACTCTGCCACCTCTCCACACGCCATGTCTGACGTCGTTCAACTTTAGATCCCTGCCCTCCCAGTGGTGAAGTGACCTGGCTGCGCGGTCGCAACCCAGACCCAACGGACAGAACGGCAGGGAAAACGCTTGCGTTGACGGGCTGAGGGTTGAAAGCCAAACCAGATCCCCTCCGGACACTGGTGGCCTAGTGCGGCATCTTGCACCCCCCAAAGGGCTTGTGGCCTAGGGAACAACCACCAGCGCTGAGCCCCCACCTGGAGGCGAAGGGCACCGCCGCGGTCCCCGAGCAGCGAGACCTGCAGACCAGGACTCACCAGGCGTTGCCCTTTGGACAGGCCAAGCCGCCCTTGGTGGGGCACTTGCACGTGATGCGCCAGCGTCCTCCAGCAGGTCAGAGCGTCTGTGCCACGCGGATCCATCAGCACGACCCAGTCCAGGCGGCGATGGCCATGGGCTGTCGCCAAGCGGGTGGCGCGGCGGCAACTGTGGGCATCCCCCGCGTTACTCAGCAAGGCCGCACGCCCTTGATGACGCAGCAGCAACCAGTGATGGCCATAGCGATGCACAGCGACGACCCCATCGCCCAGCTGCTGAACAAGCTGCAGCCCAACAGCCAAGAGCAGGAGTGGACAGACTCTCAGCCTCCAGACAATCCGCACAGGACTCAACCAGGGCAACAGTCCAAGGCACATCAACAGGACAACCAGCGGCTGGGGGTGTCCTGTGAGCAGCTGAGCCCCTGGCCATTGACTGATCCAGTGCACCAGAGCGATCAAAACCTGTGCCAGCTGTCTCAAAGGCCACAACAGAGCAGCGAACAAGGAGGCCGGCAGCACCAGGGCCGCTGGAGCAAGGGCCATGGCCCCCAGGGTCAACGGGGTCAGCAGCGGTGCCGCCAGCACGTTGGCGGGCAGGGCATACAGCGGGGTGGACCCGAAATGGAGCAGCTGCAACGGCAGGGTCCAGGCCATCGCCGCCAGCGGCATGGCCAACGCCGGGGACAGCCCACTGAGTCGGGCTGGAAGCAGGGCGCTGAGTTGTTCCTGCCAAGCCGGAGCCGTGATCACCAGACCAGCAGTGGCAGCAGCGCTGAACTGGAACCCAAGCGAGGTCGCCCACGCCGGTTGCAGCAGCAGCATCACAATCAGGGTGGTCAGCAACACGCCGAGGCCATGGCTGCGCTGGTCGGCTTCACGAATCAGCAGGGCTGCAGCGCCCATCAGCACGGCCCTCACCACCGAGGGCTGTGCACCAGCCAAAAGCAGAAACAGCAGCAGCATGGAGCCCGCCACAGCCAAGCGAACGCAACGACGCGCTCGACGGGTCAACGCCAGGCTGGCGCCGAGCAGGACCGAGAGATGAAAACCTGAAGCGGCCAACGCATGGGACAACCCCGCCACTCGGACGCTCTCGCGCAACGCCTCGGGAACGGACACTTGAGCACTGCCAAGCACCAGAGCGGCCAACAGAGCTCCCTGGTCGGGCCCAGCACCGGAGATGAAGCGCTGGCCAATGCGCCGACGCACAGACACCAGCGGTGTGTTGGGTCTGTGCAGCACGCTCAGGGATTGCACCTTCAATTGCGTCCAACTGCCGCGGCGAGCCAAGCGCTCCGACGAACCGATCACCAACGGGTGACCTCCAGGCGAGGGGCGCTGCAACAGGCCCCTCGCCGACACGCTCCAACCCTGCAGCGGCACCGGCGCCGGACATGGACGCAGCAGCAGTTGGGTCCGTCCCTTCGCCTGCTCGCCATCCAGCCGACGAACCGCCAACAGGCCGGAACATCCGCCATCAAAGGGTCGAGCATCCTCAATCAGGCGACCGATCAACTCCACGGGGCGGGGGGCGGTCGACGTGAGCCAGTGAAGCGGATCCGAGGCCAAAGGCTTCGGATGCCCCCAGAACAACCCCCGCAAGACCAAGACCACCAGCACAGCCAGGGCAACGCCGTGAACCCTGCGCAGATGGAGCACAGTTCATTCCTCAAGACCTGCTCGAGGATTCCCCTGCAACGGCGTTGTGACCGCGAACGCCGTCGTTAAACCACGGTTAGGCAGCCGTTGCTTTGGTGCGTTCCAACAGGGGGAAGCCGAGGGCCTCACGCTCCGCAAGCCAGGCTTCAGCCACCTTGCGGGCCAGATTGCGGATCCGTCCGATCGTGGCGGTGCGTTCCGTCACCGAAATCACGCCGCGCGCCTCCAGCAGGTTGAAGGTGTGGCTGCATTTCAAAACGAAATCCAGGGCCGGTGCAGGCAGGTTCTGTTCGATGAGATCAGCCGCTTCCGCTTCATAGATGGCAAACAACTGCTTGAGTCGATCCGGGTTTGCCGCCTCAAAGTTGAAGTGACATTGGCCCTTTTCGAAGGGCAACCAGATGTCTCCGTACTTCCGATCTGCATTCCAGCTGAGATCCCAGATGCTTTCCACATCTTGGAGATAGGTCGCCAAACGCTCGAGGCCGTAGGTGATCTCAATCGACACCGGTTTGCAATCCAAACCCCCGCACTGCTGGAAGTAGGTGAACTGGGTGACCTCCATGCCGTTCAACCAAACTTCCCAACCGAGGCCCCAGGCGCCGAGAGTGGGTGACTCCCAGTTGTCCTCAACAAAGCGGATGTCATGCTCGCTCGCCTTGATCCCCAGGGCCTCCAGGGACGCCAGATACGTCTCCTGAATGCCGTCGGGAGACGGTTTGATCAACACTTGATACTGGAAATAATGCTGGGCTCTATTGGGGTTATCGCCGTAACGCCCGTCGGTGGGCCGACGGCAAGGTTCGGGGTAGGCCACCGCCCACGGCTCAGGACCAATCGCCCGCAGCACGGTGTGGGGGCTCATCGTCCCGGCCCCCTTTTCGGTGTCGTAGGGCTGGAGCAAGAGGCAGCCCTGATCGGCCCAGAAACGATTGAGCGTGCTGATGATGTCCTGGAAATGCACGAACGATCTGGATCGGCTGGCTCCTGATTCTGCCGGCCAAGGGTCAGCGGCTCAATTCAAAACAGCGGTTGAGATGCTCGACGGCGTGTCTGCGATGGGGGTGATCCAGGGAGGCTCCCATCAGCCCCAGCCAGAAACTTCCATCGCCCTGACACACAAGCACCGGCTTCGTTCCTCCCTTGCCGTGGGTCTCGAGCAGGGACATGCAGAGCTGTTCAGCAACCTGATGGCCTCTCGGTTTTCGGCGCAATCGGCGCAGCAGAGGATCCACCTGAGCAAAGGACACGAAGGTGGCCCGCTGGGAGTCTGTAATCAGAATCAACCCATCCAGCCATTGCACCTCTAAAAGCAGCTCCTCAATCGTGGGCAACAGCGACGGAAGAGGAAAAGCCAAACCAGAGCCGAGCCTTTATCTTTTCTTTCGATTTAGCCCCGACGGGCTCCCTGTCGCAAGCGATGCAAATAAAGGTTCAAGCCTGGAGGATCAGGATTCCCATCTGATCGGCACTGAGAGTGCGATGGGTGGCCTGCTGAAATCCGGCAGCCCTGGCCAGCCGTTCCTGCTCGTCACCACCAGGAAAACGCTGAAGGCTCTTTTCCAGGTAGGCGTACTGCTCCTTCAACCCCGCGGCAGACGCCACTGGCACCACAATCCGTCTCAAGTAGAGCTGCTGAAATCGAGCGGCGGGAGCGTCGGACGCCAGGCGGTTGAAATCCAGGATCCCAGCGCGGCCGCCAGGGCGAAGCACGCGATGGATCTCCGCAAGACCAAGGGCAGGATCTGACAGGTTGCGCAAGCCATAGGCCATCACCACACCGTCGACACTGTCGGCAGCACAACCGGTCTGCAAGGCATCGGCTTTGCGAAAGCTCAACGGCAACCAAGGCTCTGCACTGAGCCGCTGCTCTGCGCGTTGCAGTGGAGCCGCGGCACTGTCGAGTCCCGTCACCGTGCCACCGGGACGCACCGCACGGGCGAGCAGCAGGGCCAGGTCACCGGTGCCGCAGCACAGGTCCAGCCAATGCTCCCCGGGCTGGGGGCGCAGCATGGCGAGCAACTGCCGTTTCCAATGGCGATGCAGGCCGAGGCTGAGCAGATCATTCAGTCGGTCGTAGCTCGGAGCCACCGCATCGAACAGCTGCTCGACAGCAGCGGCATCACCGGGTTCCACAACAACAGCGCAAATCGCGCTGACGCTAAAGGGGACGAATGCTGAGGCCCCGTCCGAGCAGGTCGGTTTTGATCTCCTGCACGGTCAGAACACCGTCATGCAACAGCGAGGCCAGCAACGCTGCCGACGCATGCCCACCACCAGGGCCGACATCGAGCGCTTCAGCAATGTGATCCATGCAGCCGGCCCCACCCGAAGCGATCACTGGCACTGGAACGGCATCAGCCACAGCCCGGGTGAGGTCGAGGTCATAGCCGGCTTGAGTTCCATCACCATCCATCGAGGTCAGCAGGATTTCGCCGGCACCCGCCTCCGCCATCTGTTGCGCCCAGCTGACGGCATCCAGACCCGTGTTCTCCCGGCCCCCCTTGACGTAAACATCCCAGCCACCGCCTTCGCGGCGACGGGCATCGATGGCCACAACGATGCACTGCGTCCCGAAACGATCAGCCCCTTCAGACACCAGCTCCGGGCGTCGCACCGCCGATGAGTTGAGGCTGACCTTGTCGGCCCCGGCCCGTAGCAATTCGGTCATTCCGTCGAGGGAGGCAATGCCACCGCCGACGGTGAAAGGAATCGTCACCGACTCGGCGGTTCGCCGCACCATATCCACCAACGTGGCCCGCCCTTCATGGCTGGCGGCGATGTCGAGAAACACCAATTCATCAGCCCCAGCACCGCTGTAACGGCAGGCAAGCTCAACGGGATCGCCGGCATCGCGAAGGCCCACGAAGTTCACCCCTTTGACCACACGGCCCCGGGCGACATCAAGGCAGGGAATCAAACGCAGGGCAACCATGGTTCCAGCGCAAAATCGACTGTTAGTGTTGCGCCACTTTTCAAGCCTCGCAGGCCATGACCCAGGCGTCGATCTCGATCGGATCGAAAATCCGGATCACCCGCGTTCGCGACCGTATTCCCCAGAGCCTGGTGGATCTGCTGAAACAGGATTCCAGCGGCACCGTGAAGGAGTTCCGCACCGTTGACGGCAAAGGAATCGGCGTCGTTGTGGAACTGAGCAACGGCTCCACCAGCTGGTTCTTCGAAGACGAAATCGCCGCCGCCTGAGGCTCAAACCTGTGAGTGACGCCCGCCAGCTGCTCGGCATGAAAGGTGCCTCCGGCACCACAAATATCTGGAAGCTGCGCCTGCAGCTGATGAAACCGGTCACCTGGATCCCCCTGATTTGGGGGGTCGTCTGCGGTGCTGCTGCCAGTGGCCAATACCA
>JBMZMY010000076.1:0-7232 GCA_049619435.1 Synechococcus sp.
CGCCCCGGACGCCAACAGCCAGACCGCCAAGGTGGATGCCATCCCCGACGGCTGGATGGGCCTGGACATTGGTCCCGACTCCGTCACCGTGTTCCAGAACGCCCTGGCCGACTGTCAGACCGTGATCTGGAACGGCCCCATGGGCGTGTTCGAGTTCGACAAGTTCGCCAACGGCACCAACGCCATCGCCACCACCCTGGCCGACCTCAGCGGCAAGGGCTGCTGCACGATCATCGGCGGCGGTGACTCCGTGGCTGCTGTCGAGAAAGCTGGCCTGGCCGACAAGATGTCGCACATCTCCACCGGTGGTGGTGCCAGCCTCGAGCTGCTGGAAGGCAAGGTGCTGCCCGGTGTGGCCGCCCTCGACGAAGCCTGATCCAGACTCCGGTCATTGCTTTGATCAGCCTGCCCCTCCTCTGAGGGGTGGGCTTTTTTGTGGGCTGTCGACTCCCTTAGCCCCGCGCCAGCAGACCCAGGGACAACACACCAGCGGCCGCAATCCAGCTGCCCAGTACTTGCACCGCAATGCACAGAGCCTGGCGCTGGATGACCGCCACCTGGGCGCTGATCAGCACGGCCACAACAGCGATCGCGGTCACGACCCCAAATAGATCGAGCGACACACCACCGGCCTGCGAGGGCATGGTGAACCCATTGATCAGGCCAAACAGCAACCCGCTCAGGCCCACCCCAAGGACGAATGCCCTGGGGGGCAGAGGACGGGCCATGGCTACCAGCACCCCCACCAGCGTGACCAGCCCGGTGCTGAGCCCCACCAGGGCCCCGTCGAAGGCCAGGATCTGCCCGATGGCACCACCGATCAACCAGGTGAGCGGCAGCACAGCCAGCAGACGACGCCCTGCAGCCGGGCCCTGCTGACCGGCCAACAGCGCCAGGCCCACCACCAGCAACAGGTCCGTCGGGGTGATGAACAGATGGGCGATGCCGTCGTAAAAGCCGCCGAATCCGGTCTCCATCAGGTGGGCAAACAACACCGGCATCACGGCCCTCCGAGCTGGGTGAACGACCAAATCCCCACCGCAGCGATCGCCGCCCCGGCCAGCTTCAGCAACGCCTCGCCCCAGGCCCAGCGCCGCAGTTCGCCCAGGGCGATCCCCAGCAGATGCAAGAGACCGGTGGCAACCACAAACGACAGGCTGAACAGCAGCGCATCGGCGCCATCCGGCAGCTCAACGCCATGGGCAAAGCCATGGAACAGCGCAAACGCCCCCACCAGCAGAGACGCCGCCACCAGGGGCAACCGCGTCTGGAGCATGACCAGCACCCCGAGCACCAGCGCCGACAGGGCAATGCCGGTCTCCACCCCTGGAAGCGGCACGGCCAGCAGTCCCAGCAGGCCACCGAACGCCATCACCATCGGGAACGCCACCGGCAACAACCAAAGGGCCGGTGCGCCCAACACGGCACCCCAAAGCCCCACCGCCACCATGGCCACCACATGGTCGAGGCCGGTGACCGGGTGCAGGAACCCGGCGATCACGCTGCCCGCTCCCCCCGCTTGCACATGGGCATGGGCCCCGGGGACCACTAGCAGCACCGAACCGATCAGCAGCCCACCGAGCCACACGAACCGTTGGATCCGCAACCGCTGGTTCATCTCAAGCTCCACCCCCAGTGAGCATCGCCAAGGTGGTTTCGATCGTCCAGTAGGCCCCGGCGCAGCCGATCGTCCAGGCCGGCAGGCGCCGCACCCACAACGGCCAGCGGATCTGCAGCTGGCGAAAACTGCGTTGCAGAGCGAGCACCAGCACCACGAAGACGTCCTGGCCGATCTCGATGCCCAGGTTGAACAACAGCAAGGCCAACAGCAATTCGTGATGCGGCAATCCCAGTTCCGCCAGGCCCCGGGCATACCCGAAGCCGTGCAACAGACCAAACCCACAGGCCAACAGCCAGGGATGGCGGAGGGTGACGCTGCTGCAACCGCGCCAAAAGCGGACCACTTCCGTGCCCATGAACAGGATGGACAGGGCGATCGCGGCATTCAACGGTGCCGCAGGGATGTGGACAATCCCCACCGCCGACACCGAGAGGGTGATGCTGTTGGCGAGAGTGAAGGCGGTGACGGTCTTGAGCAACATCCAGCCGTTCTGCGCGATCAGGACCAGGCCGAGCAGCAGCAGCAGGTGATCCACCCCCAGGAGAATGTGTTCAATGCCAAGGCGCAGGTACGACCACACCCCGGGCTGACGGTCGGCCGCGGCCGCCGAGGGAATCACCGCCGTGGGCTGTTCCGGCTGAATCAGCAGCGTTTGCTGGGTGGTGCTTTGCCAGGGCTGCACCCGTAGCAACACCTCCGTGCCTGCAGCACCCAACTGATCGATGCTGATCGCGCGGCCCTCCAAGGGCGTGCGGCATTGGAGGTCAGCGCGATAGACCAGCGCCCGGGCCTCCCGGCTGCTGTTCAGATCACCCTGCAAGGCGCAGTCGTCGGGGAAGCGGGGCGCGATCGGCAGCCGCTGGCCCTGCAGCAAGGGCAATTTCCACAGCACCTGGTAGGTGCTGGCGCTGGAGGCCCTCAACTCCAGGAATCCGGGGAACAGGTCATGGGCCGATGCCAGGCGGGGCAGCAGCACTGCCACCACCAACAGCACAGGCAGCAGCCAACGGCGCAGCAGGGTCATGGCGTCGGCAGGCGCACGGTGTACTTCGCCAGGAGATCGCGGTAGTACGCCTCCCGTTGCCGCTGGCGTTGGCTCTGTTGCCAATCGCTCGTCACCGCCTGGCGCACCTCCTCCAGATCCGGCAGCTGCCCTGGGGTGATCCCCGAGACCCGCACCAGATGCATCCCATAGGCCGAGGCGATCGGTCCCACCCAGGTGCCGAGGGGCTGATCGAACAGGGCGTCGGTGAAGCTGGAGCCGAACTGGGCCACCAGTTCGCCACGCCGTTCATCGCGCCAACGCGCGCTCGCCATGGCCAGGGGGTCGCCCAGGGCAGCGGGATCAGCAACGGCCCCGGGGCGATTCAGGTCGGCCTTGAGGGCCTCAGCATCGCGATCCAACTGAGCACCGCGACGGGCCGGGTCGAGGAACACCTGCTCAAAGCTCAGTTGAGGCTCGCGGCGAAAGCGATCGGGGTGCTCCGCCAGGTGACGTTGCAACTGCTGCTCACTCGGCGTGGCGACCTGCCCGTCACCATCGCTGATGAATTCGACCTTCTGGCGCAGGCGACGACGCACGATCGTGTCGTTGCGATCGAGACCGAGGGCCCGCGCTTCCCGCACCAACACCTCGGTGCGCACATGGTCCTCCAACAACCGCTGGAGTTCCTGCTGGGACGGCGGCCGTTGCCAGCTGCGGGCAAAGGCCTGGACCATGGCGGCCGCCTGCTCGTCGCTGACCGTGATCGTGGCGTTGGCGTCACCGCCCCTGGGGCCCAGCCAAGCCTGGAGGCCGAACAACGCTGCACCCACCATCAGGAAGGGAACAATCGGTTCCTTCAGGAGGGTGCGGAGCCGAGCCGGCCAAGGCATCAATCAGGAGGGGTTGTACCAGATGGGACTGGTGTAGGCCCGTTCCTGGCTGCTGTAGGGCGCCTTGGTCGGCATCTCGTCGTCAAGATTGAAGTTCTTGCGGTCGTAGGCCAGCCAGGTGGGTGTGGGAATTTCCATCACCCGCACGTAGTAGAAGGCCTTCTGGCTGGGATCAAAGGCGGGATCGGTCCAGTGGGCCGTGAGGTTGGTGGCGCCAATGCTGTTGGTGTAAGTCGCCTCGCGTTCGTTCACGCTGCTACCAACGGACGGAACCTTGCCGTCGGACCCACGGGGGCGCTGGTCGGCATCACTCCAGGCCACGTCAAAGACCTGCTCATGGGTCTGACCGGAGGCGTCCAGCCAGCCCTTGACCACCTGAATGCGATCGAGGTTGGCACCATCGGGATCCTTGCGGGCCTGCACCAGGAAGGACGGGGTCTGCCCCTTGGCGGCGGCCATCAGATCACCACCCATCGGCACGCCCTTGGCACACGCGGCCTTGGCCCAGTCCGCGCCGTTGATCTCATCACCGCTGTAGTCGTAGCCGCCGTAGACGCGCACGGTCAGGCGAGTGCCGCTGGTACCGAACACCTCTTTGCGGGCCATGGCATCCCAGAGGGCGGTCCGGGTGTTCCCTGACGCCCAGACCCCTGCCAGACCGGAGGCCCCCAGCTGCAGGGCGGTGAGGTCAAGGGAGGCATCCTTCGAGGACTTGATCAGGACATCTTTCCAACGCTCAGGGCTGGGCTCCAGCATCGGAGCCTTGCCCCACCAGTTGTCCTCCGCGGTGGCAGGCAGCGCGGAATGGGAATCCGTGGAGCCGATCATGCCGAACTTGAACGGGTTCACCCCAAGCTCCTGCTCGAGCTTCAGTCCGCGGCGCAGGGCCGCACGGGCGTACTCGTAGGGGTACATGTCCCGCGTGATGGGCTTGGTGCCGCCAAGGTTGGTGTGGTCGACAATGTTGAAGCCAGCGAACTCGTCTTCCGGCGACAGCAGGGGGTGGGTCTCACCGGTGCCCTTGGCCTGGGTCACTTCAATCAGGGGCTCGAAGCGATGACGCATCCGGGCGTAGTCCGCATCGATCGGTGCCCCGGTCTTCTGGTGCCGCGGCAGGAACATCGTGCCGCTGGAGAGGTTGCCGTTGTGGGGGATGGCCAACACCCGACCACCGGTCTCTTTCTCGTAGGCGGCCATGAAGGTCCAGAGGTCCTCAGCGTCTTCCGAATCGAAAGCGGAGAACGGAAGGATCTTGTCCGTCAGGGCTTTGTCATCCCGGAAGATCACGACGCGATGGAGATTGCCGCCGCCGGGCTGGCTGGTCCACTCGTACCCAATCAATGTGCTGAAGGTGCCCGGAGCGTTGTAACGCTCAGCCACTTCATTGTTGTATTCCCAGACGCTGCGCATGTAGGCGTCATTGGAGACCAGGGCGTCACGACCACCGGTCATTTTCTGGATCAACAGGTTGAAGGCTTCAACCCCCTTACCCGCGTTCCACAAATCGTTGAGCTGTTTGCCCAATGGTGCTTTGAGCAGCTCAGGATCCGACTTCTCCAGGCCCTGGGCCAAGCCCAGATTTTCAGCATGGTCGGCCACCACGAGGAAATCCAGCGGGCGCTTCAGAGCTGCCTGCTGGCCGGAGTTGCTGGTGACGGTCTCGCCGCGGGCAAAGCGATAGGCCTCCTCCAGGCCCAGCTTGGTGCCGGCCAGGCCGGCATCCGGCGACATGGCCGTGTGCAGGTGGGTGTCCCCGAAGAAGGGGCGGTTACCGCTGTCGCAGCGGGCCTCCGGGCCGGTGTGACCAGCAGCAGAGGCCTTGCTGCCCAGCGACGAACCCGGGCCATTGCTGCAGGCGGTCAGCGCCGGCAGCAGGGCGAGGATGCCAGTGAGTGCCAGGGAACGGAATCGGCCAGCCACAGCGTCTCCAGTCAAGACATTCCCCACCCTGACCGGATCCGCCCCAGCTGACAACGGGAGGACGGGTCGCGCGCGCGGATTGTGTCCGATCCGGATCAGGCCGCTTGCAGCGCCCGTCGCTGCTGACGGCGCTTGGCTTTGCGGGACCGCTTCGGTTGCTTCTCCGGCAGCCCCAATTCCTTGCGCACGGCATTGAGCCGGGCCAGGCGATCAGCCCGCAGCTGACGTTTGGCCTGTTTGGCCTGACGGCGGCAGTCCTTGAGCGCCGCTTTGGTCTCGGCCGCTTGCACGCAGTTGCGGTGGGTGCGCAACAGCTGCTGACGACGGTCGTAACTGGTGACGACCCATTGCTTGCGGGCCTCCAGCAAGCCCTGCTGCTGCGCTGGTGTCGTCGCCGCCATCGAACCAGCGATCGATGCCGGCACAGCCAGACATCCCAGCAGAATCAAACTCCCCCAGCGCTGTCCAGCCCGTCCTGCCATCGCCTCTGCTCCTGAAACTCACCGCACTCTGACGCGATCGGCCCGCGAAGATCGGACTCAACGGTGAAGAAGTCATGACCAGATCGGACTGGCGCATCGGCATGGTCGGGCTGGGGGCCCTGGGCCTGCCGATGGCGGTGAACCTCCAGCGGGCGGGCTATCGCCTGCAGGTTCACACCCGCAGCCGCCAGGCCGAATCCGATCCCGGCTTAGCGGGGGCCCAGCCCTGCGCCAGCCCGGCCGACGCCGCCGATGGGGTGGACGTGCTGCTGCTCTGCGTCAGCGACGATGCCGCCGTGCAAGCGGTGCTGTTCGGCTCCGAAGGAGCCGCCGAACGCCTCAAGCCAGGCAGCATCGTGGTCGACTGCTCAACGATCAGCCCCCAAGGGTCGCAACAGGCCGCCGCCCAACTTCAAGGCCAGGGGGTGCACTACCTCGATGCACCGGTCACCGGCGGCACCGAAGGGGCCAAGGCTGGAACACTGACGGTGCTGATCGGCGGCGATGCCGCCGTGCTCGCCCAGGTGCGGCCGCTGCTGGAGGTGATCGGTGGGAGGATCCATCACTTCGGCCCGGTGGGTCGAGGCCAACAGGTGAAGGCGGTGAACCAGGTGCTGGTGGCCGGCAGCTATGCCGCCGCCGCCGAAGCCATCGCCTTCGGGCAACGGCTGGGCCTGCCGATGGCCGACGTGGTGGAGGCCCTGCGCCAGGGCGCGGCCGGATCCTGGGCCCTGAGCCACCGGGCCGGCGCCATGCTCGACGGCCACTATCCCCTGGGCTTCAAGCTGGCCTTGCACCACAAGGATCTGGGCATCGCCCTGGGGGCCGCCGAGGCCGCTGGCCTCACGCTGCCGGTGAGTCAGTTGGTGCAGACCATGGAGCAGCAGCTGATGGCCGCCGGCCATGGCGATGACGACGTCTCCGCCCTGCACCGCTGGAGCGCCCAAACCGGCCACGGCGGCACGATATCAACACCAAATAGGTGAGAAATCGACCCTAAATCGTGCCGGCTGGCACGGCGTTGACCACGCGGACCCGCTTGGTTGCCGTCACCACTCCCTCGGGGTGCACCAGCATCACCGCCCAGGTCTGTGCACCAGGGCGCAACGGCGCCTGCACCGACTTGAACAGGCCACCACCAGCGAGGGGTGCCAAGGGCAGGTTGGGGCGCACCTGATCGCGCACCTGGTCCGAGGTGAGCGGCAACAACCCGCCGGCGAGCACCGCATCGCCGAGGGGCCGGTTAACGATCAGCTCCACGTCATAACGGCTGCCAGTGAGCACTTGATCCGGAATCACCAGGGTGACGGGGAGGGCCCTCTCACCGCTGCGCA
>JBMZMY010000077.1:0-7072 GCA_049619435.1 Synechococcus sp.
GAGCAGCCCGGTCACAACCTGATCCTGCCCCCAATACGGGCTCGGCAGACCCAGCAATCGGAAGTCAACGCCATCAATGGCATTGAGCCGGTCCGCCACTGGGGCGAGGGCCGTCGCAACGATCTTGCCCACCACCCAGCTGCAGCGCCGCGGCCGATCCACGGCGGTGGGAAGGTCGGTGGTGGCTTGATCCAACGCTTCAAGGAAGGCACGGATGCTGCCGACACCGTTCTCCTGCTGGGGCAGATCCTCGTAATCCGGCCGCGGAGGCAAGGGACGACCGGCGATCAGATACCACTCATCAGACAGCCAGGCAAAACGAGAGCCCAAGCGTTGCTGGAACTGGTGCTGCAAC
Source organism: Synechococcus sp. (assembly GCA_049619435.1). Taxonomy (GTDB): domain Bacteria; phylum Cyanobacteriota; class Cyanobacteriia; order PCC-6307; family Cyanobiaceae; genus Parasynechococcus. The sequence goes on from JBMZMY010000077.1 coordinate 356, forward strand.
GCTTCGACCCGGTCAATCACCGCAACCGCGCAGGCGGGATCCACAGGTTTGAGGCCATCGTCCGCAGGACGGAACCGGGTCAGACCGACTGGAACCACCGCCGCAGACAGCACCGCTGGCCAGTCCCCACCAGCAAATCCGGCGAGGTCGGTCAGCGTCCGGTCCAGGGCCGGCCCATCGTTGAGCCCCGGACAGACCACCACCTGCGCGTGAATCTGCAGATCACGCGCAGCGAACCAAGCCACCTGGTCGAGGATCAAACCGGCACGGGGGTTCACCAGCAAGCGCGAGCGCAGCTCTGGATCGGTGGCATGAACCGAGACAAACAACGGGGATAGACGTTGCTCTTCAATCCGCTGCCAATCGGCCTCACCGAGGTTGGTCAAGGTGAGATAGGAGCCGTAGAGAAAACTCAGGCGGTAGTCGTCATCCTTGAGATAGAGGCTGTCGCGATGGCCCGGCGGCTGTTGATCGATGAAGCAGAAGGGGCAGTGGTTGTTGCACTGGCGGAGGCCATCGAACAGCGCCTCGGTGAAGGCGAGGCCCAGGCCGTCATCGGCATCCTTTTCAAGGTCGACCTCGTGGTGGTCGCCGGCGGCATCACGCACCTCGAGGTGGAGATCCTCGTCCACACACAGGTAGCGGTAATCAATCAGGTCCCGCGGACGAATCCCATTGATGCTCAGCAGCTGATCGCCGGGCTCGAAGCCGAGCTCTTCGCCGATGGATCCCGGTTCCACCGAGGCCACCACCGCTGGCTGGGGCTGACGGGCCGTGCTGTCTGGATCCAGGGCCGCCACGGCGACCCCAGCCGAGGGCTCATTCCACACCGGATCTCAGGCGAGGGTTCCTTCAGTGTGCGCCGTAACGCCCCCACCAGGCCAGCAGCAGCACCCCGAACAGCAAGCGATAGCCGACAAACACCCAGGTGCTGTGGCGTTGGAGGAACTTGAGCAACCAATCGATCGCCAGCCAGGACACCACGGCGGCCGAGAGGATTCCCACCAGCAAGGGCAGCGGACCCGCCGAACCGGCTGCTGCAACAGCAGACCTCAGCTCCACCAGACCGGCCAGGCTGATCGCCGGAATACCCAGAAGAAAGGAAAACCGCGCAGCATCGGGACGCTTCCAGCCATCCAAGAGCGAGGCTGTGAGGGTGCTGCCAGACCGAGACACGCCCGGGATCAAGGCGAGCAGCTGGGCGGTTCCCACCAACAGGCCATCGCGGCCACTCACCATGGAGAGGTCCTTCCGCCGGGCACCGATCCGCTCAGCGATCGCCAGCAACACCGCCATCACAATCGACACCACAGCGATGGCCGGCAGGCTGCGCAGCGGAGACTGTTCATAGGCCTCGTGGCCAAACAGCTTGATGGCGAGGCCCACCACCAGGATCGGCAACGTGCCGATGGCCATGGCAATGCCCAGACGGGCGTCGGGTTCCCGCCACTGGCCATGGCGCATGGCCCGACCGATGCCGCGCAGAACCTGGGAGAGATCGGCCTTGAAGTAAGCGATCACCGCCACGATGCTGCCGAGCTGAATCGCCGCCGTCACCGAGACACCGGGGTCACCCCAACCCAGCAACACCGGCACCGCCTTGAGATGTGCCGTGCTGCTGATGGGCAGAAACTCAGTCAGGCCCTGAACGACCCCGAGGATGAAATTTCTCCAGCAGGCCTCCCAGAGACCGAGCGCTGAAGCCGAATCAGCCATTGAGTCGTTCCACAACGCGTTGACGCTATGCCGAACGCAGACGCGGGGGATGTCTTCTAAGGTTCCGTAACTTTCTTCACATACCGGGGGCGAACATTGGTCGGAGGGACGTGGCAATCAGCAGCCTCCGAACGGAACGCCTCCCTGGAGCTGACGCAGGTCGCGTCGGTGATGGTGGTCTTGCCCGTGTTCCTGCAAGCCCCCTGGGTTCGCCTCCACCCGTTCTCTGCAGTGCTGTTCACCGCCGTGATCGTGGCCGTTGGCGTGGTGATGAACCGCTCCGGCCATGAACGCCAGGCTGACCTGGGCGCATTGCTAGTGGGATTCAGCGGCAGTTGGCTCGCCGGATGTTTGTTCTGGGGTTGGCTGCGGGCCCATCCATTGGTGCACCTGCCCATCGAAGCCTTCGCCCTTCCTCTGGCCGTTGCCGGTCTGCGCACACGCTGGAAACTGGCTGCTGGCTTCTACCTGGCCTCGTTGGTGGGGACGGCCTGCACCGACTTGATGATGGCGGTGACCGGCGTGATGAAGCAGTGGCCGGCGGTGGTGAATGCACCCTTGGATGAGGCCTCGGCACTCCTGCACCAGGCTGGCTTGTCGCTGTTTAACCCTGCTGCGGTCGTGGAATTAGCAGCCGCAGGCGCCGCCCTGATCCTGATGGCCCGCCGTTGCGCAGCACAGGCCCAACGGGGGGGCGGGACCGCGGAGTTGTGGTCCATGGTGGGCGTTGTTCTCAGCACCACGGTTTGGGTGGATGGACTGTTTCTGGCAGCAGCCCTGCTTCAACCCAATTTCAGTGGACTGATCTGAGCTGGACATTTCCAGCGAAGTGAAACGAACTGCAAAAACTGCTGCGCAACCAGCGAGCTCTCGGTAACTCCGCTTGTAACGTTGGCCGGCCGGCAATGCCGGATTAATCGCCCCGAATTCCTGACGGAGTGTTGTGATGAAGCGGCTCTTGAGCTGGCTCACTGGTGTAGCTGTGATGACCGCCCTCGCGGTGGGTCTGATCCTTCCAGCAAGCGTTCACGCCGACGAGGACCTCGTCAGCAAATATTCCGGCAGCACGATTCGCAACGTCGCTGACGACAAGATCGCAGCCCGTGACGGCAAGGTCGACCTGAACAATTCCTCCGTCCGCCGTTTCCAGCAGTACCCGGGCATGTATCCGACCCTGGCCGGCAAAATCGTGCTGGGCGGTCCTTACAACAGCGTGGACGACGTCCTCGATCTGGATCTGACCGAGCGCCAGAAGGAGCTGTTCGCCAAATATCGCGACAACTTCACCGTCACTCCGCCCTCGATTGCCCTCAACGAAGGCGACGACCGGATCAACGACGGCCAGTACCGCTGACCCAAGCCTCCGTTTTGAACGCTGTTCACTGACCGTCGGTTCTGCCGACGGTTTTTTTTCGTTGATCCGATGGCGTCCAACCGCAGCAGCACACCGATTCCAAAGGGCCCCTGGGATGTGGTGGTCGTCGGTGCTGGTGCAGCTGGGCTGATGAGCTGCCTGGAACTGCCCCCAGGGCTCAACGTTCTGCTGCTCAATCGCAACACCGGTCAACGCTCCTCGAGCCGCTGGGCCCAAGGGGGGATCGCCGCGGTGACCCGCCTGGACGACAGCGCCGACAGCCATGCCGAGGACACCCTCCGCGCCGGCGCCGGCCTTTGCGATGGTGACGCGGTGCGGCAGCTGGTGGACTTGGCGCCGAGCTGTGTGGACCGCCTGCTGCGGCTGGGCATGGCGTTCGACCGTGATGGCGCCGAGCTGGCCACCACCCTGGAGGCAGCCCATAGCCATCACCGGGTTTTGCATGTGCAGGACCGGACCGGTTGCGCCCTGGTGGATGTGCTGCGCGATCGGGTGGACGAACGCCCGAACCTGGTGCATCGCCGCGGGGTGCGGGTCACCAAACTCTGGGTGGAGCACAACCGCTGCTGTGGGGTGCAGGTGCTTGACGGCAGTCAGCTGCACTGGATCCGCTCCAGGGCGGTTGTGCTGGCCAGCGGCGGCGGAGGGCATCTGTTCACCAACACCACCAATCCAGCCCAGGCCTGCGGAGAAGGCATCGCCCTGGCCTGGCAAGCCGGCGCCGCAGTGGAAGACCTGGAATTTTTCCAGTTCCATCCCACGGCATTGAAACTGGAAGGCGCGCCCTGTTTTCTGATCTCGGAGGCCGTCCGCGGCGAAGGGGGCGTGCTGTTGGATGCCCAGGGCCAGAGCCCGGTCGCTGATCTGCCGCGCCGTGATCTGGCCCCCCGCGATCAGGTGAGCCGCGCTCTGGTGAATGCGATGCGGCTGCAGGGCAGCGAGCAGATGTGGCTGGACTTCTCTGCGATTCCCAGCGACCGGGTCGAACAACGCTTCCCGACCATCCTCGATCGCTGCAGTGAATTCGGACTGAACCCCCTGGAACGTCCGGTGCCTGTGGCGCCGGCGGCTCATTACTGGATGGGCGGCGTGGCGACCGACCTCCAAGCCGCCACCTCACTGCCGGGGCTGTATGCCGTTGGCGAAGTGGCCTGCACCGGCGTCCATGGCGCCAACCGACTGGCGAGCAATTCCCTGATGGAATGCCTGGTGTTCGCCCGGCAGATGCAGGCGATCGACCTCGGGCCCGCCCACGGCGACCAGGCGGATGCAGCGCCTGCAACCTGCACCACGGGGCTCAACCAGAACGAAACCACTGCCGGGCTGATGGAGCGGATCGAGCGGCTACGGCGGCTGTGCTGGCGCCATGCCGGTGTCGCCCGCTCCACCCAGGGGATCACGACGGCCCTGCACAGCCTTCGCAAGGAGCGTGACCTGTTGGATCGCCAACCGCTGCTGCATCAGCTGCGAACGTTGCCGACCGACCAGGTGCTGACCCTGGAGGACAGCAGTCGCCGGGATCTAAATCTGCTGTTGGACCTCAGCCATCGGCTGCTCACCAGCCGCTTGATGCTGGAGGCCTGCCAGTTCCGCGAAGAAAGCCGAGGCGGTCACTTCCGCACCGATGCCCCAGTGCCTCTACCGCAATGGCAAAGGCACTCTCAGCAAATCAAGGGGCAAGCGATTCGCACGCGCGCGGTGCGCCCTTAACCAGGCTCAAAACTCCTTGTTGCCGCTGTAGCCACTGCGTTCGGCCAGGGTGTCCAGCGACGCCACCCCGGACTCAATCGAGCCGTTGATTTCCCAGCTGGGGAATCCCTCCAGACCCTTGCTGCGGCAAAGGTCTGCCTGGTTGTTCTCCCCATCGGCGGCGCACTCCACCACGTTGAGCTTGGCCGTGGCCTCCTTGCCGAACAGCTCCTTCTGCTCGTGGCAATGGGGACACCAATAAGCGGAATACATCACAGCGCCAGCAACGGTGAGGTGATCAGCCAATGCGATCGCAGCTGGGGAGCTCTCCGTGGTCACCAGCGGGGCCACGCCCTGGCCGGTCGGCAGCTCGGCCCGATCAGGATCGAGAACCGAGGCCCAGATCAAGCCACCCAGCAACACCGCGAGGGCCAACAGAATGCCGCGGAAGATCAGCTGACCGGGGTCGTCCCAACCGCCACCGACCACCGAAAGGATCAGCAGCAGCAGCGAGAGGATGCCCGAGAGCAGACAGAAGAAACAGAAAGCCTGAATCTTGACCACCATCAGGCCCAGCAGCACCCCGCTGAACACCGCCATGCCAAGGGACACCGTGAACAGGCCCCACCAGGTCCGACGGGAGAGATCGGTTTTGTTCTCGTTCAGTCCGGGCAACAGGGGCAACAGCGCCATCAGCAGCACCGCGCCGTAGGCGAGCAGGCCAACGAAGGACAGGGGGATGCCCTCGGCGATGGTGCCCCAAGGGCTGTTGAGCACCTTGTCGCAGCCATCGCTGCCCATCGGGCAGATCAGGTCACCGAGCAGCCCCCAGCGCTTGAGTGTGATCGTGCCGGTATCGATCACACCAACCGTGGCCAGCACAGCCATGGCGATCCGAGCCCACTTGGCCCCGGAGTCCTGGCGACGACGGCTGACAAGACGGGAGCTGCCCATCCATTCCCAACAAGTGCGGGAATTCTGTCAGGACAAAGCCAATCCGACTGCTCCGTAGGGTGGAAAACGGCCTGCCGGCACCCCCATGACCGTAACCAGCTCCAAACCGACAGTCGCCTTTGCGCATCTGGGCTGTGAAAAGAACCGGGTGGACACCGAGCACATGGTGGGACTGCTGGCTGAGGCTGGGTATGGGGTGAGCAGCGATGAGCGCGATGCCGCCGTGGTGGTGGTGAACACCTGCAGCTTCATCCAGGACGCCCGGGAGGAATCGGTGCGCACCCTCGTGGACCTGGCGGAACAAGGCAAGGAACTGATCATTGCCGGCTGTCTGGCCCAACATTTCCAGGACGAACTGCTGGACTCGATCCCGGAAGCCAAGGCGATCGTCGGCACGGGGGATTACCAGCACATCGTGGATGTGCTGCAACGGGTGGAAGCCGGTGAACGGGTGAACCGGGTGAGCGCCGTGCCGACGTTTGTGGGCGATGAGCATCTGCCCCGACAGCGCACCACGGATCAAGCGGTGGCCTACCTGAAGGTGGCCGAAGGCTGCGACTACCGCTGCGCCTTCTGCATCATCCCCAAGCTGCGGGGCGACCAGCGCAGCCGGCCGATCGAATCGATCGTGGCCGAGGCCCATCAACTGGCGGAACAGGGGGTGCAGGAGCTGATCCTGATCAGCCAGATCACCACCAACTACGGCCTGGATCTCTACGGCAAACCGAAGCTGGCGGAGCTGCTGCGCGCCCTCGGTGAGGTGGAGATCCCCTGGATCCGGGTGCATTACGCCTACCCCACGGGCCTAACGCCGGAGGTTCTGGCGGCCTACCGGGAGGTGCCGAATGTGGTGCCCTACCTCGACCTACCGCTGCAACACAGCCATCCCGAGGTGCTGCGGGCGATGAACCGCCCCTGGCAGGCCGATGTGAATGAAGGCCTGCTAGATCGCATCCGCGAGCAATTGCCCGATGCGGTGCTGC
>JBMZMY010000078.1:0-7070 GCA_049619435.1 Synechococcus sp.
GATGAACGCTTGAGGTCATCGCCGAACGGCTCTGCACGCCCCCCCAAATGCTGAGCGAAGAAGGCCTCCACCAGGGCCGTCATGGCCAGCGCATTGCGGGGATTGGCGAGGCCATGGCCCTCGTCGGGGAAGACAACAAAATCCACCGGCAGCCCGCGGGCCTCCATCGCCTCGGCAATGGTTTCACTCTCTTTGAGCTTCACACGGGCGTCGTTGGCGCCGTGGCCGAGCAGCAGAGGCCGCTGAATCCGATCCACGTGATTGATCGGAGAGATCGCATCCAAATCGACCGATCCAACCCCGATCATCCGCTCAAATACCGGACGTCCGATCGCCCAGTACGGCGGTAAACCAGCCAACAAGGTCCGCAGATTGGACGGCCCCACCTCCGCCACGGCGGCTGCAAACAGCTCTGGATCACGGGTCAGCCCGGAGAGCGCCGCATATCCGCCGTAGGAGGCTCCCATGATCGCCAAGCGCTTGGGATCGGCGATGCCCTGATCAACGGCCCAATTCACCGCATCGACCAGATCGTCCTGCATCCGGCCGTACCACTCGCCTTCCCCAGCCAACTGGTGGGCTTTGCCAAACCCAGTGGAACCGCGGTAATTCACGCTCATCACGTGGTAGCCGCGATTCGCGAGCTGTTGGTGCTGTGAGTCGTAGCCCCAGTAATCGCGGGCCTGGGGACCTCCATGCACCAGAAGGACCAGCGGTTGAGGGCCCGTCGAGGCCAGTGGCGTGCGGGTGAGATAAGCCGGCAGACGCCGGCCGTCTCTGGCCTTCAGATCAAGACTCTCCATCGGCGCCAGGTCGTAACGCTCGAGCTGCGGCTGGACCGAAACAAGCTTGCGCGACCGCTGTTGACTGCGGTCCCACAACCAGTACTCAGGTGCTCGATCGGAAGCACTGACCAAAAGCAGCCAGATCCTGTCCTGACGGTCGCGATCGATGACGGCGAACTCACGCTCCCCGACCAGACGTTGCAGGGTAGTGAGATCCTCTTTCACCGCAGGATCAAGCACCACCCGTTGACTGCGGAGATCGGTCTCCACCAGCACCTGCGGGACCCCCCGTTCAGGATCTGACAACGCAAAGCCAACGGCACCACTGCTGGCTTGATGCACGAGTTCAGGCGGACAGTCTGTGCCGCACTGACGCAACTGCTCACGGCTCCAGCGCACGATCCTGGGTAGATCGGCGTTGGTGGTCAGGCGGCCATACAACCAGGAACCATCACGGGTGAAGCCCAAGGGCATCGAACCAGCGGCATCATCAAAGCCAAAACGCAAAAACGGTCGCCAATCGGGATCCTCCGGAAGGCGCAGCTGATAGACGACACCGCCATCCTTCAGCAGTTCCATCCGTAGGTAGGGATGCCAGACACCATCCATCCGCTTCACGCCCAACGGACGGCCGTCCTCCACCTTCGCCAGCAAACGCCGTTTGCCCGTGCTGATCGTGAGCACGTAGAGATCGTGGTAACGGGGATCGCGGTCGTTTAAACCGACCACGAGCTCGTCGGGCACATCCCGGTCGGTCGCCTCCAATGTGGCCAACACGCCACGGGGCGGAGTGAGATCCACCATGGCGCCAGTTGTGGGATCGATGCGAACCAGCACCGTGTTTTCATCTCCATCGCCGTCACGGGAGGAAATCAAATAGCGGCTGTCATGCGTCCAGCTGGCGGAACGCTGTGGCCGTGAGGTCGACTGCGTCAGCAACCGCGGAGGTCGCTGGCCATCGAGATCCCGCACCCAGAGGTTGAGCACACCTTTAAAAGGAGCCAGATAGACAAGGCGGGTGCCATCTGGGCTCAGATCCAGGCCAATGATCTCGGGGTTGCCAAACAGCACATCCCTGGGAATCAACGGTGGCGGTGCCCCCGCTTTTGCATGGGATGGATGAAGCGGCGTCGAGAGCAGGAGTCCCGTCAACATCAGACGGCTGATCACACCACGCCAACGGTGCATGTCTTTCATCCAGGCCATCAACGCATTGTGATGACGAAATTCAGAAGGCGCTGTGGAGCTGCTCAATCGTTTGATCGGCCAAGGGCTGCTGCATCAAGCGCTCCACCTCACGCACCCCGGTGGGACTGGTGACGTTGATCTCACTCAACATGCCGCCGATCACATCGATGCCGACGAAGAACAAGCCCTCTGCCCGCAAGGCAGGGGCCAGGGCATCACAGATCTGGCGCTCACGCTCGGTGAGCTCGGTGGCCTCCGCATGACCACCCACCGCCAGGTTGCTGCGGAATTCCCCATCCGCCGGTCGGCGGTTCACCGCGCCGAGCGGAACGCCATCGACCAACAGAATCCGCTTGTCGCCGTCGCTGACCGCCGGCAGAAACGCCTGGGCCATCACCGGCAAGCGCTCCTGCTCGGTGACCAGTTCCAGCAGCGCCTTCAACCCCGGCGCCTTGGAATCCACACGAATCACACCGAGACCAGCCCGCCCGCCGAGGGGCTTCAGCACCACCTCGCCCTGCTCCTCGGCAAAGCGGGTGAGCTCCGACACCCGACCAGCCACCAGCGTGGGCGCCATCCAGCGACTGAAGCGCAGGGCCCCCAGCTTTTCGTTCCAAGAGCGCAGGGCACTGGGCCGGTTCAGCACACGAACGCCGGCCCGCTCGGCCACCTCCAACAGATGGGTGGCATAGAGATACGCCTCATCCACGGGCGGATCCTTGCGCATCCAGATCACATCAAACCCGGTCAGCGATTGACGTTCACAGGAGCCGATACCAATCCAGGGCTCCGCGGTGACCGGCAACGCCATCGCCAACGGTTCGTCGCCCCGGGCGATCAGATCGCTCGGGGTGCACGCCCAGACCTCATCCCCCGCACGCTGGGCGGCCTGCATCAGGGCCGCAGACGAATCCTTGGCAGGATTGATCTGCCGCAGCGGGTCCAGGACAAACAGCTGGCGCATGGCTCAGGCGTTGAGAAGGGGGTCGAGCTTTCCGGCGCGATCCAGGGCGTGGAGATCATCACAGCCGCCGATGTGCTGATCATCGATGTACACCTGGGGCACACTGCGGCGACCGTCGCCACGGGCGGCCATGGCATCGCGGGCGGGTTCATCGCCATCGACGCTGTGCTCGGTGTAGTTGACGCCTTTGCGATCCAGCAGTGCCTTGGCCCGCACGCAGAACGGGCAGGTCTGCCAGGTGTAGATCTCAACCTTGGCCATGGCGGGGCATCACGTCAGATCGGACTCTATGCAGCGACTGCGCTGATAGCGTCGAAAGCCGATCAGGACCGAGTCCTTGCTGGATCTCACCGACTTCAAGCGCGACCTCTCCGAGCTCACTGACCGCCTGGGCAATGCCCAGGACTGTCTTTGACGTCCCTGCACTGAAAGCCCGCCAACAGGATCTCGAGCAACTCGCTGCCCAGCCTGATTTCTGGGACGACCAGCAGAACGCTCAGAAGCAGATGCGCCGCCTCGATGAGGTGAAGGCCCAGCTGCAGCAACTCGCCGACTGGCGGGGAGCGGTCGACGACGCGAAAGCGACCCAGGAGCTCTATGAACTGGAGCCCGATGAAGACCTGCTCCAGGAAGCCCAGGAGGGGCTGAATCAACTGCGCCTCGGCCTGGACCGCTGGGAGCTGGAACGGCTGCTCAGCGGGGAGTACGACAAAGAGGGTGCTGTCCTCAGCATCAATGCCGGTGCCGGTGGCACCGATGCCCAGGACTGGGCTCAGATGCTGCTGCGGATGTACACCCGCTGGGCAGAGGACCACGGCATGAAAGTGACGGTGGACGAACTCTCCGAGGGAGAGGAAGCGGGAATCAAGAGCGCCACGATCGAAATCGAAGGGCGCTACGCCTACGGCTACCTACGCAACGAGAAAGGCACGCACCGCCTGGTGCGGATTTCACCGTTCAACGCCAACGACAAACGCCAGACCAGCTTTGCCGGTGTGGAGGTGATGCCCAAAATCGAGGAAGAGGTCAAGCTCGACATCCCTGAAAAGGATCTCGAGATCACCACCAGTCGTTCGGGTGGAGCTGGCGGTCAGAACGTGAACAAGGTGGAAACCGCTGTGCGCATCCTGCACATCCCCACCGGCCTGTTCGTGCGCTGCACCCAGGAACGCTCCCAGCTGCAGAACAAGGAAAAGGCGATGGCGTTGCTGATGGCCAAGCTGTTGGTGATCGCCCAGGAGCAGCGGGCAGCGGAAATCGCCGACATCCGCGGCGACATCGTGGAGGCGGCCTGGGGCAACCAGATCCGCAACTACGTGTTCCATCCGTATCAGATGGTCAAAGACCTGCGCACCCAGGAAGAGACCAACGATGTGCAAGCGGTGATGGATGGTGCCCTAGACCCCTTCATCGATGCCTCGCTGCGCCAAGGTGTCGACCGCCCCGGCACCGATGCCGACAGCTGAGCAGCCATGAGTCCCGAGTCCGACAGCACCCCCACCAGCGGCCCAGCACCGAGCTTCGTCAAGCAGGCGATGCGCAACATGGTGCGCAAGGGCAGCAAGAGCCTGTTTCACTTCGGGCTCACCGCCGCCGGATTCCTCGGCTTCATCGTGCTGGTGGCCTGGCTCGGCCGGCCAACCCTGCCGCAGTGATGGACCTGCCAGCGCCACTGCTGCTGGACCTCGCCCTGGATCCAGGCCCCACCGCCGCGATCCCCGCGCTGGCCGATCCCTCCTGCTGGGAGGCTGAACTGAGCCGCTGGCTGGAGAGCGTTCGCTGCACGCCGGAGCTGGACTGCCCAGAGGCCGTTCGCAAGGCCGAAGAACTCAGCCTGGGCTTGCAGTTCTGTGACGACACAACCATCGCTGAGCTCAACGCAGCCTGGCGTCAACGCCAGGGACCCACGGATGTGCTGTCGTTCGCAGCCCTCGACGACCTTCCCGACGACCTCGTTCAACCCAGCCTCGAACTAGGGGACATCATCATTTCGGTGGATACCGCCCACCGCCAGGCTGAAGAGCATGGCCACACCCTGCTCCATGAGTTGCGTTGGCTGCTCAGCCACGGCCTCCTGCATCTGCTCGGATGGGATCACCCCGATGACGCAGCCCTCGAGCTGATGTTGCGCCAGCAGGAGCGTCTACTTGCGGTGAGCCATAACATTTGGACTCGGGAGCCCATCCCGGTGGTCAGCCCGGTCAACAGCGATGCCCACTGACAGTCCGATCCAGGCCTCCAGGCAATCCACCGACCCATCCGGCGAGGAGGTCGCTGCCATGCCATCCGGAGGCGGAAGAGCCATGCGACGCGGCAGCTGGGCCATCGCCGGCGACCTGCCGGCCAGCTTTCGTTACGCCGCCCAGGGGTTGGGGTATGCCTTCGTCAGTCAGCGCAACTTCCGGATCCATGTGATCACCGGAGCCGTGGTCTTTGCCCTGGCCACCTGGCTGCAGCTGGATCTGATCCGCCTGGCCGTGCTGATGCTTACGGTGGCGGCGGTTCTGGTTCTGGAGCTGCTGAACACCGCGATTGAGGCTGTGGTGGATCTCGCCATCGGGCGGCGTTTCCACCCCCTGGCGCGCATCGCCAAGGACTGTGCAGCCGCGGCGGTTCTTGTCGCTGCCATCAGTGCTCTGATGATTGCCGTGTTCCTGCTCCTGCCACCCCTGCTGCTGCAGCTGGGGCTCTGACTCCGCACCATCCGACACCGCACCAACACCGATGCTGCTGGTCATCGACAACTACGACAGCTTCACCTTCAACCTGGTGCAGTACTTCGGGGAACTGGCCCCGCACCATCCCCTGGCGGCCGATCTGCGCGTGCATCGCAACGACGACCTGAGCCTCGAGCAAATTCGTGCACTCCAGCCTGACGCGATCCTGCTCTCCCCTGGCCCGGGGGATCCCGATCAATCGGGGGTGTGCCTGGAGGTGCTGGAGCAGCTCTCGCCAACGGTGCCCACCCTCGGCGTCTGCCTCGGCCATCAGGCCCTAGCCCAGGTGTATGGCGGAACTGTGGTGCGCGCCCGTGAGCAGATGCACGGCAAAACCTCCCCGGTGCTGCATGGCGGCGAAGGCGTGTTCAGCGGCCTGCCCCATCCTCTGACGGCCACCCGTTATCACTCCTTGATCGCCGACCGCAACAGTCTTCCGGACTGCCTGGAGATCACGGCCTGGCTCGAAGACGGCACGATCATGGGCCTGCGCCACCGGCAGTACCGCCACCTGCAGGGCGTGCAGTTCCACCCTGAGAGTGTGTTGACCGAATCCGGGCATCAACTGCTGGCCAATTTCCTGCGGGAAGCCGAGGGATAACGCTGTTAGCGTCCAAGCGTCCCGTCCCCGCACCATGACCGTCCTGCAACGCTTGCTGACCGCTGCAGCCGGCCTGGCCCTCAGCATTCCCACAGCCGGATGGGCTGGCACGGGAGTGAGCATCAGCAGCTATGGCCAACGGGCCCTGCTGATCCAGGGCGGCGGCCAGTCGGTGCTGCTCAACCCCTACAAGGCTGTGGGCTGCGCCAGCGGCCTGACCGAACCGCGGGTGACAGCCGGCGTGATTCTGGCCAATTCCCAACTCGCCGACGAAGGCGCCCGGGGGGTGGCCGGCGGACGCTTTCTGGTGCAACCGGGCTCGTATCGGATCGGCGGCCTCACCCTCGAAGGCTTCGCCAGTCCCCATGACCGCATCGAGGGGCGCCGCTTTGGTCAGGCCACCCTCTGGCGCTGGCAGCAGGGGGGGCTGAATTTCGCCCACCTCGGGGCCACCGCCGGCCCGCTGTCCGGTGCTGACAAAGTGCTGCTGGGTCGCCCGGATGTGCTGATCATCGGTGTGGGCGGCGGCAGCAAGATTTACGACGGTGCAGAAGCGGCCGCGGTGGTGGAAGCACTCAACCCACGCCGGGTGATCCCGGTGCAATACATCAACGGGGACGCACCGGAAGGCTGTGATCAAGAGGGTTTGCAACCCTTCCTCGATGCCATGGGCGGCAGCGCCGTACGCCGGGTGGGCCGGACGCAAACCCTGCCGAGCAACCTCGACGACAACACCGTGATCACGGTGATGCAGTGATCAGCGCCTGCAGCTGATTTCTGTCCCAACCCGCCAGCACAGCCAACAACAACAACAC
>JBMZMY010000079.1:0-6932 GCA_049619435.1 Synechococcus sp.
TCGGCTATTCCTCTTGCCTTTTGTCACCCGCAGGAAATCACCCTCAACCCGCAGATGGTTCAACTCCCAGGGTCTGATGCCAAAACACACCAGCAACCCCACAGCGAACCGCCAGCGCCGTCCTATTTCCGTATCCCTAAAGCTCTCCATCAGCGGCTTTATCGCCGCCTCTGGGACGCCGTAGCGCTGAATGGTCTTGTCACTCCGCCCCAGGTATCGCTCGGTGTAATCAACCGGCGGCTTCCACCGTTCGCTGAAGCCCTCGTATTCACAGCAGAAGGTCAAGAACTGGTTAACCGTCTGGAGCTTCTTTCGCCTCTGGACCGAGCCGGCTCCAAGCATCAGCGGCTGACCGTCATCACCAACCGTGGCTGACAGCGTCGCCGCCTGGAACAACTCGCAAGCGTTCTCAGGCCTCCCCCCAACCTGCGCCCAAGTTGAAGGACCGAAAGCTCGAACACTTGCGGGTGGTCTCCACCTTCCACAAAGCCGGCAACCGCAGCCTTCAGCGTCTTGCCCTGGACCATCGCGCGGGTGATGAATTCCAGCGCGGGGATGACCTCTTTATGGAAACCACGCTTCCACTCCACCGGAAGCATCGCCGTTGCCTTCCTCCGTTCACCCCCTGGGGCAAGCCAGCTGTGCTGCAGCTGCACCTTCTCACCACGCTTAATGAGTGACCACCCATCAGCGAAACCGGCGTCGGCAACAGCGTTTCGAGCGGTGATGACCCAAGCCTGCGTACTCGCCGTGGGAATCAGTCGGTGCCAGGGGAAGTGAATCCAAGCCTACGCAGAGAAATACGCAGGCGATACGCAGAGACCACAATTTCGCCTCAAACTCGCCACACCGCCGCCACACCCAAACCGCCCAAATCCCTGTACTGCACTACAAAAGAAAAGAGCCGCCCTAGTGAGCGACTCATTTCCACCCTTGCTACCCCGGCACAGGGTGCATCTGCTTCCCTGATCGATCCGAAATCGAAGCACTGGCCAGATGGGTCAAGCAAGGACGCATCACCACCTTGACCGTCCTCAACTGAACGAGGCAACCACCAAGAGTCCTTGATCGACATCACCCAGGTCGAGCGGGACCTGGCCTGATAGCCCCGCTTCGACCTGGCGTCGGATCGCGACGATCAGCTGGCGCCGTCGGTATCTCCCAGGTTGCTGGATGGTCCCAGGATGGGATCGTCCAGTTCCAGCAGGGGCAGGATCGGATTGGCGGTGTATGCGGCAGAGAAGGGCTCCCAGTCAGGAATGCCATCGAAGCTGTCATTGGTCAGCGGCTGACCGAAGATCTCCTCGTGCATCACGTAATGGCCAATGTTCTGGCCGGTGATGAAGGAGGCCCCGGTGGCTGCTGGCGTATGGACACCCCAGAACAACCGGCTCTGGGCCGCTTCCATCGCCGCCTCTTTGAATGGGCTCCACTCAATCCCAGAGACGGGGTCGGTGTAGCCATCGAAACTGCGCTTGGTGCCCTCCAGGGTCTGAGAACCAGCGGAGTAGGAATAATCCGTTCCATAGAAGGCTTCCATCACCGCCGACCAGGAGCCATAGATGTCGGAATGGCCGGAGACGTAATCGGGGAACGGTGGGCTGGACTGGCCGGGAACAATCTTGTTCAGCCCTGACTTCCACAGCGGATCGCTGACCACGCCACCGTTTTCGGAGTGGTTGGCATAGTCCGTGATCACCTGCTTGGGACGCGGAATCACGTTGGTCCACTTGTCCACCCAGGCCGCTGTGGTGGCATCAGCAATCGCACTGTGCAACGTGGCAAAGAACTGGGCGTTCTCCTCCAGAGTGTTGCCCTCCTGGACGGCAATCGCCATCGCCATGTAATTGGGCAAGCCCCAGGGCTGCCAGGAGTCGTTCTCGTCCTGCGAGTACCACTCGCCAATCTCCCGCTGATCGGCATTCGCTGCCACCTGAGTGAGAGCGGTGGCTTGCTGCACGCCGTAGACCCGAGCCGTTTCGTACTGGCGGGCATAGTTGGTGCCGTCGCCATCATCAGGGCGGTAATCCAGTCGAAGGTCAATCACTCCGTCAGGACCTTCGATCAGGAGTTTGTCTTGATTGGCCGTAGAGGACCAGTCATCCACGGAATCCCCGGGGAGCACAAAGGGCTTCACCCCACCGCGGTTGGGGCCGCCGGCTTGACCGGCAGCATCACCTGTGGCGGGAGGCAACCAGACGAACCCTTCGGGGTCATTCGGGTAGGCATACGGCGTGTCGTCATAGGTGCCATCGTCCTTGCGGGACTGAATCATCGCCTTAGCGACTTGGGCACCGAACTTTTCACTTTGGCTCAGGGAATCTTCAGAAATCGTGCCTGCAATCTCCTTGCGGGATTGCTTGTACTGCTCCTTGAACAGATCAGCTTGCGGGGAAAACTCCTCGCGGAAAATGTCATAAGCCGCTTTATTGATCGCTGCTTCGGCCGAGAAATTATCGCCCTGCGGCTTCTGCGCATAAAGCGCTTCGGAGATGCTGTAAAGCTGCCGGTCGGTATCTGGATCTGCAGCCGCGATGTCGTAAGCAGCCGTCGACATCATGGCCATGATTCGGCAGCCGTTGTACGGGCCATCACCTTCCCCGTTGACACTTCCCTCCAACTGTGTGGACGTCAGGAAGGTCGACACCCAATCGATCAGAACATCCGTATCGGGCGCCGAAACGGCCTCAACATCCGAATCCGTATAGGCACTCTGGGTTCCCAGATCAAACCCGGCATCTCCACCCACCGCCTGGGCAACGAGGTAGTAACGACCAGGCGCCAGCGCTAAATCTCTCGGGTCATTGGGATCCGCAACGTATTGATCAAAATCAAAGCGGAATGTCTCATTGCGCTTGAATTCATCGACATATTTCGTGCCAACTACAAATTCCGATTTGCCATCAAGGATGCCATCAGTCGACAAGTAGAGGTTGACGTAGCCAGAGGCACCAACAATGGAGTCCCCCTCGGCTCGAACCTTCACGGACGCCTGCCCTTCGTCGGCTGTCCAGTACTCCGGCAAGACGACAGAGTCAGACTTGATTTTTGCCTTGAGCGAGTCAGCCATTGGGCAAAACACACGCACTAAAACTCAAAGTAGAAACCGTTACTCCAACTGCTGATTCCTTCAACTCTTCTTAAGGCTTCATCGACTCCATTCACGCCGTTCGATGAACTACACGTTGTCACGGTTCCCAATTCACAACCGGCACATCACCAAGGCACTCCATCACATTCACAACGATGCCTTGCGACTCAGACTGGCCCCAAAGAACAGTGATCTGCTGAAAAGGATCCACCAGCTCGGCGCGGAGACGGCCAACGCGTAGGCGAGCCCCCCTTCAGCAGAGATTCGTTCGGATCAACTGCCGCAACATCGGAAGCGGCTTCCGCCAAGCCAAAATTCGAGCTCTGACGGTGCTGAACTGACGTGCTGAAATCGTTGCGCCTCAGTCCCCGTGAACAGCGGGTCGCCCTGATTGGCTTCCTGGCGAAAGTCGCCCTGTTCTGGATCGCGGAGCTGTTGATCTGCCAGCTGGACGGCGAACGCAGCATCTGCCGCCTGGTGTCGCGCGGGTTTGTGCCCTGCCTGATCAGCTTTGCAGTGATGGATGCCCTGGTCCTGCCGCATCTGCGCCGGCGACTGGACAAGCAACGCACGTCCCGCTGATGGTGTGGGAGATCAGCCTCTCAATGGGCACTGGCTTTGTGTTGGCCGCGTGGGCCGTGATCGGCAACGACGCCCTGCAAACCGTTGGCACCTACCTGGCCTCGAACCAGGACCGCACGCCGAAAGTCGTCCAGATGCTGTTTCTCTGCAGCATCACCAGTGGGGTGATGCTGACCGGCTGGTGGCTGAACCACGGCGATCCGGCCTGGGGACGCCTGAGTGCCCCAACCAGCCTGATCCCACTCCCGACGCCGCTGGGCTGGGTGTTCATGATTCCTCCGCTTGCGGTCTTGGCCTTGACCCGCTGGGGCGCACCGGTGAGCACATCCTTTCTGGTGCTGTCCTCGTTCCATCCAGCCAACACCAAGGCCTTGCTCGCCAGCTCCGCCACGGGCTATTGCCTCGCCTTCAGCCTTGGACTGGTGAGTTACGGCCTAGGCACCCGCTGGCTGAATCACTGGCGTGGTGGCCAGGACAGCCATGGGTCAAGCGAGGGTCGCGGCTGGCTCGTCCTCCAATGGATGGCGACGGCACTGCTGTGGAGTCAGTGGCTGATCCAGGACATGGCCAACATTTTCGTTTATCTACCGCGACAGCTCAGCGCAGGGGCGATGGCGAGCTGCACAGCGCTGCTCTGTTTGGGGGTGTGCCTGTTGGTGGCCAGCGGCGGTGGACCGATGCAGGCGATCCTGCGATCCAAACGCAGCAGCACCGACCTGGTCTCAGCCACCGTGATCGACATGCTGTTCGGGCTCTGTCTGCTGGTGAAAACGGTGATCTCCACGGTTCCTCTCAGTACGACCTGGGTATTTCTCGGCCTCCTCGGTGGCCGAGAGCTGGCGCTCCGCCCCAGCGAGCCCAATTCACTGATCCAGACCCTCGGAACCGATGTGGGTAAAGCCATGGTCGGGGTGATCGTGAGCCTGCTGATCGCGCAGCTGCTGCAACCCTGGATCCCGTCAGGAGTTGGCTAAGGCGAGCATCCATGGCTATGGCAGAGCTGATGCCAAATCAGCATGGGTGCCATCACAGGTCGAACATTGACGGTTCTGGTCCTGAGCCTCGGCACCACTGCACTGGCTGCACCCGACGGGGTTCTGCAGGCCGATCAGACCATCCTGGAAGCCCACCAACATCTGGTGGCGGCCGGCTGGCAGCCAGCTCCGACCCAGACGCCATCCGAGCGCGAGCGTGCCTGGGCGGCTGTGACCCTGCGCAGCCTCTCCTCCTGCTCAGGCAGCGGGGCTGGGTTCTGCCGCTTTGATTATCAGCGTCAGCACCAACGCCTGTCCGTCGTCACGGTTCCCTCCAAACCAGGACAAGCCTCGATTGGACGGGTGAACCGCTGGTGGTGATCAGCACCGACTCCAGCGTTAAGGATTCAAGCGATGCTCGCGCCACAGATCCGCGAGAGCCCAGCGGGTGCGGCGATGGGGATGCTGCGTGAGGTCCAATAGCTCCACCTGAGCCACTGCCAGCAGACACACCACAAAGTGATCCGGCGGTGCCATGTCTTCGGGCACAGCGTCGGCAAACAATGCATCGCTGCTGAACGCGGCTCCAGGCTGGGGCCAGGCCCAGAGGGCACGACCGCTGTCGCGCATCGTTCTCCAGCAATGGCGCACCAGCGCAGGGTCGCGCTCAGGGGTGATGCGGCTGATCACCCCTCGAAGACGGAACTGCTGTTTGGCCTTCGCGAACAACCAACACACCTCCGCAGCGGGCTGATGGTTCAGCTCTTCGCATTTCTCGCTGCGGCCATCGGTGAACAACAACAGTTGATCATCGCCATGCCAACCGCGAAACACCAACGTGCGCACCCGCGGCGTTCCATCTTTGGCGACCGTGGCCAGCTGCAACCACCGAGCCGATGGCGAGCGGCCGTCGCGCTGCTGGGCAGCCTTGAGCACAGGCCTCCAAGGGGGGAGTGACATGGCTGAGCCCAAGCTCAAAGACCATACAAACGCGCCTGTTCGAGTGCAGCCCTGACCACCAGGGCATGGCGAGGAACAAGGGCATCCAAGGCGTCATAGCCACCACCGATCACCGTTGCGACGGGAATCGAGCGCCGCAGGCAGGCATCCAAGACCAGTCGATCCCTGCAGAACAGACCCTGGTCCGTCAAAGCCAGCCGCCCCAGGCGATCATCTTGATGGGGGTCCACGCCAGCATTGAACAACACAAGATCCGGCCGAACCTGATCAATCAATGCCGGGAGCCAATCACCAATGGCAGTTAGATATCCCTGATCGTCAATACCATCGTCCAGGGGCAAATCAACATCACTATCAACCTTGCGCGAGGGAAAATTACGAGCGGCATGCACTGAAACAGTAAAGATTCCCGGATGATCAGCACAACAGGCTGCTGTTCCATCGCCCTGATGTACATCTAAATCAAGAATCATCAGACGCTCAACCTCCCCTCGGGCAAGAAGAACCGTGGCCGCAATCGCACAATCATTGAAGATGCAGAAACCACTGCCGAACTCTGGATGGGCATGATGAGTCCCACCTGCCAGGTGACAAGCGAGGCCATGCTTGAGCGCCAACCGGGCGGTGCGAAGGGTGCCACCAACCGCTAACCAAGTGCGTTGGATCAACGGAATCGTGGCGGGAAGACCGATGCGACGCTGCTCAGAACGCGTCAGGCGATCGCGACTGAAATCCTCGTGATAACGGCGCGAATGCACCAATTCAAGGTCCCGCCTGGCGATCGACAGAGGCGCAACAACCTGGTTCTCTGTGATCAGAGCTTGATCCAGAAGCAGGCGATGCAGCAAGCGAAACTTGGCCATCGGAAACCGATGGGTCGATGGCAGGGGTGCCGAGTAGAGCTCGTGATAAACAATCGGGACGGGCACTGACCTTTCAGCGCCTCCAACAGATTTGAGCTGTGCTTCTGGTCATCGGGTTATGCCAGTCGGTTGTGGCTTGGAGTGTGTTCTCGATGCAGTGGTGTGTTGACGCACAAGTGAAGCGAGTCTGTGAGCCACAGCTGAGGCCCAACAACGATGGCCTGAGTCAGGTCGACCCGGACTGCGCTGGCCGTCGCCAACCAACAACAAGGGGGTGACATCGGGAGTGTCGGTCGTCGGCCTCGAGGTTGCGACAACCTGAACACAACCCAATGAGCCCTGCGGCTCAGGTCACTCCATTTGACAGCAGAGCAGACGACGCAGCGCTGTCAGCCAGGTGGCCGGCAACTCCATTCCTACGAGGTGAATTCCAACGATCAAGTTATCAATACTGAGGGGGGC
>JBMZMY010000080.1:0-6279 GCA_049619435.1 Synechococcus sp.
GTTGTTCCGGCTTTTTTGGTATTAATTCGCACGTTTATGGCAGCTTAGAAGTTAATTGGTCTTGCTGCTTAGGCTTTTTTGAACTCAATCAGTCTGGAAAAATAGAATGGAGCTTTGTTTAAGCTGCGGCGCACCAATTGGAAGCCGCAGGCCTCAGCCGCTTTCACGATGCCGTCTTCTTTGAGGGTGTAGGCCCGGGTGGTTTTGCTCGGGCCGGGGAACAGCTGGCCGATCCCTTTCAGCAGCGCCAGCAATGGTGTGTAGGGCGCAAAGCTCACGATCAAGCGCTCTTCGGTGAGTCCGCAGAGGTGCTTCACCATTTCTTCGGCCGCCGGCTGCGGGTAGTGGATGAACACATCCAGGCAGCACACGGTGTGGAACGACCCGCTAAGGCTTTCCAGATCGCTGGCGAAGAAGTTCAGCTTGGTCATGTCCAGACCAGCGTCGCGGGCGCGTCGCTCGGCCTCCTGCGCCATGGCTTCGGAGATATCGCTGGCGTTGATCGATCCGGCGCCCATCGCCGCCAACGGAAGGCTGAGGCTGCCGACACCGCAGCCGGCATCGCAGAAGCTGACGTCGCTGAAGCTGCCGCTCTCCTTGATCCAGCTCAGCACTTCATCCACGGTTTTCTGGTGACCGATGCGGATGTTGCGCTGCACCTTGTTCACATCGTCGCTGTCGCTGTAGATGCGGTTCCAGCGATCAAAGCCGGTGGTTTCGAAGTAGCCCTTCACCTCCTGCTTCTCGGCTTGTTTCTGCTCCAGAAGCTGTTCGGGGGCCATTCAGGGACGACGGGATATGGGCGGGATCTTAAGCAGCGCTGGCCCAGTGCAGGTCCCCGTTGTGCTGGCTCCAGCGCAGAAGTTGCGTCAGGGGTTGGCCGAGCAGGGCGTCGTGGGCTGTGACCGCCGTCTCGAGCAGCCGTCGCGGCGCCACGGTGGCACTCCAGATGGCGGCACTGGGGGCATCACTCCAGCGAGCGAGTCGTTTGACTCCCTCCAGCTGCGGCAGGGTCACGCCCGCCAGGGTGCCGTCGGCGAGGCGGCAGGTGCCGTTCTCCACCAGCAGCACCCGTTCATCCCAGCGGTGTTCACCATCGGCGAGGCCGTAGGGAGCGAGGGCATCACTCACCAGCACCGTCTGCTCCGGTGCCAGCCGTTGCAGCAGGACCGCCATCGTCGGGTGGACGTGGACCCCATCGGCGATCAGTCCCAGGGCGATGTCGCCTCGGCGGCAGGCCTCCCCCAGGGGGCCAGGGGCGCGGTGGTGCAGACCGGGCATGGCGTTGAAGGCATGGGTCAGCATCCCTACCCCCTGGGTAAAGGCCTGGGCGGCATCATCGGCACTGGCGGCACTGTGGCCGAGGGCCACCGTGATCCCCAGCTCGCGCAAGCGATGGATCACGGCGTCGGCTCCCCTCAGTTCCGGCGCCAGGGTGACCAGGGCGATCTCCTGTTCAAACCCGTCAATGCGCTGCGTCAGGGCCTCCAGGCTCGGGACGGCCAGGTGCTCGATCGGATGAGCGCCGCGGCGGGCCTCCGCCAGAAAGGGACCCTCCAGATGGGCCCCCAGCAGCCGGCAACGCCCTGGTTTGTGAGCCTCGCGGGCCGTCCGCAGCACCGCCAGAGCCCGGCGCAAGGGCGCTATCCCACAGGTCACCAAGGTGGGGGCGATCGCTTCCACTCCATCGCGCCAGAGCCGTTCGAGCAGTTCCACGAGTCGAGGCAGGTCCGTGGCGTGGAGTTCCGGAAAGGCCAAGCCCAGCCCGCCATTGATCTGCAGGTCGATCCCCCGCGGACTGATCCAGTCGCCCTGCCAGTTCTCCGTGTTGTCGGGGCTGATGTTGGAGCCAATTGGCTCCGTCATCCTCTGAATCCGCTGGATCCGGCCGTCATCATCCAGCTCGAGCCAGTGCTGTTGCCCGGCCTCGCCACCGAGGGGAGTGGGCACGCGCACACCACGGATTTGTCGCATGCCAACCAGTTGTGGAGGACGATGGCAGTCTTGCTGCTCTTTGCTGTGACGACAGTGCTTCCCCGTGTGGCCGTGGTGATGGGCAGCGATTCCGATCTGCCCACGATGGAGCCGGCGGCGGCCATCCTTCGGGAGCTGGGGATCGATGTGGAGGTGAGAGTGCTCTCCGCCCATCGCACACCGCTGGAAATGGTCGATTTCGCCCAGAAGGCCCGTGATCAGGGCTTTGGTGTGATTGTGGCCGGTGCCGGGGGTGCCGCGCACCTGCCGGGCATGGTGGCCGCGCTCACCACCCTGCCCGTGATTGGTGTGCCGGTGAAGAGCCGAGCCCTCTCCGGTGTGGATTCGCTGCACTCGATCGTGCAGATGCCCGGGGGCATCCCCGTCGCCACGGTGGCCATCGGCGGTGGCCTCAATGCCGGACTTCTGGCGGCGCAGATCCTGTCGGTTGCCGATCACGGTCTCGCCGGACGCTTGGCCGACTACCGCCGCGCGCTGCACGATGCGGTGGTGACCAAAGACTCCCGCCTGCTCGATCTGGGCAGCACGGATTACCTCGCGCAGATGAACCCATGAAATCCAGCCTTCGCACCACCCTGCTGTGGTGGCTGATTCCAGCGGCGCTTCTGTACGCCGTTGCTTTGATTTGGAGTGGTGCTGAAGGCATCAGCGCCAAATTTGTGCTGCGGGATCTGGCCCAGTCCTGTGATGCGCCTCTGGGCAAGGGCTTTCTGTCCAGCGTTGGCTATCTGCTCTGGATGGCGGCGGCGGCCATCGCCTTGTTCGGTGCTGCCACCCGCCAGGTTCAGGGCTCGATCGTGAACCGTCAGTTCGCCTACTGCGGTGGCGGTTTTTCGCTGTGGCTCTGTCTGGATGACATGTTTCTCGTCCACGACCGCTATCTCGGCGAGGCCTTTCTGTACGTCACCTATGCGGTGTTCACCGGGCTGCTGCTGTTCCGCTTCCGTGCCCCGCTACAACGCTTCGGCGGCGACATTTTTCTGCTGGCGGTGGTCCTGCTGGGTGGTTCCGTGTTGACGGATGCGTTTCAAGGCCTCTGGCCCAACTCCTACGAAACCGTCCAGATCGTTGAGGAAGGGTTCAAATTCCTCGGGATTGCGGCCTGGTTGTCGTTCTGGTGCCATTACGTCAGTGCGGCCTCCAAGCCCAGCTCGACGTGATGTCTGATTGCTGCCACCGATGACCACCTGGCCCGTCTGGTTGCGTCTCGGTGTGGTGGTGCCGCTGCTGGGGCTCAATGCCGTTGTGCTCAAAGGGGTGTTGCTGCAGTTCGCTCCCTTCCCAGGACTCTTCCTCACGGCAGCTCTGATTGCCTTTCTGTTGGATCTGCCCTGCCGGTGGCTGGTTCGGCGGGGGCTGTCGCGCTCCGTGGCGATCACGGCGGTGGTGCTGTTGACCTTCGGCCTGCTGGTGCTGGCGGCGGTGATCTTGGTGCCGTTGTTGATCGAACAGCTCAGCCAGTTGATCAGCGCGTCGCCGGCTCTGCTGACTGCGGCCGAGCAGTGGATCAATCAGAGCCAGGCCTGGGCGGTCAGCCATGGGCTTCCGGCGGATTTCGGTGATCCCAGCAGTGATCTGGTGTCGCAGATCAGCCGAATTGCTACCCAGCTCAGCCGTCGCTTGCTCGGCATCCTGGGAGCCACCGTCGGCACCACGATCAACGTGGTGATCGTTCTGGTGCTGGCTGTCTTCCTGCTGCTGGGCGCTGATTCGATCGCCGCCGGTCTGGCCCAATGGTTGCCTGAGCGTTGGCGGGACTTGGTGACCTCCACCCTTGAACGCACCTTCCGGGGATATTTCGCCGGTCAGGTGGTGTTGGCCCTGATCCTCAGTGCTGGGCAATTGGTGGTGTTCAGCCTGCTCCAGATCCCCTACGGCGTGTTGTTCGCCGTGTTGATCGGCTTCACCACCCTGATCCCCTACGCCAGTGCCCTCACCATCGTGTTTGTCAGCGCGATCCTGGCGGTGCAGGACCTGGGGTTGGCCCTGGAACTCCTGGTCGCGGCCATTGTGGTGGGGCAAGTGGTGGATCAGGTGATCCAGCCCCGGTTGATGGGCAGCATTGTTGGCTTGCAGCCCGCCTGGTTGCTGATCGCCCTACCCATTGGCTCCCGCGTGGGCCATCTCTGCGGCGTGGGCGATCTGTTGGGACTGTTACTGGCGGTGCCGGTGGCCAGCTGCATCAAGACGCTGGCCGACGCGGCGCGCACGGAACTCAGGCCTTCGGAATCACGCCCTGCTCTTCCAGTGCCTTGAGCACCACCTCCACAGACGCCGCCAGATCCTGGCTGCCGGTGTCGATCTTCAGTTCCGGTGATTCCGGTGCTTCGTAGGGGCTGGAAATCCCGGTGAATTCTTTGATGGCACCGGAACGGGCTTTGGCGTACAGACCCTTGGGATCGCGGGACTCACAAACCTCAAGATCGGCGGCGCAGAACACCTCGAGGAAGTCGCCCGTCTCGACCAGGCCCCGAGCCTTGTCGCGGTCGGCGCGGAAGGGGGAGACAAACGCGGTGAGCACGATCACACCAGCGTCAAGGAACAGCTTGGCCACCTCACCGATGCGGCGGATGTTTTCTTCACGGTCCGCATCGGAGAAGCCGAGGTCCTTGCAGAGGCCGTGGCGAACATTGTCTCCATCGAGCACATAGGTGGCCAGACCGCGCTCGAACAGAGCCGCATTGACCGCATTGGCGAGGGTGCTTTTGCCCGAGCCAGAGAGGCCGGTGAACCAGAGGATGGCGCTGCGGTGACCACGCTTTTCTGCCCGGTCTTGTCTGCCGACGGAGGCCTGATGCCAAGCGATGTTGGTGGAAGCACCTTGGTTGGTGAGCTCTCCGTAGGTGGGGCTGGCGGTCATGGCGTCGGCCGAAGTGGCGGCCATTCTCCCCTAACCCCCAGCGCGCTTCGGTCGATAGCCCTCCTTGCTCAGCAGCTCCAGAGCAAGATCCACCTGATCACCCTGCAATTCGATCAGGCCATCTTTGGCGGTGCCGCCGCTGCCGATCAGGGTTTTCAGTTTTTTCAGCAGGGTCTTCAGCCCGGCGGCATCGAGCTCCAGGCCGCGGATCACGGTCACCGTTTTGCCGCCTTTGCCCCCTCGCGTCGGTTGCACCCGCACCATCTGTTGCGCCTTCGGTGTGGGCTCTGCCGCGGGCCCGCTGGGCCGCTGCAGACTGTCAGCGCTGCTGAATTCCTGCCAGCCGCCCTTGGGCATCCGCCCCGTTGCAAGTCCACCCATTCTCAATGACCAACGCCGCTGCATCCCCCCGCTGGGCTGATTCCAGCCGCGGCCTCGGCCGTCTCATCGAAACTCTGATCGGCATCGGTCTCTTTCGACGACCGCTGTTTTTTCAGGCGCGGCAATTGATCATCCGCACGGCGGAACGCAACGGCATCCCCTGGCGTCAACGCCGGGAGACCCTCCGGCAGGCCGCTCAACCGCTCGTGGCCGCCAGCACCACCCCAGGACTGCAGCCCCCCGCCTATTACCGCGCCCGCTTCCACGCCTATGAACAGGGCAACCTGTGCTGGCAGGCCGCTGCGGAGGCGGAGCAGGCCACCGATGCCATGGCCCTGCGGGTCTGGCCCGACCAGCAGCTCACGCCCGCCGAGGCGCAACGCAAGTTGAGGGATGCAATCCATCGGGCTGTGGAGCCTCGGTTGCAGGGCCCGCTACATCGGGTGCTGGACCTGGGCTGTTCCGTGGGCGTCAGCACCCAGGCGATGGCCCGCTGGTTGAACGATCGGGCCGACCGACGTGGGGAGTCGCGGCCAACGTTGATCGGGCTCGATTTATCGCCCGACATGCTCGCGGTCGCCCGGGTGCGCGATAGCGAGCGGTTGGTGTCCGAGTGGCGCCATGGGGCGGCGGAAGCCACGGGCCTGGAGGCGGGATCGGTGGACCTGATCAGCCTGCAGTTCGTTTGCCATGAGCTGCCCCAGCAGGCCACCCATGCGGTGCTGCGGGAGGCGGCTCGGCTGCTGCGTCCGCGGGGTGTGTTGGTGATGGTGGATCAGGATCCCGCCTCCTCCGTGCTGCAGCGTTTGCCGGCGCCGGTGGCCACCTTGCTCAAAAGCACAGAGCCCTACATCGAGCAGTACTTCAGCCTCGATATGTCGGCGGCGTTGGCGCAAGCTGGATTTCGCGATCTGAGCATCAGTGCCTGTGATCCACGGCACCGTGTGATCGCCTGCTTACGCTGACCCCACGCTCCACCGTGGATCCGTGACCAGCACCCTGCCCAACGCCAGTACTCCGGATCCCGCCAGCCTGCAGCCGGC
>JBMZMY010000080.1:6289-6545 GCA_049619435.1 Synechococcus sp.
GTGCCCATGGCCGCTTCGGTCGTTTCGGGGGGCAGTACGTCCCGGAAACCTTGATGCCAGCTCTGGCGGAGTTGGAACAGGCAGCCGCCGAAGCCTGGAAGGATCCCGCCTTCACCGCTGAACTCAACCGGCTGCTGAAGAACTACGTCGGTCGGGCCACTCCGCTCTATGAAGCCGAGCGGCTCACGGCCCACTACCGCCGCTCCGATGGTGGACCGCGCATCTGGCTCAAGCGCGAAGACTTGAACCACACCGG
>JBMZMY010000081.1:0-5991 GCA_049619435.1 Synechococcus sp.
GGGCCAGCACCGGCTTGGCCGAACCATCGGCGACGCCTGGGTTGTTGGTGCACAGCACCCTTCCCAACCCAGTGCGCTTCACGGCCAATGGTCTGGTGCTGGATGGAGGGCTGGTGGTGCTGCGCCACCCCCGGCGCTCCGGTGCGCTCTGCCTGGTGATCGGTTTGCCCCTGGGGATCACACGCACGGGGATGTATCACCGAGACCCCAGTGTTGACCTCAGCAGTGCCCATTGCCGTCCGAGCCATGGGTCATGAGTGTCAGAGGACTGGCTTCACCCTGATCGAGCTGCTGCTGGCGGCCGCTATCGCTCTGGTGGTGTTCGGCGCTGGCTTGAACCTGCTGCTGGGTGAAGCGCGCCAGGGCAACCAGCTGGCCCAGGGGCTGCTGTTGCGCCGTCTTCAGCGCCGAACACTGCGGTTGGTGCGGGACGATCTGCGTTCAGCGCGCAGCTGGGAGGTCGCTCCTGAGGCCAGCGCCGACTGGCCCTGTCCGCTCTCGGGCCGTCAGCCGTTGCTGGCGATTCGCTTGAGCCAGGACACGCCGGCTGTGCTGTATAGCCTCGGTAAAGCGCCCTCGCCGATCTGGGTTGGCCCGGTGCTGATGCGCTGCGGTCCAGCCTTCGATCTGCAGGGACGCCCCAGCTCCGAAGGTCAATACCAGAATCGCGTTGTGCTCGACGCCATTCACCAGTTCAGGGTGGAGCAGCCCACGGCGTTGCCCGTGCTTGACCTCATGCTGGAGCAGCGGATCGAGGGCACGGATCAGCTGGTGCGCTCATCGGCCGTGGGTTGACCACGGCCATCGGGAGCCAGCAGAAAAAACACCACCACGGCGATTTCGGAGAGGGCCAGCAGGAGATGATCCAGCCAGCCGAGTTCGATCGCCATCCCTCGAACGGTGATCACGCTGTTGACGACCACCATCGTCGCGGCGAAGACGGCCAGGATCAGAGCACTCAGTGGATGCAATCGACGGCGCTGCCTCCAGAGTGCCCAGAGCAGCGGCAGCAGCACCAGGGTGGCGCAGCCATGCAGGATGCGCATCGAGAGATCACTGTGCAGGTGTGGAGTGATCGCGGCCCAGATGTTCACTGGGATCAACAGTGAGCACAGGATCAGAAACAGGATCATCGCGGCATGCGGATGCTGAAGCAGCTGCCTTCATTGGGCTGACTGCTGAGCTCAATGGTGCCGTTCATCGCTTCCACGAGCAATTTCACAATCGAGAGCCCGAGGCCCGAGCCGGTTTTCTCCGGTGCGTTGCTGCCCCGCTGAAAGCGCTCGAAGATGCGCTCCTGGTCGGCGACGGGGACCCCGATGCCGTGATCGATCACCTGGATCACGGCGGCCCTCGGCTCGAGCTGCAGCTCCAAGCGGATCGGCGCTTGCGGTGGGGAGTAGTTGTCGGCGTTTTCGATCAGATCCAGGAGCACCTGTCGCAAGCGGGAGGCATCCGCGTTGACCACCACCTGGCGTTCGTCGGGCGCGTTGGGCAGTTGCAGCTCCAGGGGCCGCTGCAGGGTGGTGCGGGTCATCTCCACGACCTGCTCAAGTTGATCGGCCAACATCACCGGCTCCTCCACCAGGGACAGCCGGCCGGCATCACTGCGGGACAGATCGAGCAGGTCATCCAGCAACCGTCGCATGCGCACGCTTTCGTCGGCGGCCGTGGTCAGTCCTGCGATCTGCTTATCGCTGAGGTTGTCGCCCCGGCGGATGGTGCGTTGCAGATAGCCCTGGACAATCGTCAGTGGGGTGCGCAGCTCATGGCTGACGGCACTGACGAATTGGCGCTGCTGACTCCAGGACTCCGCCAGCCGCTCCAGCAGCGCGTTGTAGTTGCGGCTGAGTTGCACCACTTCAATCGGGCCCTGATCCACCAACAGGCGTGCTGAGGTCAAGGTGTCGGCGGTCACTTCTGTGGTGGCGCTGTTGAGCTGCTCAAGCGGGCGCACGATCCGTCGGACCAGCCAGCTGACGGCCAGCAGCGTCACCGTGAGACAGCTGCCCCAGATCACGATCATCAGCGCCAGATAGTCGCTCAGCGCCGCTTGGTTGGAATTGATCTCGTGGGTGATCCAGAGCCGTTCTCCCGACGGAAATTCCCGGACCAGTTCGCTGATGACGCGGCTGTTGCCCTGATCCATCACCCGCTGCTGGCCAACCAGTCGCCCTGGATTGGCTTGCATCGATGCGCGGATCAGTGCCTCGGACATCGCCAGATGATCACTCTGGGGAAGGATGAGCGTGCCATCGGCCTGCTCAAGCCAGACCCGCGTTTTGTTGGTGGAATGCAGCAGCAGTTCCTGTTGCACCTGGTCCGGCTGCGTTCCCCCCTTGAGCAGGCACGATTCGATCGCGTCAGCACTGGTGCGGAGGGTTTTGAGGTCGTTGTTGATCAGGTTGCGCTGACCCACCCACAGCCCCACCGATGACGCACCGGTGAACCCCAGAAACACCACCAGATAGATCGCAAGCTGCAGCTGCCCTTGCAGGCTGCCCAACAGGTGCTCTCGCCAGGGACGGGTCGCTGCCATGGCGCCATTCTCATGCGAACGGTGGACAATGCACAGATCTGGATGAGCTTCTGTCTGTGGCCCGCACCCTCTCCAGCCGAATGGCCCGCTGGGGTCTGGTGATCGTTGGCTGTTATCTGCTGGTGGCTGTGCTCACTCCGCTACTGATCGGTGCTGGCCTGCTGCCTGATGCCAACACCGGTCTGGCCAATCCGATTTACGACGGACCCAGTTGGCAGCACTGGTGTGGCACCGATCGACTCGGGCGCGATGTGTGCGTGCGCACGATGGCGGGGAGTGGGGTGGCCTTGCAGGTGGTTCTGCTGGCCGTTGGTCTGGCGTTGATCGTGGGGGTTCCGTTGGGAATGATCAGCGGTTACCTCGGTGGTGCCGTTGATCGGGTGCTGGTGCTGCTGATGGACACGCTGTACACCCTGCCGGTGCTGTTGTTGTCGGTGGTGCTCGCGTTTCTGTTGGGCAAGGGCATCCCCAATGCCGCCGCTGCCTTGTGCGTGGTCTATGTGCCCCAGTACTTCCGGGTGGTGCGCAACCAGACCGCCCAGGTCAAAAGTGAGTTGTTCGTGGAGGCGGCCCAGTCGCTGGGGGCTGGGCCGATCTGGATTCTGCGGCGCTATTTATTTCGCAATGTGATCACGTCGGTTCCTGTCTTGCTCACCCTCAATGCTGCCGATGCCGTGCTCGTGCTCGGTGGCCTTGGCTTTCTGGGTCTGGGCTTGCCGGAAACGGTGCCGGAATGGGGCGGTGATCTCAATCTGGCCCTGGCTGCCGTTCCCACCGGGGTGTGGTGGACCGCTCTGTTCCCAGGGATCGCCATGTTCATTCTCGTGTTGGGCCTCTCCTTCCTGGGTGAAGGCGTTGAGGCCTGGGTGAGCGGCGGTGATGGTCGTCCCGCGGCAAACTGACCGAAGCGGGCCGTTGTCGCAACCATGCCCTGGTGGATCACCCTGATCTGTTTGCTACTGGCTGCTCAGCTTTGGGCCTCCAGCTTGCGCAATCTTGACGATGTGATCGGTCTGCTTGAGAAGATCCTGGCTACCACCCTGGCTTTGGTGGTGCTGCTTGTGGGCCACAACATCCTGCTGGAATGTTTCGGTCTGCTGGTGGCCCTGATGCTGCCGATGGCGCGGCGAAGGACCTCTTAAGCCCCTCTACCGCGCCCGCAGGATTCAGTGCTTCGGCGGGTTGGTCAGCTCACGGATCGAGATCCGACAGCTGCCCGGGAAGATTGCATGGGCCTCCTGGACGGCATGGCTGAGGTCTTCGGACTCGAGCATTTCCTCGCCCCAATTTTCACCGCAGTGATAGGTGACGGCGAACTGATGCATCGTCTGCTTCTCCATGGTTGGAGTGCGGCTGTTGTCGTTATGGCCCAGCGGGTGGGCTGCGGACAAGAGCATTCCTGCGTTCAGCAGCGCAACCGCACGGTGCGCGGCAGGTCTTCGGTGAGCTCTCCCAGGTCGTTCAGGGCGGGATAGGGCCGACCCTCTTGCTGGCACCAGGCCGCGACCTGGGGGTAGGCCCATTCGAACAACAGCCTCCGGTAATGCTCTGGATCCAGACCTTCCCCCTGTTTGGGGGCGACCCCTGCAGCCTCCCGTTGGCGCAGCGTTTCGAACAGCAGCGTGGCCGTGGCCACGGACACATTCAGGGACTGCACCATGCCGTGCATCGGGATGTAGATCGCTTGGTCCATCAGGTCTTTGGCCCTGTCGGACAGGCCCCATTTTTCGGCGCCCAGCACGAAGGCCGTCGGGCCGGTGAAGTCGCAGTCCCGGTAGTCGCGTGCCTCGACCCCCAGATGGGTGCCGTAGAGACGGAAGCCCTGCTCTTTGAGCTGGCCGATGGCGGATTCGATGGTGGGGTGGTCCCGCAGAGCCACCCATTTCTGACTGCCCTGGGCTGTGCTGTTGAACGTCCTGGGCCGACCATTCAGGCTGACGATGTGGGCCTCAAGGGCGCCGACGGCATCACAGCTGCGCAGGATGGCCGACAAGTTGTGGGGCTTCTCCACGTGCTCCAGCAGCACGGTGAGGTCCGCCATGCGGTGATCCAGAACAGCTTTGAGGCGTTCGAACCGGCGCGGCAACAGAGGCATGGGTTGGCGTCACAGGATGAGGTTCGTTGCCTTGAGGGTCTTGGTGCCCGGCATCAGCAGGGCAAAGTCTGCAGAGCCGTCGCCGTCCTGGTCCAGTTCCAATCTCCCTGCGCTGAACCGTAGGTCTCCAGCTGTTCCGCTGAATGGATCACGGCCGATGAACTGCAGCTCGTCGCCTAACTCCTGGAGGTCGATTTTGTCCCGACGGCCGAAATCGAGCAGATGATCGGATTTGCCTTCAACCGCGGGTGACTCCTTGACGCTCAAGTAT
Organism: Synechococcus sp.; assembly: GCA_049619435.1. Taxonomy (GTDB): domain Bacteria; phylum Cyanobacteriota; class Cyanobacteriia; order PCC-6307; family Cyanobiaceae; genus Parasynechococcus. The sequence continues at coordinate 4,906 of JBMZMY010000081.1, forward strand.
TGGAAGGTGTCTTTGCTTTTGCCGCCGAGGAGCACATCTGCTCCGCGCCCTCCCGTGAGTTGATCCTTGCCTTTGAGACCGATCAAGAGGTCCGCTTGCTTCCCACCCTGAATGCTGTCAGCACCATCCAGGCCAATCTTCAGGCCTGTTGTGCTGTCAATCAGCTCCTCGGTTAAGCCGATCTTCTCGGGGTTGATGCCGAGGTCTTTGTAGTCCGAGAAGATTGGTTCGCTGCTGCCAGCGGGGAGCATGGCCAGCACTTCCACCTTGAACATCAGAGGGCTGTTCGGGGGAATGCGATCGCCGCTTCCGGCCTCGCCATAGGCCTGGTCTGCAGGGATGGTCAGCTCGATCACAGAGCCGACGCGCTGCCCAACCAGTCCCTTATCCCAGCCCTCAATGACCTGACCGGCTCCAAGGATGAACTCGAAGGCTTGGCGACCTGGAACAGGCTCGAAGTTGGTGAAGTCGAAGTTGGCATCGAACTGCTCACCACTCAACAACGTGCCTTGGTAGAAAACCAGGAGCGTGTCGGTGTCGCTGACAACCGCTCCTTTCGACCGTCGGAGCACATCGCTAGAGAGGGTGGTCACGGTGTCCTGGGTCATGAACGTGATCAAGTTGTGAGCAGTTTGGCTGGTGCCCACGCGTCCAATTGAGCCCATGGAACAGTCTTTTGACCAACGGGTTTGGGGCGTGGTGGCGCAGATTCCCCCCGGCCGTGTGGCCACCTATGGCCAGATCGCTGAGCTGATCGGGGCCTGGGGCTGTGCCCGTCAGGTGGGCTGGGCTCTGCGCCGGCTGCCGCTGCCCTCTGATGTGCCTTGGCAACGGGTTGTGAATGCTCAGGGGCGCATTTCGATGACCTTGAGCCGTCAGGGCAGCGACTGGATCCAACGGGATCTCCTGCTAGCCGAGGGCATCCCTGTGGATCTGGAGGGCCGGTTGCCCCTGCGCGAGGTCCTGTGGCGGCCGGACGCTAGCTGTGGAGGTTGATGGTTCACCACCTTGGCCGATTCTTCCGTGCGCGGTCTGTCGTCCCGGCGTCTGGCCTGGGAGGTCCTGAAGAGTGTGGCTGCCGGGGCC
>JBMZMY010000082.1:0-5259 GCA_049619435.1 Synechococcus sp.
TTATGAACGCAATAAGATCAGACCAAAAAATTTTTAAAATCTGCAAGCGATAAGCAAGCCTCTACCAATCCTTATCCGTTTGTTAATCGTCAACACAAGCTGAAGGCTAGATTTTCCAAGGAAGTGCTTTTCAGAAAAAGGCAATGAAAGAGCTGTTAAGCATCCGGCAATTGTCGGTGTCATTTGGGGAAAAAAATTTTGCAGTACGCGATATCAATTTTTCACTACAAGATGGAGAATTTGTTGTTCTTCTGGGCTCCTCCGGGGCTGGAAAATCAACGCTGCTGCGCTCCCTGAATGGGTTGGTTCAGCCCTGTTCGGGAAGCATCCGATCACGCCACCACGGAGAGATCAGCGCGAGCACGAACCGGCAGCTCCGCGCCCACCGTCGAGACACGGCCATGGTGTTCCAGCAGCACCAGCTGATTGACCGCTTGTCCGTGCTCGACAACGTGCTGATGGGGCGCTTGGGATACCACTCCTTCCTGCGTTCACTGCTTCCACTGCCGGAGAGCGATCGCCAAAAAGCCCTCTCAGCCCTGGAGCGCGTGGGTTTGATCGATAAAGCACTGGCCCGCGTTAAAGACCTCAGCGGCGGCCAGCAGCAACGCGTCGGCATCGCACGGGCTCTGGTTCAGGAACCCCGTCTGATTCTTGCGGACGAGCCGATCGCCAGCCTGGATCCGGAAAGTTCAGTGCAGATTCTTTCGCTGTTGAAAGACATCTGCCAGCGGGACCGAATTGCTGTTCTGGTCAGCCTTCACCAGGTGGAATTCGCACGCCAGTTTGCTGATCGAATCATTGGCATGGCCGCCGGTCGCATCATTTGCGACCAACACTCCGTGACCTTGGAAGAAAGCGAGATTCACGCCCTGTATCGCCACAAGCTCGAGGCAGCGGTCACCTAAAGACCCGCCGTCTCGACTTCAGGCTTGCTCTTCACTTCATCCCCATGTTGTCCCAAGCTGCACGTTTTTCAGCCGTTGCATTTGCCTCTGCTGCGATTGTTCTGACTGGTTGCTCCAACCAAACAACAACTGGCAAATCTGCAGACTCCAGTGATCCCGACAAGCTGATTGTTGCCCTGATCCCGGATGAAAATGCCGCAACGGTGATTCAGGACAATCAAGGGCTGAAGGATTACCTCAACCAGAAGCTCGGTAAAGAGATCGAACTGGTGGTCACCACCGATTACTCCTCCATGATCGAGGCGGCTCGCAACGATCGCATCGACCTGGCCTATTTCGGACCACTGTCCTACGTGTTGGCCAAGTCCAAGAGCGAGATCGAACCATTCGCCGCGCGGATCAAGGGGGGCACCAAGACCTACAAGTCATGCCTGATCGGCAACACCGAAGCCGGCGTGACCGACTTTGAGGCGATCAAAGGCAAAACCTTTGCCTTTGGAGATCCAGCCTCAACCTCCAGCCGTCTGTTCCCGGAACTGACCCTCAAAGAAAATGGCCTGACGAACGGTGAGGACTACGAGGGTGTCTTCCTTGGCGCCCACGACGCTGTGGCCCTGGCCGTTCAGAACGGCAATGCTCAGGCCGGTGGCGTGGCTTGCCCGATCTTTGAGTCGCTGAAAGAAAAGGGCCAGATCGACGCCAGCAAGGTGACCTTGATCACCAAATCAGCGCCGATCCCGCAGTACCCCTGGACGATGCGCTCGTCATTGAAGCCCGAGCTGAAGAAAACCATCAGAACAACCTTCATTGAACTGAACGACGACAGCGTTCTGAAGCCCTTCAATGCCGATGGATTCGCCGTGATCACCGATCAGGACTACGACGGCATCCGCAAGGCGGGTGATCTGCTGGGCCTCGACCTCGGCAAGTTCGTCAACTGAACACGTTCCTCTGTCCCGATGGTGTGAACCATCGGGACCCTTTTTGTTCTTCCCCTATGAGTGCTTCCGTTGATTCCCATCGCGCCATTCTTCGGCGCCATGAGCTGCGCTGGCGGCAACAGTTCCTCCGCGTTCTGGTGATTCTCACGGCGGTTGTTGGTTCCTTGGCCGTTGTTGGCCTGTTTGATCCGAATCGGATCGCCACTGGGGTGCCGGCGATTTTCAACTTGCTGCCAGAGATGTTTCCGCCGGATTTCGGTCGGTGGCCGTTCTGGATCAAACCTTTGATCGACTCGATGGCGATGAGCATCGCAGGCACCTCCATCGCGGTGTTCTTCTCGCTCCTTCTTTGTTTTTTTGCCGCCCGTAACACCAGCCCAAGCCCGGCGCTCTACGTGATCGCCACGGCAGTGCTCAATGTGACCCGAGCCGTTCCAGAGCTGATTCTCGGCATGATTCTTGTGGCTGCCGTGGGCTTCGGAGCTCTGCCCGGAACATTGGCGCTTGGCCTTCACTCCGTTGGCATGCTCGGCAAGTTCTACGCCGAGGCGATCGAACTCTGCGATCAGGAGCCGATCGAAGCCGCCCGCTCATCGGGGGCGTCTGACCTGCAGGTGATCGTTCACAGCATCCTTCCTCAGGTGTTCCCCGCCATGGCCGATGTCACCTTCTACCGCTGGGAATACAACTTCCGGGCTTCGATGGTGGTGGGTGCTGTTGGCGCCGGCGGCATTGGTTTACAGATCATCAGTGCCCTGCGGATCATGGAGTACCCACAGGTCTCGGCCCTGCTGCTGGTGGTGCTTGTGGTGGTCACAGCGCTCGATTCAATGAGCAATGCCCTTCGGCATTGGATGGTGCAATGACAACCCTCATGCGCCATCAACAGCGGCCCCATCTCGTGGTCACGAACTACGTGCAGGAGGAGGTGATCGACTTCCTCTCCGAATTCGCACGGGTCACCGCCAATCGCAGCCGGGAGCCCTGGAGCCGACCCGCCTTGCTGGAAGCAGCAGCAGACGCCGACGGCCTGCTGATGTTCATGCCGGATTGCGTCGATGCCGACTTTCTGGATCACTGCCCGCGGCTGCGCTCGATCGCCGGAGCCCTGCGTGGTTTCGACAATTTCGATCTCTCCGCCTGTGATGCCCGGGGCATTCGCTATCAATTCATCCCCAATTTGTTGGCGGCACCAACGGCAGAACTCACCGTTGCAATGCTGATCAGCCTGGCGCGATCCATCCCGGCAGGGGATGCCTTCGTGCGCACAGGCCAGTTCCCCGGATGGCGGCCCAATTTCTACTCGAAGGGAGTGATCAACAGCACGGTTGGCATCCTGGGGATGGGGCAACTCGGCATCGAATTCGCCGAGCGCATGCGGGGCTTTGGCGCAACGCTGCTGTACAGCGATCCCGTTCGTCTTGATCGCCCATCCGAGCAACGTCTTGAGCTGCAGCATGTGGCGTTCAACGACGTGATTGAACGCAGTGATCACCTGGTGCTGATGGTGCCGCTCACGAACGACACACTGCATCTGATCAATGCGGATGTGTTGGCCCGGTGCAAACCGGGGGCAGTGCTGGTGAATCCATGCCGCGGCTCGGTGGTGGATGAACAGGCTGTTGTGCGCGCGCTGCAATCAGGCCAGCTGGGGGGCTACGGAGCCGATGTTTTTGAGATGGAGGACTGGGCCCGAGAGGACCACCCCGCTTCCATTCCCCAGGGCTTGCTCGATCAGCGCGATCGCACCGTGCTCACCCCGCACATCGGGTCGGCCGTTCATTCGATCCGCGAAGACATCGCCATGACGGCGGCCCGCAATCTCAAGGCACTTGTTGAGTCCACCCTGACGCCGATCAGATGAGCAACACCACAACCACAACGCACTGGGATCCGAAGGATCTCCTGGAATTCCAAGGGCGTCATCAACAAGACGGCGTCGTGCATGTGCCCGGCTTGGTGGCAAGCGACGCCATGGCTGAGCTGCTGGCTTGGATTGACGACATCTCCAACGCATCGACATTGGGGCGCCACTACTTCGAAAGCACAGACCGTGGTCGGGTCAAAGCGCGAACCGAAGACTTCGCCAAGGATCACCCTCCCCTGCATCAGTTCCTGACCCAAGGGCGGGTGCACGATGTGCTCGAAGCCTTGTTTGGCGAACCACCGGTGCTGTTCAAAGAAAAGATCAACTACAAGCACCCCGGTGCCGCCGGGTATGCCCCCCATCAAGATGCCCCGGCCTACCCGTTTGGCTCGCTGCACATCACGATGCTGCTGGCCCTGGATTCAGCGGATACAAGCAATGGCTGCTTGGAATTCGCCAAGGGGGCCCATCGCAACGGGGTGATCGATGTGAATGCCGATGGATGCCTCCCGATTGAGCGGGCAGCTCAACTCGAATGGACGCCGATGCCTGTGGCGGCTGGAGACGCGGTGTTCTTCAACTCCTTTGCACCGCACCGCAGCGGCACCAACCGCTCCAGTCGTTCCCGCCGCGCGCTGTACGTCACCTACAACGCCAGTTCCGAAGGCGATTTGCGATCGGAGTACTACGACCACAAAAAGCAGGCGCTGGCGGAAGGGCGCGTCAGCTTGATCAACCACTTTCTCGGGGAGGACGTCTCATGACGACTGCACTGGCCGACCACGCCATGGAATGGATGAAATCCATGCAAGCGGGGAGTCGGGAAGAGCGCGTTGACCTGCTCTTCGCCTATCTCAACACCCATGGGCAATCCAGCTACGACCCATCGGTGACGCAGCTGGAACATGCTCTGCAGACAGCGCATTTGGCCCGACAGGAGTCGCAGCAGCCCCACCTGGTGGTGGCATCACTGCTTCATGACATCGGCCATCTGATGATCGATGAACACGATGAGCAAAGGGATTTCCTCGATCAAGACTGCGCCCATGAGGCCGTCGCAGCCCGAGCACTCTCGGTGTTCTTCCCCACGCAGGTTGTTGCCCCCGTACAGCGCCATGTCTCAGCCAAGCGGCTGCTGTGCTCTCTGGATGAGTCGTATTACGCGGGGCTATCGGATGCGTCAAAACGCAGTTTCGCCGTCCAGGGCGGAGAGCTGAGCCGTTCAGCAGCGATGCGACTGTTGGCCCTAGAGGGGATGGACGATGCCATGGCCCTGCGGCGCTGGGACGACCGGGCCAAGGTTCATGGGGTTGAAGTGCCCGACTTGGATGCCTACAGGCAGGTGGTCTTGGACCATCTCCTGTAGAGCAGGGTTCAAGCGAGGTCAGCTCCCTGGGAGTTGCACACCATTGATCCCAGTTGCACAAAATTCCAGGGACAACTCAGGGACAAGCCCCTCAGACCTGTTCCGGCAACTGATTGCTAAGTGGCAGCAGCGGCCAGAAACCCCAGCGCTGATCCGCAGGATTCACACCAGCTCCAG
>JBMZMY010000083.1:0-4575 GCA_049619435.1 Synechococcus sp.
GGCTGTTGAGCTCCAGATCCTCCAGCCGGGCACTGAGCCCATCGCCGTCCACGGTTTTCAACGGAAAGCTGGGCTCCTCCGGTAGGGGGATGTCAACCAGGATTTCGGCGAGTTGGCGGGAGAGGTAAGCGTTCTCGCGATCGTTGCGCAGCTTGCCCTTGAGAGCCCCTTTGATGGCGCCGCGGCTGGCTTTTGGACCTTCCGCTTCCACTTGCTCGAGCGTGGCGTACACGGCATCGAGGTCGCTGTTTTCCTTAAGCAGGTTGATCGCCGTCTTGGGCCCGACCCCTTTCACGCCGGGGATGTTGTCGGAGCTGTCCCCGGTGAGCGCTTTGAGGTCCACCACCTTGTCAGGCATCACGCCGAGCTTGGAGACCACGCCCTCCTCGCGGATCAGGGTTGGGCCGCTGCTTTTGGCGTAGGGACCACCGCCCATGTAGAGCACGGCGATATCCCGCTGGTCGTCCACGAGTTGGAACAGGTCCCGGTCCCCCGAGAGGATGCGGACGCGCCAGCCGGAGTCCGCCGCTCGGTTGCCCAGGGTGCCGAGCACGTCGTCGGCCTCGTAGCCCGGTGCCATGCACAGCGGCAGTTGCAGCTGCTCGCGCAGGATCTGCTGCAGTTGGTCGATATCCTGGAAGAACACGTCCGGGGCCACATCGCGGTGGGCCTTGTAGTTCGGATCGGCCTTGTGGCGAAAGGTCGGTTCCGCGGTGTCAAAGGCGATGGCTACGCCCTGCGGTTGCAGGGTTTTGCTCGTGTCCAGCAGGGATTTGAGGAAGCCGTAGGTGACGCTGGTGGGCCGGCCGTCATTGGTGGCCAATCCCCCTTCGCCTCCTTTGCTGAAAGCATAAAAACTGCGGAAGGCCAGCGAGTGGCCGTCCACGAGCAACAGAAGGGGCTTCTCGGCAGCCTCAGGCATGGGTGCGGTCAGGCAGGTGGGGATCTCGTCGGGATTCAGTCGCGGCTCTGCGCGGCCCAGGGGGGAAGGTCGATGAACACGCGGGTCCCCGGTTCGACCCCATTCAAGATGGCGGTCTGATCTCCGCTGCTGCTGCCCAGTTCCACAGGGGTGAAGGTGGGCTGTTGATCTTTGCCGATCAGCAGAACCCCCGGTTCACCGGCTTCGGTCACGATCGCCACGGTGGGCACCAACGTCTTGAGGGCGCTGCGACCGGTCTGGAAGTCAACGTCGGCGGTCATGCCGATCAGCAGCGTTGCTGCGGGCTTGCGAAAGCGCAACTTGACGTCAAAGGAAATCACGTTGTCGGTCTTCTCGGCCCGGGGGGCGATCTCGTGCACCTCGGCCTCAAAGCGCTGGTCGGGATAGGCATCCACGCGAACCGTGGCGGTTTGCCCTTGTTTCACCCGTCCGATGTCACTCTCTGGAACGCGGGCCACAATCTCCAGCCCCTGGGACAACTCGACAATCGAGGAACTGCTGGCACCGGCCGTGGCCGATGCCGTCGTCGTTGGGGTGACGAAGGCGCCGGGTTCGGCGAAACGACGGGTGATCGTCCCACTGAACGGAGCTCTGATCAGCAATTCCCGGCCTTCGGTGTCCAGTTGCTGCACCCGTTCCCGGGCCGCAATCAGCGCCGCCTCGCTGGCTAGCCGCTGATTACGGATGCGATTGAAATCGATGGCACTGATCACCCCCTGGCGGTAAAGCTGTTGGCGGCGCAGAAATTCGTCCTCACGGCTGCGGTAGCTGGCCTCAGCCTCGCGGAGCAGGGCCTGGCGTTCACTGAGGCGATCGTCGAAATCACCGGGGTCCATCACCGCAAGGATGTCGCCCTTCTGGACGGTGTCGCCCTCATCGACCCGAAGCTCCTGCAGCAGACCCTGCTTGCGGGGGCTGACGTTCACCCGGCGGATCGCCTGCAGCTCACCGCTGGCGGTGATCACGCCGGCCAGGGAGCCGCGGCTGGCTTCCACCACGTAGGGAATGACGTCGCGTCCGGCTCCATTCCAGGGCCCCAGTCGTAGGGCAGCAGTGCCAACAGCGAGCAGGGCAACACCAGCAAGGATGCCCACCCCGAGCCGTCGCTTGGGTTGCTGGGCCAGGACCGCTGGAACCTTGCTGGGGGCAACGTCGGCTGCGCTGGGTCGCTGCTTGAGTTGCACCATCGGGCCACAAAACTTCACAGCAGTCTCGCTGGTGGTTTGTCCCCTCGGAAAGAGTCAGTCGGGAAGCTGACCGACAACGGCTAAATTTCGCCGATGCTTAAAGCCGGAATCGTCGGACTGCCCAATGTCGGCAAGTCCACTCTGTTCAATGCACTGGTCGCCAATGCCCAGGCGCAGGCAGCCAATTTCCCGTTCTGCACGATCGAGCCGAACGTGGGCACCGTGGCGGTTCCAGATCAGCGCCTCGACAAACTGACGTCTCTCAGTAACAGCCAGAACACCATCCCCACGCGGATGGAATTTGTCGACATCGCTGGATTGGTCAAGGGTGCCAGCCAGGGAGAGGGCTTAGGCAACAAGTTTCTGGCCAACATCCGTGAGGTGGATGCCATCGTTCATGTGATTCGTTGTTTTGAGGACGACGATGTGATTCACGTGTCTGGTTCGGTGGGGCCCTCGCGTGATGCCGAGGTGATCAACCTGGAGCTGGGGCTCGCGGATCTCTCTCAGATCGAAAAACGACGCGAACGGCTCAAAAAGCAGATGCGCACCAGCAAGGAGGCGCAGGTGGAAGACACCGCCCTCGAGCGCATCCAGGGCGTCTTGGAGAACGGTGGAGCGGCGCGCAGCGTTGAGCTCAGTGACGACGAAGCCGCCATGATCAAGCCCTTGGGGCTGCTGACAGCCAAGCCGATCATCTACGCCACCAATGTCAGTGAAGATGATTTGGCGGATGGCAACGGCTTCTGCGAAGAGGTGACAGCCCTGGCCGCAAAGGAGGGCGCTGAAACCGTGCGGATTTCCGCGCAGGTGGAAGCCGAGTTGATCGAACTTGGCGATGAGGAACGCGCCGATTACCTCGACGGTCTTGGTGTGAAAGAAGGGGGACTGCAGAGCCTGATCAGGGCGACCTATCGCTTGTTGGGCTTGCGGACCTATTTCACCACCGGTGAGAAGGAAACCCGGGCTTGGACCTTCCGGGCCGGGATGACCGCGCCGCAGACAGCAGGCGTGATTCACACCGATTTTGAGCGGGGCTTCATTCGCGCCCAGACCATTGGTTGGGAGAAGCTGCTGGAGGCCGGATCACTGGCGGAGGCCCGCAATAAGGGCTGGTTGCGCAGCGAAGGCAAGGACTATGTGGTTGCGGAAGGGGATGTGATGGAGTTTCTGTTCAACGTTTGAGCCAATGCAGCCATGGGCGTGGTGGTCCATCCAGATGGTCTTGGATCCTGCTCAGCATGCGGTGGCTGACTTCTCTCATCTGCTCCTCGTCCTTGTCGGACGGAGGCTCGTAGATGCTGCGTGGGCGAGACAGGGCGTTCTCGTCTGACGGGAATTGCTCCTGCCAGCTGGTTCCCCAGACTCTCTCGGCAAATTGCTGGTTATGGGCCTCGAAGTGGCGGCAGACCCGCTGGGCCAGGGTGCTGTCATACCCCCAGAAGGCAGGGTCGCGCCACTGCTGACGCTGTTCTTCCAGGAGGACCAGTTGCGAGGAGTTGCTGATTTGTTTGGGGCTGATGTTGGCTTCCTCCAGCTGTTGGCTGAGCACACGTGCCAGCCACACCCCTCGGGTGCCAGGGCTGCGGTTCATGTGCCTCTGGTTGCGGCAGGGGGACCAGCGCTGGCTCGGATCGAGACCGATGTGCTCAATCAGAGCGAGAAAGGGGTCTTGATTGTTTTTTTTGAACGGTAGAAACGTGATCTGGCTTCCTCTGGATTGTGCCTGCAGCAAGGGTTGGAAGTAGGTCCAGAAATCAAAGACATCGCTACGGCGGGTGATCGTTCCGCGCGTGGATGGTTCGCCCTCTAGCTCACCATTCAATGCATTCTCGACAAAGTCGTCGAAGCTTTGATGGTGATAAAAGCGCCGCAGCGAATACACATAGCGTGAGTTGATGTAGTCCAGCTGGCTGCGGATGAAAATCACAATGCTCAAGTCATAGTGATGCCGTTTCGCTAGTTGTTCGAGGTGCTGAATCGTGCCCTGGTCGGTGAGTGGAACGCAGAACTGTTCGGCACTCAGAAGGATGTCGTGGCCTCGGTGCTGCTCAAAGAGTCGCTCCCATTTGTGCCATTGCTGTTTGCATAACGCCGCTGCCAGCTTCTTGGCTTTGGGTCTGCAACGTTCAGGATCCTGGTAGCGGATGCCAAGGCGTTTCAGGGCTGATTGATTCCGGCGCAGTCGTTCTTGGATGTATGTCGACGCTGTTTTGTGCGTGCCTGCATGGATGATCAGCCGAGTGGTGTGTTGCGCTGTCTCGGCAGGTTGCATGGCTAGGTTCATCGGACCACTTTGCTTGATCTATGCCCGTGTTTCGTCGGCACCATGGGCTGCTGATCGCTCTCATCATGGGGCTCATCGCTGGAGCACCGGCACTCCAGGCCATGACCTTCAGTCTGCGCAATACCGCCGTGCTCTCGCGTCAGCCCAGCTTTGCCAGC
>JBMZMY010000084.1:0-4510 GCA_049619435.1 Synechococcus sp.
GGATCCGGACCGCTGCTGGCCAGCCAGATCTCAGCAGTCACCGTGTCCCCCTCCAGGCGGGCCTTCAGTGCATCGTCATTGCCCCAGGCTTCGACGGGTGTCGGGATGCGGCCCATGGCCTGTTCCATGCGGTCACTGAGGTTCAGCAGGCGTGAACGGGGGCTGTAGCGGTCGTGCAGTCCGGCAGTCCGGCGGCTGACGAGGGCGAACTGATCCTGTTCCCGCAACGCGGGAGCGACAGGATCAAGCTCTCGAAACCCCGGCCCCCACCAGGTGAGCAGCAGAGCAGCCACCAGGCCAGCCACCACCCACCGCAACCGGGGCGTGAGGGTGACGGCACCAGCCTGGACCGCAAGCCAGGGCAACACAGCGGGCAGCAGCACCACGAAATAACGGCTAAAGGCCAACGGCTTGATGAACGACACCACCACAACGCCAACCACCATGAGCGCGGAAGGGATCACAGCGCTGCGATCGAGCAGCTCCCGGCTGCCCCAGCGCCACCCATGGCGCCTGAGCACCCAGATCAGCGCCAGGCCAACCGCCAACTTCGGCAGAGGCCAGAGGCCCAGACCGCGAGCCAGGGTTTCCTCCAGCAGGGCGAAATCCGGGGTCCCGATCCAGCTCCCCGCTCGATCACTGAACAGATAAGACGCGGCATAGGCGATCCACGCCAGGGCAGGTGCAGCCGCCACAGCAGCTGCACCCGCGAGGCGCCAGCGGCGGGTCCAACCATCCCAACTCGCAGCAGCCAAGGTCAAAAACAGGCCGTAGAAGTGCGTGAGCGAGGCCAGGGCCAGAACCAGGCCGTACGGGACGGCCCGCTGCTGACGACGCCACCACCAGGCCAGGGCAACCAGCAACACCAGCAGGGCGTAGCTCTTGCCTTCAATCGCGAAGCGGATGGGATACGGACTGCAGAAGGCACCGAGCAGCCCAATCGGGAGACAGCGCCAGGGATCACGGCCCGCCTCCCGGGCCAGGCCCACAATCTGGGCCAGCATCACGGCACCACCGGCGAGATAAGCCAACCAGGAGAACAGGCGCAGCGTCAGCGGAGACCCACCGAGCCAACCGCCCCAACCCCAAAGGAGGACGTAATACAAAGGAGGGTGAGTGTCCTCCCGCAGCATCCCGATCAACGCGGACAGATCGGGCTGGAAACTTTTGCCAACGCTGTAGAGCTCATCGCTCCAGAGCCCCGTGGCATCGATCAACAGCAGCGCGCGCAGGGCAAATGCGATGGCGAGGACAACCCACAGCGCAGACCAGGACAGGACACGTGTGCGCATCAGCCCTGATCCAGTTGACAGAAACGTTGGCGGCGCAACTCGGCGCCCAGACCGGGGCCAGGGGCAAACCCCTCAGCGATCAACGTCTTGGCGGAACGGGGAGATTGCACGTGGCGCCAGCGGGACCACCAGCGCCACAACGGACGCCAGCGTTGGTGGTTCAGGCAGATCAGCAATTCAACCGCCTGCACGGGCCACCCCCCGTCCTCCAGGGCTGCTGTCCACTGGGAGGGCGGCGCAGACGGTGGTGGAGCGGAATCGTCTAACCATTGCTGCAGACGCTCAAGAGCAACCAACCACTGCTGTTGTTGGCCGGGAATCTGAAGTTGTTTGGCAGCGACCTGCGGACGGGAGGCAGCGGCCAGCCAGGCCACCATCAACGGCAGGCCGAAACGACGGGCTCGGTGCAGGCGCCGATTGCGATGGGGGTCCGCCTGAAGGCCGGGATCGATCAACGCCATGGCCTGCCAACGGGAGAGGTGCTCCAGGGCATCGGACCACGGTTCGTTGAGAAACAGGCGATCCAGCTCCATCCGCAGGCGGGTGGACAGTGCCGGGGCCTCAGCCGCGCCGTGACAAGGGCGCGGCCAGGGCCAGAGACCAAGCGCACGGGCCAGCTGGTCACGGCTGTCCTCAGCCAAATGCAGGTTCAGACGGGCGCCGTACCGGGCTGCACGGATCACCCGGGTCGGGTCATCACTGACACTGCCGTCGTGCAGAAATGCCAGGCGGCGTGCCTGCAGGGCGGCCTGCCCGCCATGGGGATCGATCAACGCCCCGCTGATCAGATCCAGGGCCATGGCGTTGATGCTGAAATCACGGCGCACCAGGTCACTGGCCAAGGTGCCCGGTCGCACTTGCGGATTCATCGCAGGGGCCGGGTAGGACTCCTCCCGGGCCATCGCCAGATCCAGGCTGATGCCATCGACGGTCAAGGCAACCGTCCCGAAGCTGTCGTGCCAGGCGCAGCGAGTCAGACGCTCTGGCCCCAGGCGCTGCTGCAGCTGATCCACCAGACGGGGAAGATCGCCCTCAACGACAACGTCAAAGTCGGGGACACCCGACCAGGGAACAACCCCGGCCCGATGCAGCAGCAGATCACGGACACTGCCGCCCACAAGGGCGCAGTGGACCATGCCGGACTCCGTCGCAGCCGCCGCCAACACCGCCAGCAGATCACCCGGCACCCCGGGCAAGGCCGCCAACGCAGCAACCAGGTCCGACTGGGGCATCGGAGGACGTACGGGACAATGGCTCGATCATCCCGGATCTGACGCTTGTCTGCTCTCACCCGCTGCCTGCAGGAGGAAGCCAACGCCATCGCCTCGGCAGCTGACCGTTTGAGCAGCGCCCAGGTGGAGGCGGCCCTGCAGCTGCTGGAACGCTGCGCCGATCGCAAAGCCAAGCTGGTGATCACCGGTGTGGGCAAAAGCGGCATCGTGGCGCGCAAGATCGCAGCCACCTTCTCCTCGATCGGGCTGATGGCCCTGTTCCTCAATCCCACCGATGCGCTGCATGGCGATCTCGGGGTGGTTGCACCGGAAGACGTCTGCCTGCTGCTCTCCAACAGCGGTGAAACCGCTGAGCTGCTGGAAGTGCTGCCGCACCTGACCCGCCGGGGCACCGGGCGAATCGCCATCGTTGGACGGTCGGACTCCTCCTTAGCCCGGGGGAGTGATGTGGTGCTGGAAGCCGGCGTGGACCGCGAGGTCTGCCCGTTGAATCTTGCTCCCACTGCCAGCACCGCCGTTGCCATGGCGATCGGCGATGCCCTGGCGGCGGTCTGGATGGAGCGTCGGGGCATCTCCCCCGCCGACTTTGCCCTGAATCACCCCGCAGGATCCCTGGGCAAACAGCTGACCTTGACGGCGGCCGACCTGATGGTTCCCGCGGAGAAACTGCATCCCCTGGATACAACAACCCCACTCCCCGACGTCATCGGTGGGCTCACCCGCGATGGCATCGGCAGCGGCTGGGTGCAGCAACCGGACCAACCCGGTGCCCTGGCTGGCTTGATCACCGACGGTGACCTGCGACGGGCCTTGCAGCTGAACAGTGCCGAGAGCTGGACCAGCCTCACCGCCGCCGATCTGATGACCGCCGATCCGATCACCGTGCAGGGAGATGTGCTGGTGGTGAAAGCCCTGGAGCAGATGGAGCACAACCGCCGTAAACCAATCTCCGTGCTGCCGGTGGTGAATCAGCACAAGCAGCTGCTCGGCCTGCTGCGGCTCCACGACCTGATTCAGGCCGGCCTGGCATGACCGGACTGCAGTGGTGGCTGCTGCGACGCCGACTCCGGCGCATCCGGCTGCTGGTGCTGGATGTGGATGGTGTCCTAACCGACGGAGGCCTCTGGTTTGATGCCGATGGCCGGCTCAGTAAACGCTTCGACGTCCGCGATGGACTGGGCATCCGCCTGCTCCAACAGGCCGGGCTGGAGATTGCCCTCCTCAGCGGCGGCCAGGGTGGTGCGACCGAGGTGCGTGCACGCCAACTCGGCATCCAGCATTGCCTGGTGGGCATCAAGGACAAACCCGAAGCGCTGACCCAGTTGCAACACCAGGTGGGTGTTGTGGCGGAGGACACCGCATTTGTCGGTGATGATCTCAACGACCTAGCGGTGCGTCCGGTGGTCGGACTCCTGCTGGCTCCCTCTGACGCCTGCCAACCGGTTCGCCGCGGCGCAGATGCCGTCATGCAACGCCGAGGTGGCCACGGCGCGGTGCGCGAACTCGCCGAACGCTTGCTGCAAGCCCGTGGCGGCTGGTCATCCCTCCGCCGCCACGGCTGGCGTGATCGCAACGACTAGTGATCGCGCAAAGTTGACTCAGAGAGCCATCTCACGGGCCTGCTCCAGCTGTTCAGCGGTATCGACCGACAGAGAGGTGCCGCCCACCTCGAAGGTGGCGATGGTGTGACCCGCTTCGATCAGACGCAGCTGCTCCAGACGCTCCAGATCCTCCAGGGGAGAGGCAGGGAGTTGATCCCACGCCGCCAGCACATCCCCACGGAAGCCATACATGCCGACATGACCCCAGTAGGTGGTGTGCTGGTGCCAATCCGCTGGGTCCACATCCCGCACATGGGGAATCGCCGAACGGGAGAAGTACAGAGCCCGGCCGTCGTGGGCCAGCAGGGTCTTGACCACGTTGGGGTTGTGCACCGTCTCCGCCTTGAGGCGGTACACAGGAGTCACCACCGCAGGGACTGGGTCG
>JBMZMY010000085.1:0-4350 GCA_049619435.1 Synechococcus sp.
GAGGTCGTAAATCATCTCCCGCTCCCGGAAGATGTAGAAGAACGGGGTCTGGGCGCCAACGTCAGCCAGGAAGGGTCCCAACCAGAGCAGGTGGTTGGCGATCCGGTTGAGTTCCAGCATCAGCACCCGGATGTAGCTGGCTCGCTTCGGAACAGGAATATCCGCCAGTTTTTCTGGGGCATTGACCACGATCGCCTCGTAGAACATGCCCGCCGCGTAGTCCATGCGGCTCACGTAGGGCACGAACATCACATTCGTGCGGTTCTCAGCGATCTTCTCCATGCCGCGGTGGAGATAGCCGATCACCGGCTCGCAATCCACGACGTCTTCACCGTCCAGGGTCACCACCAGCCGCAGCACCCCGTGCATGGAGGGGTGATGAGGGCCGAAGTTGACCACCATCGGCTCCGTACGCGTCTCGAGCTGCGTCATGACACCGATGGGCAAGGCAATAGAACGATCTTAGGTAAAACCCCCGGCACCTTCGTTTGAGCGACGCTCCCCGCTTTGATCACGTTCCCGTTCTCGCCGATGCGGTGGTGGCTGCGTTGGACCACCTGCCGCGCGCTGACGGCCTCGTGATCGATGCCACCCTCGGCGGTGGTGGCCATAGCGCTTTGTTGCTGGAGCGTTGTCCACAACTGCGTTTGATTGGTCTGGATCAGGACCCCACGGCTCGGGCGGCGGCGGCGGAACGCCTCGCGTCGTTCGGTGATCGCGTGGAGATCGTGGCGACCAACTTCTCCGCCTATGAGCCGTTGGAGCCGGCTGCGATGGTGCTCGCCGACCTGGGCGTCAGCAGCCCTCAGCTGGATGTGGCGGGGCGTGGTTTCAGCTTTCGTTTGGATGGACCCCTCGATATGCGCATGAATCCGGAGGGGGAGGGTGAAACCGCGGCGGATCTGATCGATCGCCTCGAGGAAAACGACCTGGCCGACTTGATCTACGCCTACGGGGAAGAGCGGTTGTCGCGTCGGATTGCCCGTCGCATCAAGGCCGATCTGGCGGCCCACGGGCCCTACAGCGGAACGGCGGCACTGGCCTACGCCGTGGCGGGCTGTTACGCCCCCAAGGCGCGGCGCGGACGGATTCATCCCGCGACCCGCACGTTTCAGGCCCTGCGCATCGCTGTGAACGATGAGTTGGGCGTGTTGGAGAGCCTGTTGCAGCAGGCCCCGGATTGGCTGGAGCCTGGCGGTCTCTTAGGAGTCATCAGTTTTCACTCACTCGAGGACCGACGGGTGAAAACCGCGTTCAAGGAGGATGAACGCCTCAGACGGATCACCCGGAAGCCGGTGGTGGCCACCGAGGAGGAACAGGACCGCAACCCCCGCAGCCGCAGTGCGAAATGGCGTCTGGCGCAGCGTCAGCTCAAGAATCCGGCCTGATCATTCGTTCCAAACAGCTGCCGGTAGGCCGCTGCATTGATGCAGACGCAGACCGGTGCTGCGGCGAGAAGGCCCACGACGCAAGCCAAAAAACCAAGCAACAGGATCACGACCTGAACGAGGATCAGAGCCAGAACTTCCCACCACTGCTGGTTCACCACGGCCATGCCATGCCGGATAGTGCCGATCGGGCCACGACCGTCCAGAAGGGCAATGAAGCCGAGAAAGGACTGATTCACATTGATGTAAAGGCCGAACACGGAGGCCAAGAGCACCAGCAACCAGACGACTGGATTGGCGGCGGCATTGCTGCCGAGGGTTTGCAGGGTGGCGAGCATCGCCGCTTCCAGTTCTGTTTCGCTGAGGTTGCCGCTTGAGACGTTGTTGAACAGGGCAACAGCCAGGCTCGGGCCATCGACCAGGGTGAAGGCCAGGCCAGCGGCCGCTAGCAGAACAAAGAAAACGAGAACGCCAAGGACGAATTGATTGACGAACAACCGGCCTAAGGCGCTCCAATCCCAACGGGTGAAGTCGTCAAACGTTGGCCGCCCCCCTTCCAGGGCGATCCAGGCCCCTCGGATCATGCCAATCGTGGCCCAGAGATTCACCACGATTTGGATGATGAAGGGGTCGAATGGGATCAAGCCGGCAAGCTGACTGAGAACACCGCTCACAAGCGCAAAGCCCACGAACGTCCAAGGTGCTCGCTTGAAGGCGGCCCAGCCGTCTTTGAGGGCGCTGTCGATGGACAGCGGACTGGCTGGGGATGTCGTCATGCACACAACCACGAATGCCAGGACCGTAGGCAGCTCAGTGCTGTGCTGCAGCAAGTGCTGTTGCAATGATGTGAATCACTGCTTCGATGTCGTCTGACGTGGTGCTGCGCCCCAGGCTCAGGCGCAATGAGGCTTCGGCTTCATGACGCGAGCGGCCGATGGCCTGCAACACATGGGAGGGTTCGCCATTGCTGCAGGCGGACCCACTGCTGCAGCTGAGCTGAGAACGCAGGGCGCGATGCAGGCGACTCCCGTTCACGTTGGGAAGGGTCACGTTGAGGTTGTGGGCGAGGCGGGGGTTGGAGGCTCCATTGAGCTGGATGCCGGGGATCTGCTGTTGCAGGCCCGCCCAGAGTTGATCGCGCAGGGCACCCAGCCTTTGCTGGCGTGATGCACGGTCGGCCATCGCCTGCCCCACGGCGGTGGCAAAGCCCACGATCAGGGCCGTGGGCAGCGTGCCCGCCCGTAGGCCTGCTTCCTGGCCACCGCCCCATTGCAACGGTTGCAGCCGCAGGCCCTCGCGCACGACGAGGGCACCGATGCCCTTGGGGCCATAGAGCTTGTGGCCGCTCAAGCTCACCAGGTCCAGCCCCAGGGCATCGGGTTGCAGCGGGATGTGCCCGAAGGCCTGGGCAGCGTCGCTGTGGAAGGGGATGGCGTGGTGCCTGCACACTTCAGCGATCGCTTCGAGCGGCTGCAGCACACCGATTTCGTTGTTCGCGGCCATGACACTGACCAGGATCGTGTCGGCCGCGATCGCCTGCTCCACCTGCGCTGGATTGATCAGTCCATCACGATCAGGCTTGAGCAGGGTGACCCGGAATCCCTCCCGCTGCAGTTGAGCCAGGGGATCGAGAACGGCATGGTGCTCGGTGGACACACTGATCACGTGCCCCTGGCCTTGATGGCGTGCGAGTCCGAGCAGGGCCAGGTTGTTGGCTTCTGTGGCCCCGCTGGTGAAGATCAACCGCTCAGGTGCAATGGCGAGAGCCTCGGCGAGTTGTCGTCGTGCCAGCTTCACCGCTGCCGATGCCGTCAGCCCCAGTCGGTGTTGGCGGCTGGACGGATTGCCCCAGAGCTCGCTCCAATACGGCGCCATCGCCTGGACCACCTCGGGCGTGCAAGGCGTGGTGGCCTGAAAATCAAAGGCGAGGGGCGGTTTGGTCAGCGTCGCGCGGCCACTGTTGCGATCATGGTCGCCTCCCCTTGCTGCCGTCGGATGGATCTGCGATTGCCGATGGCTTGTCTGTGTGGGGCGCTTGCCGGCCTGCTGGGGACTGGTCGTTCTGCTGAGGCCCTTGATCGCAAGGACCTGCTCGAACAGATGCGCAACAGCCGACCGGCCGATCTCCAGGTGCTGGTGCAGGAACCCGATGCTGCAGGCACGCGCACGATTGGGATTTATGCCATCCAGCGCGACCCGATGAATCCGGATCTGCGGCGCTACAGCCTTTGGGAGGAAACCCCCGCTGATCTGAATGTGTATGTCGAGTCCGTTCGCTGCGCTCCGAAGCAGCCCCTTCGGGTGAAGCGCACCGGCGGTGCCGTCTATGTGCGCACTCTCAATCCCGGCGGGCCGATCCATGCCACCAACCGAGAAGACCATCTGATCTGGTGGGCGGCGTGCGTGCCAGACGTCGCGGGCAGCGACCCGTCCACCCTGCGCCAGAAGGCCCTGGATCTGGGCTATTCGACCCTGATACCCGAACGTCAGGAGCAGTTACCCGCACTAGCCCCCTGAGCGCAGCATCCATACATTGCCCTCAGAGCGATGGCAGCCATGAGCGACGCGCCGATTCCCAGCACCGATGAGCAGGAGGTTCCTGCAGCGGCACCACGGCTGCTGCTGGTGGACGACGAGCCGGGGCTACGCACGGCGGTGCAGGCCTACCTCGAGGACGAGGGCTTTGATGTGACCACAGCGGTGGATGGTGAGGAAGGCTTCGCCAAGGCGCAACAGATGCTGCCGGATGTGGTGATCAGCGACGTGATGATGCCGCGGCTTGATGGCTACGGCCTGCTCAAGAAATTGCGGGGTGATGAACGCCTCGGCGGCACCCCGGTGATCTTTCTCACGGCCAAGGGCATGACGGCCGATCGCACGCAGGGCTACATGGCTGGGGTGGACG
Source organism: Synechococcus sp. (assembly GCA_049619435.1). Lineage (GTDB taxonomy): Bacteria > Cyanobacteriota > Cyanobacteriia > PCC-6307 > Cyanobiaceae > Parasynechococcus. The sequence goes on from JBMZMY010000085.1 coordinate 4,294, forward strand.
ACTACATTCCCAAACCGTTTGACCCCGATGAACTGGTGGCACGGGTGCGCAATGTGG
>JBMZMY010000086.1:0-4141 GCA_049619435.1 Synechococcus sp.
GCACGGGCCAGATGCCGCCACAGCCTTGGATTTCTCGGGTTGGAGCCCACGAAGGCCGTGCTCTGGTTCAGCAGGGCCAGGGTCTGCAGCAGACCCAGCCCACCGCTGCTCGGTGGAGGCATCGTGCAGATGCGGTGCTGCAGTTGCTGGCTGCAGAGGGGATTTCGGCGCACCACCGTGTAGCCGTTGAGATCAGACGCGCTCCAGCCCTGGAAGCCTGGCGTGCTGCTCTTCAGGGCATTCACGCCGCCCAGGATCTGCTGCGCCAGTGCCCCTCGATAAAACGCCGGCCCGCCCTCACGGGCCAGGGTGCTGAGGGTGCGGGCCAGGGCCAGGTTGCGGAAGGGTTGATCCGCTGGCGGCGGCTGACCACCGGGGAGATAGAGCCTTTGAAAAGCGGGGCTATGGGACACGCCAAAGCGCTGGGCCAGGCGCAGGGAGCGCAGCAAGCGGGGGCTGGGCTGGAATCCATCGCTGGCCAGGCGGATCGCCGGCGTCAGGGTCTGGTCCCAGGGCAAATGGCCATACCGTTGGTGGGCGTCCCAGAGCAGAGCCACCGTGCCGGGGATCCCGATTGCCCATGGGCTGCTGGTGGCCTCGCGCCAAGGCAACGGTGCGCCCGACGGGCTGAGCAGATCGGTGGACCGGCTGCTTTGCGGGGCCACTTCCCGGCCATCGAGCACCTCCAGGGTTTGGGCGCTTGCATCCCAATAGAGCAGGAAGCCGCCGCCCCCAAGGCCGGAGCTCTGGGGTTCCACCACGGCCAGCACTGCCTGGGCCGTGACCAGGGCATCGATGGCAGTGCCGCCGGTTTGGAGTGCAGCCAGCGCTGCGTCGCTGGCCAGTGGATTGGCGGTGACCACCACCGCGCGCCCGCTGGCTGCAGAGATTCGTTTGCGGCCCTGATCAGCGGTTTCCGGATCGTCGCGGCTGATCGGTCCGGCTGATGCGGGAGCCTCCACGCCGATGGACAGCACCAACAGCAGCGCGTTGAGGATCACGTACGGGCGGCCGAAGCAGGAGCGTTGGCTGAAGGTGAGTCTGTTCAACATGGGTTTGCTGATGGCTTCACCACCCACTGAGTCAGGCAGCTGATTGCAGAGGAACCATTGCTCACCTCAGTGCATGGATCGGGAACGGAATTGCTCCGTGACGGATGGCACTCCAACGTTGCACTCCAAACCATCACCACCTGGTCCGTCAGTTTCCAGGCTCGACCCCTGCTGAAACCTGTGAGCTGCTCCTTCCTCTCTGGTGAGAAATGCATGAAGTACCTATTGATTCTGAAGATGAAAGGAGTAGAGCTAAGTCAGCGGTACGGAGAGAGAGATGGTCGTCATCTGTTCAGGCTTTTTTGATCTGTGCATCCCGTTCCAGGCATTGGATAAGACTCAGCCAGAGCAGGCTGATGAAGTCAGGCTTGCGATGAAGTCTCAGCACGATCTGTACTGGGAGGAGCGATGTGATAAGTCCCCCACTGCGCCGGGCTGCAAGGTCTGTGACCCATGATTCTTCAACGGCCGAGTTGACAATGCCGAGGCGATGGAATGCATTGCCTTGGCGTCATTCTGCAACTCTTGGCCGGCCTGCTTGGTGTTGTTGATACCCCTGAACGGCTTGATTCCTTGTCTTGGGAGAAACAATAAGTGTCAAGCTTGTTCTTTGCTGGAGCGCAGCCAAATATCTGGTTTCAGTGTTGCTGGAAACTGCGCCGATGGGCCTCTAGTCACCTATTGACTTCAACGGTGAAATTCAATGAAAGACAAAATTGTTGTTCTCGATACGAACGTGCTTCTCCATGACCCTGAAGCGCCACACCGCTTTGGAGACCTGAGGGTGGTGATCCCCATGCAGGTGGTCGAGGAAATCGATCGTTTCAAGAAAGATCATTCCGAAAAAGGCAGGAACGCCAGGCGAATTTCGAGACTCCTGGATTCCTATCGAGCCCGCGGAAGTCTTGCCGATGGCGTTCCCATTGAGGGCACGACTCAGGGCATGCTGCAGGTGATCTTCTGTCAGGCCCAAGCCCTGCAGGAGTTACCGGCCGAGTTGCAGGGGGGCGGCGGTGACAACAACATCCTCGCTGTTGCTCTTGAGCAGATGCGATGCAGTGGGCTGAAAGAGGCGCCTGAGGTTGTGCTGATCAGCAAAGACATCAATCTGAGAATCAAGGCCGATGCAGTGGGGCTGCAGGCCGAGGACTACGTCAACGACAACGTCTCGATTGACGATCTCTACACAGGTTTCCGTGAACTCAGCACCGATGCGGAGACGATTCAGACCCTGCATGACGAGGATCAGATCCCTCTCGACGCTGTCAGAAACCCCGAGGCGCAACATCTCCAGGCCAATGAAGGTGTTGTGCTGGTGGATCAGCACAACGACAGCCATGCCCTGCTGGCCCGGCATCAAGGCAACAGCAGCATCCTCAAACCGCTGCAGTGGCTGAACCGTGCTCATCTCGGTCGGATCAAGGCGAGAAATCGAGAGCAAAACTTTGCGCTGGATTTGCTGCTCGATCCATCCATTGCCCTGGTGACCCTGGTGGGCAAGGCAGGCACGGGTAAAACGCTGCTGGCCCTGGCCGCCGGTTTGCACCAGGTGGCCGATACCCATCAATACGCCCGGCTTCTGGTGACGCGTCCACCGATCTCCCTCGGCAAAGACATTGGCTACCTGCCCGGCACGCTTGAAGAGAAACTTGGACCTTGGATGAAGCCGATCATCGACAACATCGACTTCATCACGGGGTCATCCCCTGGTGATGAGGCTCAGCCGACGAAGAAACAGCGGCAACGCGAACCACGCAATGCCTGGGCTGACCTCCAAGGCATGGGCTTGTTGGAGGTGGAAGCGATCAACACCATTCGTGGGCGATCCATCCCCAATCAGTTTCTGGTGGTGGATGAGGCGCAAAACCTGACGCCTCTGGAAGTGAAGACCATCGTCACCCGGGTGGGCGAGGGAACCAAAGTTGTGTTCACCGGTGATCCGTATCAAATCGACAACCCCTACGTGGATGCCGAAAGCAACGGGCTCACCTGGCTGGTGGACAAACTCAAAGGTCAGCCCCTGGTGGGACACATGACCCTCACCAAGGGAGAACGCAGTGAACTGGCTGAACTGGCCGCCAACATCCTCTGACGCAAGTCGACAACGACAACACAACTGACCGTTGACCACATGACCCAATCCCCTGACACTTCAACTCATGAGCAAGCCAATCTGGATGCCATTCTGAAGTCACCCACCTACCGAATTGCCCATGAAGATCAAGACTTGCTGAACAGCAATGACATGCGTGGTGTGCGCATGCTGCTTGAAATCACCAAGCCGGATCTGCATCTGGAAACGGCTGGGATTGAATCCACCATCATCGTTTTTGGTGGTGCCAGGATCGTCGAGAGAGCCGTGGCTTTTGAGACGCTCAAGCAAGCAGAGCAACACCTGAGTGAACAGCCCGACTCCGCACATTTGAAACGTGCGGTGATGCATGCTCGCCATTTGGTGGAGTTGTCCCGTTTTTATGATGCAGCTCGGGACTTCGCTTATCTGGCATCCCAGCACGGCCAGTGCAACAGGGACCAACGTCAGCATTGCTCGTCCCATGTGATCGTGACCGGCGGTGGCCCGGGAATCATGGAAGCCGCGAATCGTGGCGCTTACGACGCAGGCTGTCGCTCCATTGGGCTCAACATCACGCTGCCCTTTGAGCAACATCCCAATCCCTACATCACCCCTGACCTTTGCTTCAAGTTTAACTATTTCTCACTGCGTAAATTTCACTTTGTCATGCGCTCGATCGGAGCCATCCTCTTCCCAGGCGGTTTTGGCACGCTTGATGAACTGTTTGAAGTGCTGACGTTGCGGCAAGTCGGCACCAAAGGCAGCATGCCCATCGTTCTCTTTGGAACAGAGTTCTGGAGAAGACTCGTGGACTTTGACTATCTCGCCGAGACGGGCTTGATTTCAGATGACGATCTCGATTTGATTCATTTTTCGGACACTGCGGAGGAGGCCTGGGACTTCATTCGCCGTCATACCGGGTCAGAGCCTGAGGCCCGCTGAACGGCTCGAGCTCCCTTCTCCATGATTTGGGTGCACAGCCCCACCACAGGGGCGGGGCTCTCGGATATCTCTG
>JBMZMY010000087.1:0-3605 GCA_049619435.1 Synechococcus sp.
CACATCTCAACTAGATTTTCAAGACGACTCAACACTGGCCGATGACTGGAATCGCTATGCAGACGAATGCGGCCTAAGCGAAATTATTATTTAACGACCCACTTGGACAATATTTTTCAAGCCTCATAAACCCACGGCAACCCACTCCCCACCGCTTCTGAAATGGAGCGCAGGCCGTGGTGATCGAGTTGCTGTTGCAAGCCTTCGAGGATACGCGGCACCAGATCCGGCCCCTGGAAAATCCAACCGGTGTACAGCTGCACCAACGACGCCCCGGCGGCGATCCGTTCCCAGGCCACTTCAGGCGAGTCGATGCCGCCAACCCCGACCAGGGGCAAGGCTGGGCCGGCGCCAGCCCGCAGCCGGCGAATCACCTCCAGAGCGCGGTGACGCAGGGGGGCACCACTGAGCCCACCGGCTTCTTCAGCCAGGGTGCGTCCGGTCTGCGGTAAACGGCGCTGCTCCAGGCCAAGGCGATTAAGGCTGGTGTTCACGGCAATCACCCCAGCGAGCCCTTCCTCAAAGGCCAAGCGGGCAATGCCATTGATCGCCTCATCATCGAGATCCGGTGCAATTTTCACCAGCAAGGGCGGGCAGGCCGGCAGGCGCCGCAAGCGTTCCACCAGTCGACGCAATTGCACGGAATCCTGCAGATCACGAAGCCCTGGCGTGTTCGGTGAACTGACATTGATCACCGCGTAGTCCGCCAACGGCGCCAACAGTTCCAACGAAGAGGCGTAATCGTCCGGGGCCTGCTCCAGCGACGTGATCTTGGACTTGCCCACATTGATGCCCAGGACAGCCGGACGCTGGCCCGGCGCCTCCAGCCGCTGACGTTCCAGCGTGGCGAGCATCGCCTGAGCGCCATCGTTGTTGAAGCCCATCCGGTTCAAGGCCGCCTGCTCCTCCGCGAGGCGGAACAAGCGCGGACGCGGGTTACCGGGCTGACCATGCCAGGTGACCGTGCCCACCTCGGCAAAGCCGAAGCCGAAGCGATCCCAGATGCCCGCAGCCACCCCGTTCTTATCAAATCCTGCCGCCAACCCCACCGGATTGGAGAAGCGACAGCCAAACAACACCTGCTCCAGGCGCAAATCACGGCGCTGCAGATCCGCCGCCACACCCTCGAGCACCGTGGACACCCCAGGCCAACGGCGCCGCAGGCTGGCCTGCCCCAGGGCCGTCAAGGCCGTGCGCGACAGCTGCTCTGCATCCAGACCATCATCTCGAGCGAGCACAGGTCCGAGCCAGCGCTGATAGAAGGCACCGCTGCTGAGCGGTCCAGCCGGGTTGGTCGACGCCATGCTGTGCCTCAGGTCTGTTCTGATCCTGCCTCGGAGCGGTGCAACCTCCAGCGGTCGCTGCCGGCGGGCGTCACCAGCCAATCGCGCCAGCGCCAGGGCTCCGAGCGAGACTCCAACTGCCGCAGGGGCTGTTCCACCAATTGGGCCAGCTCAATCAAGGACAGGCTGTAGCCGCCGCTGGCCAAACGATCCGCCAGCTCCAGGCGGCTCAGCAGTCCCGCCAGGGAGGCGGGGGCCGCATCCTCGGTCTCAGGGTGCTGCTTGACCTGTGGCTTGGCCTTGGCGGCAGAGCCCGCAACCGGCTCCGCTCCATCGCCGAGCTGGCGCAAGTTGGGGTGTAGGCCCCGGGAGTAAGCCACGGCAATCTGGTCGACCCGGTCGTTGTCTGGGTCCCCGCTATGGCCTTTCACATAGGTGAGCGGCACATCCGTCAAGCGGGCCTGATCCAGCGCCTGCCAGAGGTCCTGATTCAACACAGGCTTACCAGCGGCGGTCTTCCAGCCCTTGCGCTTCCACCCCTTCATCCAGGAGCCGAGGCCATCGATCAGATATTTGCTGTCCGTGCGCAGGGTGAGATCGGGATGGCGCGGCAGATCTTTCAAGCGCTGCAACAGCTCGAGCGCAGCTTTGAGCTCCATCCGGTTGTTGGTGGTCGCTCCGTCATGACCACCGAATTCCTCCACACTGCCGTCCTCAAAGCGAAGCAACGCCGCCCAGCCGCCCGGACCTGGATTGCCACTGCAGGCACCATCGGTCGCCGCAGCCACCACACGTCCCCGTCTCTCAGCCATTGATCCCCCCGGCAACGATTGGGTAGAACACGGGCTCTCACCGTCCCGTCCATGCCGCGAACCTACCTCCGGGCCCTGGCCGTGCTGGGCATAGGATTGGTGTGGAACGCAACAGTGCCCACAGGGGCGGTGTGGGCCCGCAGCCTGTTTGACAGCAAACCCCTGTCCCAGGAGCGCTTTGCCGTACTGGGACGACCGGTGGGGCGTGACAACTGGAAGCTTCTGGTGCTGGAGCAGATCAAACAACGCCCGCGCTGCTGGACCCCGCGGCCTGATGGCTTGATCGATCCCACCCTGAACAGCTTCAACTTCGCCGGCATCTGCAGCCGCTATCTCGACAGCAACGGCTTTTCCCTGCGCAGCGGTGGCCAGGACCTGGCCAACCGCTTTCGCCTTCGCCTGGTGTCCAGCGGCCGGACCCTGCGGCTGGAGGCGATGGATCCACAACAGGCGGCGCCCTTGCAGCTGGGTCAGGCCGAGATTCCGGCCCGGGACCGCAACGGCTTTGTGTTGATTCAGCTCGACCCAGGCTGGCAACTGGAACGACGGGTCTACAAGGGCCGCACGCTGAACCACCTGTACTTCGCCCATGCCATGCCGGTGAATCAGCTGCTGGCCCAGGCCGGGGCGTCGAGCCGATCCGCAGGCTTCGCACGACTCGGTGTCCCCAAACCACCCCGGCAACCCTTCAGCCCAGGCGGCAGCAGCGGCCCGATCCGCCTCGAAGTGATTCCCTATCGGCCCTGACCAAGACCACTGGCACTGTGCCAGTCGGCAGAGCGGTGGGCACCCCCTTGCCCCTGCAACGTTTTGTCTTAATTTGCTGACGTGTGAGGAGTGCTTAGCGCCTCTTCGGGGTCGAAACAAGGACAGACTCCCGAAAGCGTTTCACTTGAATGAGTCCTGCCTTCGGCGGGGCTTTTTTTATGGCCACCTTGAGCACAAAAAAACCGGCCCCGGAGGGGCCGGCATAGGGGAATCAACAAGCTGTCGGCCGGGGCCGACCAGCGATCACTTGATGGTGACCTTGCCGCCTGCTTCTTCGATGGCCTTCTTGAGGGCTTCAGCGTCATCCTTGGATGCACCTTCCTTGACGGCCTTGGGAGCAGCCTCGACCAGAGCCTTGGCGTCGCCCAGACCCAGACCGGTGGCTTCGCGGACAGCCTTGAGAACCTTGATCTTGGCGGAGGCGTCGAAGCCTTCCAGGATCACGTCGAATTCGGTCTTCTCTTCAGCAGCATCGCCACCGCCGGCAGCAGCGCCAGGAGCCGCCATCACGACGCCGGCAGAAGCGGCAGCAGACACACCGAAGGCCTCTTCGATCTGCTTGACCAGCTCGGAAGCTTCAAGCAGGGAAAGGGACTTCAGCGATTCGAGGATTTCGTCGGTTTTTGCAGACATGGTTGAAAATCAGCAACAGATCAGTGAACAATCGTGGTGGCAGAGCGAACTCAGCCTTCGCCGCCTTCGGCGTGCTGGTTGAGTGCCCGGGCCATACCGGAGGGAACCT
>JBMZMY010000088.1:0-3547 GCA_049619435.1 Synechococcus sp.
GTCGTAGGTCTTGGCCCATTCAGCAAAGGGTTTGCTGATCGTGAAGGTCAGCACGTGGGTTTCCATCTGCGTCGTGGCGTCCGTGTCGCGGACGGTATCACCGCTGCTTCTGCTCTCATTAGTGGTTACTGTTGAGAACAGCTGGCTGAATCCTGGTGTCGATCACCGCAGGGTCTGTTCACGAGGATGAGTCCCTGCAGCAAGGGCTGCACCAAGATGGTCGGCGTCTGACTCCCCAGCGCAAACGTGTGCTGGAGTTGTTCGAACGGCGGGGCTCCGGTTGTCACCTCAGTGCCGAAGAGGTGCATCAACAACTTGCTGAACTCGACCTCAAGGTGTCCCTCGCCACGGTGTATCGCACCCTGCGCCTCCTCGCGGACATGGGCTTTCTTCAGGAGCTGGAACTCACCGAAGGGGGCCGTCGGTTTGAGCTGGCCGTGGCAGATCATCGCGACCATCACCATGTCGTCTGCATTCGCTGCGGCCGCACGGAGGAGTTTGAGAGCCAACCCGTGCTGGCGGCCGGGGAGAAAGCCGCCCTTGGTTTTGGTTTCAAGTTGATTGAATCCAGCCTCAATGTCAGGGCCCTGTGCCCGGATTGTCAGGACTAACTGAGGATCGATCGGTTCTATTGCGGATGCTCGTTGCAGGGCATCCAGTAGGCATCCCCCATGCGATGGGCACCGCTGCATCCCAGAGCCTTGGCCTTCTCCTCGGCCTCCTCCTTTGAGGGATAGGCCAGGTAACGCGGGTTGGTGGTGGAGCGCAGCTGGATCAGCCCCATGCTCATGGGCCCGGCGGTGACGACTCCCATGGTGTTGACGCCAACGGCGATCAGCCCCATCCCCACCACAGCCACGTTGATCAAGCCCATGGCCACCACCCCGATCGACACCACACCCATGGGCACGATGCCGATGCAGAACACCCCCATCGGAACAATGCCAATCGAGATGGTCCCAAGCGGTGCCACGCCGATGGCGATCGGTTTCGGCTTGCTGCCGCAATGTCCACCTTCAGTCATGGTCATGGCTCAGTGAGGGGCATGCTCGGTGGTGTGGTGGTCACACACCATCCACATCGCTCCCATCGGGTGTGCTCCTCTGCACCCGAACCCAGGGGCTGCGGACTCCGCTTCAGCTCTGGTTTTGAACATCGCTTGTTTGGGCTGGTCACCATGGTCGTTGGCGGCGACGGACCCGCAGGACAGGACCAGGCCTGCCGATGTGGCACTCAGCAGTGCAAGAAATCGGTTCAACTCAGAGCCAAATCTGATGGGAACTCTGCACCATGGTGTCAATGGTCCGTGATCAGGACTGAAGAGCTCCCCCACAGCTGGAGCCCGCCCCCGCCGTGCAGCCGAAACAATGCTGGTCGGTGCGAATGGGGCGACCGGCGATCGTCAGGTCTGTCTTGAGCAAATCGCGCAGGTGCTGAATCGGTCCTGGCGAGGTCAATCGCAGCTGCTGGTTGAAGTCACAGTCAAAACACTGCCCCGTCCAATCCACACTGATCAGGCTTCGGCACATCACCGCCGCCAGATTGGCGGGGTTGTGGGCGTTCTGCAGCCGTTGTTGGTAGGTCGTCAGCTCTCCGGTTCGCTCCAGTTGGCGTGCGAACCGTTGGATCGGCATGTTCGCCAGGGTGAGCAGGTTGTCAAACTCCACCCCGAGCGCAGCCAGTTCACGTTTGTAGTCGGCCTCCAACGCCGCCTGGGGTGGTGGCAGCGATGGACCTAACGGGTTGTAGACGAGGTCGAGACAGCGGTGGGCATGGCCGCGTCCATAGCCAAGGGCATTGAGTTGACGCAAGCCGTCCAGGCTGCGTTCAAACACGCCATCCCCCCGCTGCTGGTCGACATTGTCTTTGCTGTAGCAGGGCAGCGAGGCCACCACACGGACCCCCTGGTGGGCCAGAAATGCGGCCAGATCGTCCTGACCCGGTTCGTTGAGGATCGTGAGGTTGCAGCGGTCGATCACCTGAACCCCCAGCGCGCGGGCTTGTTCGACCAAGCGGCGGAAGCTGGGGTGCAACTCAGGAGCACCGCCGGTTAGGTCGAGGCACTGGATGCCCTGGTGCTGGAGCACCTCAGGGATCAGATCGATCAGCTCATCCGCGAGCATCTCGGTCCGGGTCGGCCCTGCGTTGACATGGCAGTGGGCACAACTCTGATTGCAGCGGTAGCCCAGGTTCACCTGAAGCGTTGTCAGTGCTCCACGCGTCAGAGGGGGGAATGGGGTCAGCTCAACCGTCACAGCGCAGCGACTCCCTTGGGCATCGAATTCAACGATCCTGACCCATGGATCTGATCTTGCGTGCCCTCTGTTCACTCCACACACTGCGGGTGCCGACCTGATCCGTGTGCGCCGCTTTCCGCTGATTGCTTTGGGCGCTGCCTCTGGCCTGATCGGGGCAACGGCGGCGTGGTGGCTGCATCAGCAGCCTGTGGCTCGTTCGGTGATGCCTGGGCCTTTGCCATCGCTGCTTCTGCAACCGGAACCGCCTCCACCGCCCCGTGGGCAACTGATGCGGCTGCAGCTGGACCAGGAGCTGATGGTGGAACGCCCCGATGGTCAGCGGCTTCCGATCGGGTACAGCAGCGCTGTGATCGATCCGCGCTGGGTGACCGTCGATTTCTACGGCGGCTGGAACCGCGAACTGGAGGCCAACGCCGACCACGACGCCCTGCTGTTCACCTCGGGGCCGACCTTTGCTCGCGGCGTTGGCCACGGATCCTTGGGGATGCGCCTCCATGGCGATCTGCTCATGGGGAATGGGCTCTGGGCAGCCGATAACAAGGCAGCGGCGGCTGGACGGGCTTGGGTTGGCATCACCAAGGACGGAACCCTTGAATTCGGCTATGGCGCTCTCACGCAGGCGTTGTCCCAGCGATTGAGGGTGTTCATCGGAGGGTTGCATGCGTTCAGCAACACCACCCAGCCCCCACCCTCCACCTATGTGGGGGTCTACGGGGAGATGAAGCTGGCTGATGTCCGGATCATTTATGGCCTGCGGCCCGACGGACGACTGGAGTTGATCGAAACCAACGACGGGGTGTTGTTCTCTGATCTGCGTCGCTTCGTTGAACAGAAAGGTCTGTTGGCGGCCTACTTGCCCGATCATGCCTCCAAGTCTCGTTTGATCGTTCCCGGCCAACGGCCTTGGAGCGAGGAGCATGCGGTTTGGGTCAGTGGTGGAAAACCATCCATCACCCAGATGCCGTTCTTGCTTCGGGTGACGCCAAGCCCTGCCTGGTATGGGCGTCAAACGGGCCTAGGGCTGCTTGATGGTGAGCAGCTCAGGGGTGACGGTGGCGCCCTGGAAGGGAATGTGGGCGTCCAGAACGGAATAGATGCCGATCACGCCGAGCGGTAAAACCGTGCCGCTGATGATGGCCAGGATCGTGAAGGGATGAATCAACATCGTGGGGCTGTGCTCATGACCACACCCTCATCGGTTCAGTCCTCCGCAGCGGTGATCCCGATCAGCATGAGCTGTGATTCATCTCACAGCCCGGGACGCTCGACGCTGGGCCAGCTCGCGGAAC
>JBMZMY010000089.1:0-222 GCA_049619435.1 Synechococcus sp.
TCAGGATCGCGTTACCGCCGGCCAGGCCGATCAGCATCACCAGGCCCACCTGGGCGTAGATGTTCAGCACCTGGCCGGCTCCACCAAGGAACACCAGGGCCCCCAGCAGGGCGGTCGGAACCGTCAGAAGAATGATGATCGGGTCGGTATAGCTCTCGTACTGCGCGGACAGCACCAGGAACACCGCCAGGATGCCGAGGGCAAAGATCACCACGGCGAGAG
>JBMZMY010000089.1:232-3547 GCA_049619435.1 Synechococcus sp.
TCCAGTCGAAGCCGAGGCCCTGGAACGATCCCTGCTGGAAGATCTGCCGCATCGCACCAATGGCCTGACCGGAACTGTTGCCTTCATTCGGCGTCCCCTCGACCTTGATCGCGCGGTACAGATTGAAGTGCGGAATCACGCTGGGGCCGACGGTCCGACTGACGGTGAAAAAGGCAGACAGGGGAATCTGTTCACCTTGCTGGTTCGTCACGTAAATCGACGACAGGCGCTGCGGGGTCGCGCGGCTGACGTCATCAGCCTGGACATAGACCCGGCGCACCTTTCCCTCCTGGAAGGTGTCGTTGACGTAGGCACCACCGAAATTGACCGAGAAGACCGACATCGCCGAGCCGAAATCGACATTCAGCGAGGCCATCTGCTCCCGATCAACGTCGATCTTGTACTGCGGAGCTTGGGGAGAGAACTGGGTTCGGACGCCATTCAGCACAGGATTGCTGTTGCCGGCCTGGATGATCTGCTGGGCGCTGCCGAAAAACTCCTCGAGCGAATACACCCCATTGCTCTTGTCCAGCAATTGGAATTCGAAGCCACCGCCGGTGCCATAGCCCGGGATTGACGGGGGCTCGACCACAAAGATGCGGCCGCCATCGATGGTGGTCGCGATCGAGCGGTTGAGGCGTTTGACGATGGCCCCCACGGAGTGATCCGCACCGGGCCGCTCATCCCAGTGCTTCATGCCGATGAAAAACAGGCCCTTGTTTGGAGCATTGCCGTCGAAACCAGCGCCGCTGAACAGAGCCGCTGCGGCGATGTCCTCTTCCGAGCGCAACACCTCGGCCACCTGCCGGTTGATCGCCAGGGTCTTGTCGTTGGATACCCCATCGGGGGCCTGCACGAAACCGATGGCGTAGCCCTGGTCTTCGATGGGGACAAAACCACCGGGAATCCGGGTGAAGGCGAAGCCCGTGAGCAGGATTCCGAGCGCCAGGGCACCCATCACCAACGGGCGTGCCTTCATCACCGCATCGAGGATCGCGGCGTAACGCGTCTCAAATCCGGCGTAGAGCCGGTTGAAGTTGCTGAAGATCACCGGAATGAAGAACCCGACCCCCAGACCGATGGCCGTGAACAACACCACCGGGATCGGGTTGGTCAGGATCGCGCCCGTGGTGATCACACCCACGGCAGCCCCACCGGCTGTGAAGGGGAGGCGCAGCGGCAGGCCGGTGATGGTTCCGGCGATGAAGCCGATGACGGCGCCTGCCGCCATCGGTATCAGTGCTGCAGCCGCCCCGTTGCCAGCACTGAGCAGGCCATAGATAAAGCCGAGGACGACACCGGCGGTGGCGTACTGATGGCGGCTGAGCTCGTTGGTCTCCCGGGAGAGCAGCAGGGCCGACAACATCGGCGAAAAGGTCAGCGCATTGAAGGTGGAGATGCCGATCGAGAACAGGATCGTGGCGGCGAACTGCTTGTAGATCGTTCCGGTGGCTCCAGGGAAGAACAGCACCGGGAGAAACACCGCCATCTTCACCAGCGAGGTGGCGATCACGGCTCCGAACAGCTCATCCATGGTCTCCATGGCCGCCTGCACCGATGTCATGCCCTCAGCCTTCTTGGCCGAGGTGTCCTCCACCACCGTGATGGCGTCATCCACCACCAGGCCGGTCGCCAGCACCAGTCCGAACAGGGTGAGCTGATTGAGCGAAAAGCCGAAGGCCAGCACCAGCGCGAAGGTGCCGATCAGGGCCACGGGAATCGCGATCGCCGGCACGAGGGTGGCTTTCCAGTTCTGCAGAAACAGGAACAGGATCAGCACCACAAGAATCACCGCATCGCGCAGAGAGTTGGTGACGCCCTTGATCGACTGGTTGATGAAATCGGTGGTGTCGTAGATCTTCTGAATGCCGAGACCCACGGGCAGGGTCTGCTCGAACTCAGCCAGCACATCCTTGACGCCGTTGGAGACATCAATGGCGTTGCTGCCCGATAGCTGATAAATCGCGATACCCACCGAGGGGGTGCCGTTGAGATCCATGGCGTCGATGCCGTAGGTCTCACCGCCGAGTTCCACCCGACCCACATCCTTGAGGCGCACCAGACCACCGTTCTCGGTACTGCGCAGGGCCATGGCCTCGAACTCAGCGACCGTGGTCAGACGTCCCTGCAGTTGGACGGTGAAGGTGTACTCCTGACCATCGGGTGATGGAGCGCCGCCGATTTTGCCGGCGGGGACGAGACGGTTCTGACTGCGCAGCTGGTTGACCACATCAGTGGCCGAGAGGTTGTTGGCGGCCAGTTTCTCCGGGTCGAGCCACAGCCGGAAGGCAATTTTGCGGTTACCGAAATAGGTGACATCACCGACGCCCTTGACCCGTTTGATGTTGTCGGTGAGGTTCTTGTCGAGATATCCACTGATCGTCTCCACCGAGTACTCGGTCGTGGAGGGATCTTCGTTGACGAAGTTGTAAATGAGCAGGATCGAATTGGAGGCCTTGTTGACCGTCACACCGGACTTGCGCACCTCTTCCGGCAGTTGCGGTTCCGCAAGGGAGACCCGGTTCTGCACATTCACCTGATTGATGTTGCCGTCGGTGCCGCTGTCAAAGGACACGGAAATCGAACTCACACCATCGGCTGAGCTGTTGGAGGTGATGAAGTCCATGTTCTCGACCCCGTTGATCTGCTGCTCGAGCACGGAGGTCACACCCTGTTCGACAGCCACGGCATCGGCGCCCACGTAGGTGGCCTGCACCTTCACGGTGGGTGGGGCAATATCCGGGAGGTTCTCAATCGGCAGGATCGGGATCGAGATCAGACCGACGATCACGATCAGCAGGCTGCAGACCGTTGAGAGGACCGGTCTGGTGATGAAGTTGTTGGATGCAGACATCGTTCAACCTCAGTTCGCAGCGGCGGAATCCTGCAGCTGAACCGGCATTCCGTGCTTCAGGTTCAACAGGTTGGTGGTGGCCACCCGCTGGTTCAACGCGAGACCCTTGGTGATCGGATAGCGACTGCTCTCCAGCTCCCCGACGCTGACCGGGGTCTGCAGAGCAAACAGCGCCGTGGAGGGCAGCTTGCCCGCCTGCATCGCCTTCTCCAACGTCTCGAGATCAGCCTTGCCGGGGTTGGCCCGGAGCTCCTCGAAGCTGCCGAGGCGGAAGACAAAACTCTGACCAGAGGTCTGGGTGAGGGCCGCGAAGGGAACCGAAAGCTCCTGCTGCTCCTTGATCAGAACACGGGTGCGCAGCCTCTGCCCATCACGGAGGGTGCCATCGGCATTGGGGAACAGCGCCTTCACCAGCAGCCCTTGGGTGTTGGCGGTGACGCGGGGGTCGATGGAGGTCACGG
>JBMZMY010000090.1:0-3394 GCA_049619435.1 Synechococcus sp.
GGCACTGGCCCACCTGCACCACGAACTGGTTCCAGCTGTGACCGGCTTCGTCGCTCGGCAATTGGATGCCGTTCAGGTGGCCGAGCTGGTCCCGGTAGCGCTGGGCAATCGCCTGGCGCCGCTCGATCCAGCCGTTCAACCGCGGCAATTTCACGTTCAGCACCGCTGCCTGGATGGCATCGAGCCGGCTGTTGTACCCAAGGGACGTGTGCAGATAGCGCTCGGGCATGCCATGCACCGCCAGCTCACGCATCGCCTGGGCCAGGCCATCGTCGTTGGTGGTGATCGCCCCGCCATCGCCGGCGCCACCGAGATTCTTGGTCGGGAAGAAGCTGAAGCAGCCGGCGTCGCCGAAGCTGCCGACCGGTTGATCGTTCCAGCGGGCCCCCGTGGCTTGGGCGCAGTCCTCCACCACCTTCAGCTTGTGGGCTGTGGCGATGGCCATCAGCCGCGTCATGTTCACCGGTCTGCCGAACAGATGCACCGGCATCAGGGCCTTGGTGGCCGGTGTGATCGCGGCTTCGATCTGATCCAGGTCGATCAGGTAGGTGGCGGGGTCGACATCGATGAACACCGGCGTGGCGCCTACGGCGCTGATCGCTTCTGCGGTCGCGAAAAAACTGAACGAACAGGTGATGACTTCATCACCGGCACCGATGTCCAAGCCCCGCAGCGCCAGGATCAGCGCATCCGTACCGCTGTTGCAACCCACGGCGTGGCGACTGCCGACGCTGCTGGCGAACGCCTGTTCGAATTGCTGGATCTGGGGGCCTCCGATGTATTGCCCACTGCGCAGAACGTCCAGCACTGCAGCGTCGAGGTCCGCGCCGAGATCACTGATCTGCTGACTGAGACTGAAGGGAGGCACCTGCATAAAGCAAATCTTACGGGTCTCAGCCAAACCAGTCGGGTTCCTGTCCGGGGTTCCACTTCACGTTGCAGCCCACGGAGGCGACCTGCTCCGGGTTCACCGCAGCACCCGTCAGCACGGCCTCCAGCGCAGCGCGTAGGTCGGCACCGTTCAGGGGCTGGTCATTGCCAGGGCGACTGCCATCCAGTTGGCCGCGATAGCGCAGGGTCTGGGATCCGGTCGCCTCAGGCTGGAAGAGATAGAACTCCGGCGTGCAGGCCGCCCGCAGGGCCTTAGCCAGGCTGTGCTGCTCATCCAGCAGATAGGGAAACTGCCAGCCCTGGCGTTGGGCTTGTTCCGCCAGCTGGGCTGGGCCGTCCTGGGGATGGGTGATCAGGCTGTTGCTGCTGAAGCCCACCATCTGAATCCGTTGGCTGTAGTCCCGTTCGATCCGGCTCAGTTCCGCTTCCACATGCTTCACGAAGGGGCAGTGGGCGCAGAGCACCATCAGCAGCACGGGGCGCTGATCCAGATCGCTCTGGCTGTAGAGGCCGCTGTGACCGCTGACGGCCGGCAATGTGAAGGCCGGCAAGCCGCTCCCGAGGGGCAGCATCGTCGAGGGAGTCAGGGCCATGGCACGGCAAAGACGGGAGACCTCCAGCAGGATGGCTGTCGATTGCGACCTGTGTCGGTGCGACCAACGATTCCCCTGGCTCTCGGTCTCGCTGGTCTGCTTTGCGCCTGCGGCGCCCCCAAGCCCGAGGGTACCTGGCGCGTGCTGCCGCTCTCCCGTTCTGTCCCCCACGACGGCCTGGCGGTGGTGAACCAGCCCGATGGCTATGGACTGCATATTTTTCTCGAAACCGACACGGAGACGGCGGGGATCTGCCAGCCGCGTTGGCTCCCTGATCCGGCCCGCCTGTTCAACGGCAATGGCTCGACACCCTTCAGTTCTGGGTTGGCGAGCCGTCAGGAATTTTTTGAGGTGGTGGCGCGCCGTGATGTGACCAAGGCCCTGCGTCAGGAGCTCGAAGCGCTGTGCAAGGCGCGGGCTCCGGAGGCCACCTGGCAATGGGTCGCCCCGCCCCGTTCTGAACAGGAGGTGATCCCTGTTCGTTTGCCGGCCCTCGAGGAAGAGGATCTGCTGACCAATCCCGTCGAGGAACTCAAGCGGGTCAAGCAATTGTTGAAGGAAGCCGAACAGAGGGCCGACTAAAAGCCTTCCCACACCACCGGTTCGGCCTCGCGCCAGTAGCGGCTGAAGCGTCCCAGACGTGGGGGGCGTGGCAGCTCGACAAACGGCTCCCCGTCCAGGATCACCAGCGGCAACTCCCGCTCCAGTTCTGCTGCGATGCGCTGCAGCCGTGGATCCACGGCCGCACTGGTCACGATGCCATCGGCGCCATGGCGGCGGGCAAAGCCCAGCACCTCTGCGGCCACATCCCCTTTGCGGATCGTGACCGGCAGCTCCAGGCAGGCTTCATAGAGGAAGCCAAGCCGTTTGCGGCTGATGCGCTGGGTCTTGATCCAGGCCTCATCGAAGACGAACACCGCGGCGGCATCGGGATGGTCGTGCAGGGCTGGGTTGGCGGGGCCGAGGGCTTCCTCGTGCACCCAGACGATCGGTCGTTGAACAGTCATGGCGTGGGGTAACGGAGTTGTTATCGCTTCGGGCGGGCCAGGGCGGCATTGGCGCCGGATCGCGGTCCGCGATCGCGGCGGTTGCGGCGGTCACCGGTGTCCCGGATCGCGGGTTGGGGGGCGAACAGCTGGTTTTCAAGCTGGTCGTAGCTGCCCTCAAAGGGGCACTGACCAGCGCTCGGGCAGTCATTGCAATAGCGGCCGTCGCTGTAGCGCTCGAGATTGCCGCGGTTGAAGAAGTACGGCTTGTGGCTGAAGCTGCTGGCCACCCATTGCCAGCTGAGGTGGTTGCTGGATGGATCGCCATCGAGCAAATGCTCGAGGAACCAATCCGCTCCTGCTTTCCAGTGCACCCGGCGCCAATGCACGACGTAGGCAGCCATCCACATCCGCGCGTGGTTGTGCAGCCAGCCGCTGCTGACCAGTTCATCGCGGAAGCCATCCATGCAGGCCAGTCCGGTTTGTCCGGCACGGATGTCGTCCGGTAGCTCGCGGCTGTAACTGGCGCTGTCGTGGCCGGTTTTCAGCGCCTCTTGGTCCTCATCGATGCCATCGCCCAGGTCGGCCCACATCCGTTGCCAGAAGTCACGCCAGCCCAGTTCATTGATCAACTTGCTGCCGTCGTCGCGGCGCAGCTGCCGGTCTTGGAGTTGTTGAAACACCGCATCGCGCACCTCAGCCAGGGTCAGAACCCCATGGCGGATGTAGGGAGAAAGGCGGGTGACGGCGCCATTGAGGTGGTTGCGACTACGCCCGTAACGCTTGGCGTCCATTTGCTTGAGCTGCTGCTCGGCGGCCTGACGTCCACCGCGGATGCCACTGAGCGGGCCCTCGGCGTCGGGAAAGGCCTCCAGCAGAAGGCGCTCGAGCTCGTCCCGACTGGAGAATTGCCGGGGCAGATCT
>JBMZMY010000091.1:0-3345 GCA_049619435.1 Synechococcus sp.
TGGCCTCGGTGGAAGGCTGTGAGCACGCCACCGTGTTCGCCTCCGGCGTCAGCGCCATCACTGCCGTGGTCTCCCAGCTGAGCCAGGGTGACCTGGTGCTCTGCGAGGAAAACCTCTATGGCTGCACCGTGCGCCTGTTTGAGCAGGTGTTTGCCAAGTTTGGACTCCGCACCCAATGGGTGGACTTCACCCAGCCGGACGCCCTGACCGTGATCCGCGACAACCAGCCAGCGATGGTCTGGCTGGAGAGTCCCACCAACCCATTGCTCAAGGTCATCGACCTTGAAGCCGTCTGTGCTGTCACCCAACCCCTGGGCATCCCGGTGGTAGTCGACAACACATTTGCCACGGCTCTGGTTCAGCGGCCACTCGAGCTCGGCGCCACCCTCTCGCTCACCAGCACCACCAAATACATCAACGGCCACTCCGATGCCCTGGGTGGGGCGGTCTGCACCAACGATCCCGAGTGGCACCAAAAGATGGTGTTTTCCCAGAAAGCCCTGGGGCTGCAGCCATCACCCTTCGACTGCTGGCTGATCACCCGCGGGATCAAGACGCTGCCGCTTCGCCTCCGGCAGCAAATGGCCAATGCCGCGGCCCTCGCGAATCAATTGGCCGATCACCCCAAGGTGAACTGGGTGCGCTACCCCCATCGCCCCGATCATCCACAGCACGCCGTTGCTCGCCGGCAGATGGCCGCGGGAGGCGCCATCGTCACAGTGAGTTTTCAAGCCACACAGGAGCAGACCTACGCCGTCTGCAAACAGCTGCAGTGGTTCACGATGGCGGAAAGCCTGGGTGGCATTGAGAGCTTGATCTGCCATCCAGCCACCATGACCCATGCCGCCGTCTCAGCCGACGTGAAAGCCAAGCTCGGCATTGACGATGGTCTGGTGCGCTTCTCGGTGGGCTGCGAAGACCTCGCCGATCTGCAGGCGGACCTCCACCAAGCCCTGGAGCTGCTGGCGTGAGTCCGCGGGACCTACTCAACGATCCCTGCTGGCAGGGAGCGGATCTCGGCCATCCACTCCCCGACCATCGCCATGCCGTCTCCGTGGCACTGCCGCGCTGGCGAGATGTGATCGCCTACGAAGAACAGGTGGCCAGCTGCCGCGACGCGCTGCGTACGGTCTATCCACGGTTCGGGCAGCACCCCTGGGTGAGCGAGCTCTGCCAGCGGGTGGCCCGGCCTGGCTTCACCGCCTGGCCGTTCCCAACCGAGGCCGCCGCCTGTGCAGCAGAGCAGCACTGCCAACGCCAAGCACCCGGAAGCACCACCAGGCGCATGGCCGTGTCGGACCTGACGGTGCTGCAGTGTGATCCGGCCGCATCACCCCATGCCAAAGCCTTCTGGCAGCACACCGGCCTGGGGGCCAGTTCACGCCAGGCGGCCGTGGTGCTCGGCCATGAGCCTGCCCCAAAGCCAGAGGCAGCCGCTGAAGCGAAGAGCCAACTGCGTGCGCGACTGGCCGCGATTCACGGCTGTGATCCGGCCCTGATCAGCCTGCATCCATCGGGGATGAGTGGTCTGCATGCCGCCCTGCGGGCGATCGACGTCCTGACGCCCGGTCGCCCGACCCTGCAGCTTGGCTTTCCCTATGTGGATGTGCTCAAGCAACCCCAGGTGGTGTTTCACGGCGGGGAGTTGCTGCAGACCACAGACCTCAGTGTGGTCAGCGCCACCCTGGATCGGCTCAAGCCGGCTGCTGTGATCGTGGAGCTGCCCAGCAACCCGCTGCTGCGCTGCGTTGACCTGCCCGCCATCGCTGACTTGGCCCACCAGCGCGGCATCCCGCTGATCGCCGACGACACGATCGGCACCGCCATCAACCTGGCTGTACTGCCCCATGTGGATCTGCTGTTCACATCGCTGACCAAAAGCTTTGCCGGCAGCGGTGATGTGATGGCGGGCAGTCTGCTGATCAGCCCCAGCTCGCCCTGGAATCAGGCCTTGCTCGAGGCCCTTCAACCGCTGGCGGCGTTGAGCGATGCCGATGCCATCGCCCTCAACGAGGCAAGCCGGGATGTGCAGCAACGGGTGCCCCAGCTGGATTCCAATTGCCTGACCCTGGCGCAACGGCTGGAGAACCACCCGGCGATCAAAACCGTGATGCATCCCAAGGACTGCAGCAACTTCCGAGCCCTGATGCGCCCCGGTGCAGGCTTCGGATGTCTGCTCTCCTTCGAGCTACAGGAGGGACGTTCACGGGCGCAACACGTCTACGACAACCTGCGCATCAGCAAAGGGCCGAGCTTGGGCACCTGCTTCAGTCTCGCCTGCCCTTACACGCTGCTTGCCCATTACGAGGAGCTGGCCTGGGCCGCGGACTGCGGGGTCCCCGCTCACCTGCTGCGGGTGTCCGTTGGCCTGGAAGACCCCGATGAGCTCTGGCAGCGCTTTGCCGATGCCCTGGACGCCTGAGAGCTTGGTGATCACAGTCTGAACATGCCCTTAACAACCAGGGAGTTCAGGGCTGGATCTCACTATGTTGTCTTCTTCGGGTCCATCCCTACACCGAAGCGTCATGTCCCGCATTTACGACGACAACAGCCTCGCCATCGGCAATACCCCGCTGGTGAAACTGAACAACGTCACCAAGAACTGCAAAGCCACGGTGCTGGCCAAGATCGAAGGCCGCAACCCGGCTTACAGCGTGAAGTGCCGGATCGGCGCGAACATGATCTGGGATGCCGAAAAAAGCGGCAAGCTCACCAAAGACAAGGTGATCGTTGAGCCCACCTCGGGCAACACGGGCATTGCCCTGGCTTACACCGCAGCGGCTCGCGGTTACAAGCTGATTCTCACCATGCCCGAGTCGATGTCGATCGAACGTCGACGGGTCATGGCTGTGCTCGGTGCGGAAATCGTGCTGACCGAAGCAGCCAAGGGCATGCCCGGCGCCATCGCCAAGGCCAAGGAAATCGCCGAAAGCGACGCCTCCAAGTACTTCATGCCCGGGCAGTTCGACAACCCGGCCAACCCTGAGATCCACGAAAAGACCACCGGTCCGGAGATCTGGAACGACTGCGACGGTGCCATTGACGTCCTGGTGGCTGGTGTGGGCACCGGCGGCACGATCACCGGTGTGTCCCGCTACATCAAGAATCAGGCCGGCAAGGCGATCGAATCAGTGGCGGTGGAGCCCAGCCACAGCCCGGTGATCACCCAGACCATGAACGGTGAAGAGGTGAAGCCCGGTCCCCACAAGATTCAGGGCATCGGCGCTGGCTTCATCCCCAAGAACCTCGATCTGTCCGTGGTGGACAAGGTTGAGCAGGTGACCAACGATGAGTCGATCGCCATGGCTCTGCGTCTCGCCCAAGAGGAAGGTCTCTTGGTCGGTA
>JBMZMY010000092.1:0-2577 GCA_049619435.1 Synechococcus sp.
GGTGTTTGTCTGATCGCAGGTCTTCTGGCCACAACAGGAGCATCGGTTCGCTCCGAGGAGCAGACCGCAGACTCGGCGTTGCTCGACCAGCAGGCGCTGCCCCTCGCGACGGATGTGAAGGGGCAGCGCCCCAGGGTTGATCCCACCGCCGTGACCCCGGCAGCCACCAAACTGCCTGAGCCGCTGCAGCCCTTGAAGGCACCACCACCACTGGCACTCCCCGATCAACCTGAGCAGGTGCGCATCCATGCGTTGCGCCCCCTCACCTATGAGGAATCCCTGCAGATCGCTGAGGTCAACAGCCCGTCGCTGAAGGCAGCGGCCAGCCAGGTTGACCAGGCCAAGTCCGCCCTTCGCGCCGCGATCTCCGCCTGGTATCCCACCGTTGATCTCTCCGCCAACGGTCTTCCCCAGTACCTGAAGTCTTACAGCTTCCGCAATCCGGATTTCACGCGTCAGGTCATCCCTGCTGTGACCGATCCCTTCGGTCAGGTCGTGCGTCCGGAACGAACTGTCGACGGTCAGAACGAGTTCTATTCGAAGCAATGGCGGGCGGATGCCAACGTCAGCGTCAGCTGGAACATCATTGATCCGTCACGCGTTCCCGCCATTGCGGCGGCTCGTGATCGCTTTGAACAGTCCCGTGATGCCTATCTGATTGCCTTGCGTGATCTACGGCTGGACACCTCCACCGCCTATTTCTCCCTGCAGGAAGCCGACGAAGCGGTTCGCATTGGTCAGGCCTCCGTTCGTGCCTCGTTGATCAGCCTGCGCGACGCCAGGGCCCGTTACAACGCCGGCGTCAATACCAAGTTGGATGTGCTCGAGGCCGAGACTCAGCTGGCCGATGACCGCAAACTGCTCGCCGATGCATTGGCGCGCCAGTCGTTCAGTCGTCGCAATCTGGCCTCTTCGCTTGCGCTGCCGCAGGACATCACGCCGACGGCGGCGACCCCGGCCCGTCCTCTCGGGCTGTGGGAAGCCTCCCTGCAGGAGAGCATCGTTGCGGCTTACAACTACCGCGAAGAGCTGGATCAGCTGATTCTCGATATCTCGATCAACAACAGTGAGGCCAACGCCTCCTTGGCGGCTGTGCAGCCCGTCCTCAGCTTCGTGAACACCACCAGCACCTTCCGCGAGGACGGCCAAGGAGGGGAGAAATCCTGGAGCGCGATTGATCTGGCCGATTACCGCTGGGGCGTGGACAACGCCACAGCGCTTCAAGCCAAATGGCGTCTGTTTGATGGAGGACGGGCCCGAGCCAACTACAAGCGTTCGAAGCAAGCCGCTGAAGAAAGCCGCCAACGCTTCGCAGTCTCCAGAAACCGCATCCGTCTGGAGGTGGAGGAGAGCTTCATCAATCAGCGCAAGGAGATCCAAAACATCGAGACCACATCCAGCCGTGTGTTGACGGCCCGAGAAGCCTTGCGTCTCTCCCAGTTGCGTGTGCAGGCCGGTGTGAGCACCCAGCGTGAAGTCGTCGACAATCAGCGCGATCTCACCAGGGCTGAACTGGCCTACGCCCAGGCGATCAACCTCTACAACACCAGCCTGGCTCAGTTGCGCCGGCGCACGGGGCTGGATGCACTGCAGGTCTGCACACCAATCAGCTTGTCGGGAACCAAGCCGGAGACCACAGGCCCGTCGATTCCGATCGAGCCCACGCCGTTGCCGACGGTGTGTTCGGTGGGGGCATTGGCCACAGTGGAGTCATCCCCTGTTCAGCCGCTCTGGTGACCAAACCTCTCCAGCCTGATCAGCTCAACGCCATCCATCGGCTTCTGGATCGGGTGGCGTCGCGTCAGCGCCAGGACTTTGGCAACATCGTTTCAGATGTCAAACCGGATGGAACCCTGATCACGGCCTGCGATCGCTGGAGCGATGCAGCGCTGGTCGAGGGAATCGCATCGATTGCACCAGGGGAAGGCGTTCTCAGTGAGGAAGGCTCACAGCGTGTCCCCGAGACCCAGGCCTACTGGGTGATTGATCCCCTCGATGGCACGACCAACTTCGCGGCGGGCATTCCGTATTGGGCGATTTCCGTGGCGCGGTTTGTGGATGGCCAGCCGCAGGAAGCGTTCCTTGATGTGCCAGCGCTGAATCAACGCATCGTGGCCATTCGTGGTCAGGGTGCCTGGCGCAATGGCAAACCACTGACGCCGGCGACGCGTGCGGAAGCCACCAGTCAGTGCGTGTCTCTCTGCAGCCGTTCAATCCGGATCTTGCAGCGTCGTCCTGATCAACGCTTTCCCGGCAAGATCCGCTTGCTGGGGGTGGCCAGCCTCAATCTGGTGAGTGTGGCGATGGGGCAGACCGTGGCGGCCTTCGAGGCCACGCCGAAGATCTGGGATCTTGCAGCGGCCTGGCTGGTTTTGCGTGAACTCGACTGTTCGATCACCTGGCTGAGCCGTGATCCGGGGCAGTTGACCTCTGCCGAAGACTTGGCTGAGGTTGGTTTTCCGGTGCTCGCAGCTGGTTCAGCCCAGCAGTTGCAACGCTTTTTGCCTTGGGCCGAGGCCTTGAAACAGCACTAACCCCACTAGGGATTGCGCGTAGTGGGGTGTTTGGTGTTATGTT
>JBMZMY010000093.1:0-2534 GCA_049619435.1 Synechococcus sp.
GTTCGGATGACGGGGTGCACGGAACCCTGCGACTTCGCAGAATGGACCGATGGTGAACGCCCGCCTGCACCCAAGAACGATCGAGGCCGTCAAGGAACGGGCCGACATCGTTGATGTGGTGGGCGAGCACGTGGTGCTCAAGAAGAAGGGACGGGAATTCGTCGGGATCTGTCCGTTCCATGACGACAGCAAACCGTCGATGACGGTGTCGCCCGCCAAGCAGTTCTACTACTGCTTCTCCTGTGGTGCTGGCGGCAACTCCATCAAGTTCCTGATGGAGTTCCAGCGCCAGAGTTTCAGCGATGTGGTGCTGGATCTGGCGCGGCGTTATCAGCTGCCGATCGAGACGGTGGATGGTCCGCAGCAGGAACGGCTGCGGCAACAGTTGTCCCGCAGGGACAAGCTGCAGCGGGCCCTGGCCCTGGCTGCCGGTTGGTTTCGCAGCCAGTTGATGGCGCCTGCTGGCGCAGAGGCCCTCAAGTACCTCAGTGAGGCCAGAGGGTTGAGTCCCGCCACCCAGGAGACCTTTCAACTCGGCTATGCGCCGGATCAGTGGGATGGCCTGCTGAAGCATCTTCAGCAAGTTGAGGGGCTGGCGCCTGAGCTTCTCGAGGCTGCTGGGCTGGTGGTTCCCCGCAAGGGGGGCAACGGGTTCTATGACCGCTTCCGCCATCGGGTCATGGTGCCGATCCATGACCGTCAGGGCCGGGTGATCGGTTTCGGGGGACGCAGCCTTGATGGCAGCGAACCGAAATACCTCAACTCCCCCGAGACCGAAGTGTTCGAGAAGGGGAAGCATCTGTTCGGTCTCGACAAGGCCTCCAATGCCATCCGCAAGGACGACAGGGCAGTGGTGGTGGAGGGCTATTTCGATGTGATTGCCCTGCATGCCGCCGGCATCACCAACGCTGTGGCCTCCCTCGGCACGGCCCTGAGCAGTCAGCAGATCACCCAGTTGTGCCGCGTCAGCGACAGCAAGCGGATCGTTCTGAATTTCGACGCCGACGGCGCCGGTGTCCGTGCAGCCAATCGAGCCATCGGTGAGGTGGAGCAGCTGGCGATGCAGGGCCAGCTGGAGCTGCGGGTTCTGCACCTCCCTTCAGGCAAGGACCCCGATGAGTTCCTCAAACAGAACGGGGCCGGCGATTACCGCGCTCTGCTCGATCAGGCCCCCCTCTGGCTGGATTGGCAGATCGAGCAGGTGCTGGAGGAGCGCGATCTCAGCCGGGCCGACCAGTTCCAACAGGCGGTCACGGCCCTGGTGGGGCTGCTGGGCAAACTGCCCCAGTCCGCCGTGCGCACCCACTACCTCCAACGGGTGGCGGAGCGCCTCAGTGGTGGCCAGGGACGCCTGGCGCTTCAGCTCGAGGACGACCTGCGGCAGCAGGTGAAGGGCCAGCGTTGGCATGGGCGCTCCAGCCGTCACGAGCAGCCCGGTGAATCCGGACAGCGGGAGCGTTGTGAGGCCGATCTGCTGCGGCTGTATCTGCATTGCCCCCGGCATCGGGCCACGATTCGCCAGGAACTGCGCAAACGCGAACTGGAGGATTTCGCCATTCCCCATCACCGCCATCTCTGGGCGGCCATTACGGATCTCGAGGAGACCAACCTGGGTGAGGGGCGCATGGAGTCGATCAGCCGTTGCGACGACGACGGCGAGGGTCTGGATCTCATCGATCTGCCCCGCTTGCTCACCGATCAGCTTCTGCTGGAGAGCAGTGCGCTGGTGTCCCGCCTGACGCCCCTTTTGGAGCCAGGTGAATTGCAGCGTGTTGCCCTGGCGGAGCCCCTGGAGCAGCTGCGGGGCATTGCTGCCCTGCTGGAGCGTCAGAAAAGCTTGAAGCGCTGCCGGCACCTGTTGGAGGCCTGGGGTGGCCAGCGTCTCCAAACCCTGGAATCCTGCATCGCTGTTCTGATTGATCAGGAGGCTTCGTCAGATCAGGCCTCCGTGGACATGGAGGTGCGGATTCAGGCCCTCTTCGATGACCTCAACCGTGATGCGCTGCGCTACCAGGAGCTGTATTACACCGAGCGAAAACACATCGGCCATCTGGATCAGCAACGTTGCGCCAGCTACACCGTTCCCCCGGCCGCCTGAGCCATGGGCCGGTGGTCTGGGCAAACTGCATCAGGATCTGTTCCTCGAGTTGAAGATGTCTGAATTCTTCGAAGCGATCTGGCACGGTGAGGGCGTCGGCGACGGCGGTGATCTGGAGGAAGCGCTGCAGGCCTACGTCGCGGTGAAGCCGGAGGAGGGGGATTGGGTTGAGGCTTGCGCCGCCGAGGGGGCCGACCCTGTGATCGAGCGCTTCGCCTCGTTTGACGCCTACCTCGACAATGCTGATCCGCTTGAGCGCATTGCCGTCACCCCGCAGATGATCAGCGAAGCCCTTGCGTTGTTGCCGTCCTGATGACTGATTCGCAGCTGGATTTCGCCGCGCTCGATCCGGTCAACCACCTCTGGCCGGCCTTTGTGGAGCGTCTGGGTTCCGAGAAGGCTCAGCGGGCTGTTCGTCAGGCGCTGGATCTGCAGG
>JBMZMY010000094.1:0-2375 GCA_049619435.1 Synechococcus sp.
GACTTCGCCACAGCGTCCATGGTCGATTTGGTGCTCAGCGGCCATGCCCATTGCCTGGAAGTGCTTCGCACTGAAGACACCGGCCATGCCGACAGTTACCTCAACTGGGTGATCTGCGGGGCCAGCGGCTATGGATTACGTGATCAACGCCGCGATGGCAGTCAGCTGATGGAACATGATCGGAACGGCAACCCAACAGTGGTGGCCAACAGCCAACTGTTCATCGGTCGAAACTGGTCGGGTTCGGCTGGTCGGCACGCCTACAGCGGACTGCGCATCGACATCGGCTCCGGGCGGCCCTTGACCATTCGATTAACCCCATTGGTGTCATGCAGAGACGGCAAAGCATGGCTCGACGCGGACCCTGAACCGATCACCCTCGCTGCTTGAGCTCCAATGCTCTGCGCCATTGCAGAAGTCGATAACAGGCGACCGCTCCGATACAGAGCACACAACACCAACCAAGGCTGTCGTAGGAACGGATGATGTCGCTTTCGCTCCAGCCGATATGTACCAAGTCGTTCATATCGCCATGGTCTGGATTCCAGATGCTGCCGTAGGGAACTCCCACACGGCCGGAGGAGACATCACGCCAGAACATCAAGCTACGCACTAAGCCGTAGCACGATGCAAGTTGCACGGGGTAGCGATAGAACGACCATTTGAAATAGTCCGGCAGTGGATAAAGGCTCAACACAATCAGAACCGTTGGAAGAATGAACTCCCCCGCAATCCCACTCCACGACATCAACACCTGAAAGGTTGCGTGGGGCAACCAGAACCAACCCAACAGTTGAAAAGCAATCAGCGTGGCGGCAAAGCTGGTGAACATGCGGTGCTTTGAGCGCACCCCCATCACAAGCAGCACCCCCTCAAGACTCAGCAGCAGCAGCATCACCACAACGCTGCGATCCGGGTTGTAAACCATCCAACCCAAGGGCAAGGGAAGGGCCTGGCGGCCACTAAACCAGGCCACCACGGCGTGGCCGAATTCGTGAAACCAGATCATCAGCCCTCGCAAGAGAAACCTGGTGATGGGCATCGCCTGCAGCAGCAGAGCAATCACGACGCTGATGGGCAAAAAGCCGCACGCTGCCGCATCAGCCGCAGCAACGCGCCTCTGAGCTGATTGAACCTCGGGCGGAGCACCAGTGTTGGACAGTTGTTGCCATGAACAGTGCAGCAACAGCTGACCGGCGTGATCACAGAGATCCACACCATCAGCCGTGGAACGGCTGGTGGTGGCGTTGATCAAAGACGATCGAATGCCCTGTTTCCGCGCCAGAACTTTTGCTGCATGAAACCAAGTGGGATCCTCTTGATTGCCCTCGGCCATGGCGCTGAACTCAGTGTTCTGACGTGGGTGGGCTCAGCGTAAGTACGGCTCAGCCAGCCCAATCGCGCAGGAGCGTCCATCCAACCGCTAAGACAACCGCTAAGACGCGCAGTGCTCGGCGATGACAGAACTGGAGATCATCCGCCTGCGCGCCAAGCTGCATCGACTGCAGCTCTCAGACAAGGCGATCAAGACCATTCTCGAGGACTGTGAGGCCAACCTGGACACCTTCGAGACAGCAAACCAACGCATTGAGTCCTGGACGCCTGCCGATCCAGGCTCGATGGTGATGCAAGCCCTGGCCTGCGGCTTGATTGCTGCGGTGCTGGGTGGAACCCTGGCCCGTCTCAGTGGGGTTTAGGCCATTGGATCAGACAGCTGGCCATCGGGCGAGCACACACCACAATGACGTCACCGCCCGTTCGTCCGTGTCCGACCACAGCAACCAGTCGTTATCAACACGCGAGATGATTCGCGCCCATGCCTATCCGGTGTTGGCGGCGCTCAGCACTATGGGGTTGATCAGCATCACGGTCCTATTGATCCCCCAGGCCGTCAGGCACCACCGCTTCAACCGCTGCATCGATGCACAGGTCAGCATGCGCGACGCCATCAACCCCGGCACACAGCAGGGGCCAGGAAAAATCAATTACCTCAAAGCCGTCGAACACTGCACGGGTCGGTGATGGTCCTCCCGATTCACAACCGCAGATGAGCCGAGCGCCATACACTCCTGGCACCACCCCTTGGATCATGGGCTACAGGATTGCGATCGGCACGCGATCGGATGTTTTTCGCGATGTAGAGATCAATGACGACCTCGATGAGGCGATGGATACGCTGAACAAGCTGATTAATCAGCGCAATTTTTCAGAACCTGATTCTGTGGTTGCTGTGTTCAATAGCGACACTGGAAGAAAAATGGCTCAATATGCTCTTCAAGACTTCAACTATCAAGGCACGAACTAAATAAACACGGTGCTCACTGAGAGCCAAATGTGGCAAACACACGCGTCGTTCCGTCGTGATTGATTGCCAG
>JBMZMY010000095.1:0-2297 GCA_049619435.1 Synechococcus sp.
GGCTCGGGTTTCTGGAGCAGCAGCTCCAGGGCCAATCCCGCCATGCCGTAGATCCCGCTTTCTCCGGAGGAGATCAGAGCAACCTTGGCGCCCTGTTGGGCCAGGCGCAGTGCTTCGGCACAGCGCTCCCATTCCCGGGTGAGCTGACCGTCGAACCGGACTTGATCCGGGCGCCGCAGGGGCTCCAGCAGATCGAGGTAGAGGCTGTAGCCAACCCAGGCGCAGCAACGGGAGAGGGCCGCTTTGGCGTCTCCGCTGAGCAGGGACAGATCCCCTGGACCGCTCCCCACCAGATGGAGTTCGCCCCTCTCTGGCGCGTGGGGGAGGGCCGCCTCGGCAATGGCCACCGTCACGGCACCCTGCTCCCCTGTTGCCGGACGGCTGATTCGCTTGGGCTGGATCAGATGGCCTTGTTCGCCCGCAGCCAGCAAGGCCGCTGCTTCAGCCACCGACGCGGTCCCCATTTCCTGGCGCACCACTTCGGAGGGATTGGGCACGTCGATGGATGCAAGGGCATGCTCCGCAAAGGTTCGGAACGGCCATGCCCGGGTCTGGCTCAGATGCTGCAGGGCCGGTTCATCGGATTTCCGCGCTGCGCTGGCGATGCCGGCGATCGCCTCCTCCGCCAGTCCTGCTGTTGCCAAGGCCTCGGCAATGGCCTTCTCCACCAGCGAAAGACTGGTGTTTCGTTCACAGCCGAGGCCGATCCAGAGCGTTGCTGGATGCCACTGGCAATCACCCTGACGGCGCGCTCCGATCACTAGATCAGCGGCGTCTGGCACACCATTCGGATCGATGTTGTGCAGCAGGGGATGGCCTTCAGGGCCTTGCCAGGCGGTGGATCCACTGCTCTGGTGAACGCTGATGCTGGATCCCTGGGATTGCCGCACCATCAGATCGCGCCAATGGGCCACCGATCCGCTGCGTTTCCAGCCCCAGCCCTCGCCAAAGGCATCCAGGGGGAGACGTCCTTCATGGGCGCAGGCGCCCGTGATCACCGCCTGCCCGCCGAGATCCATGGCGATTTCCCGGGCGCGTTGTTCGGCCCCTGCGGAATGGCTTCCCAACAGCGGAATGATGAATTCTCCTTTCGGGTCAAGCACTAGAACGGCTGGATCCTTCTCCTTGCCTTGGATCCGAGCTGCAATCAGGCGCGTCACTGCTCCCACGGCGCCCACGAACAAAACAACGTTCTCTGCCGTCCAGTGGCCATCAAGGGCGGTGTTGATGTCTTGATCGGCTGGCTTGATCCGGTCGATGTGGCCGCGCAGCAGCAAACGCTCCAACAGCGGCATGGCGCTGGGGCTCAGTCCTAGGCCCAGAGCGGGAGCGGCAGATGTGGGGTTCAGGGCAGGAAATCCGGATCAGGGCTTGCGCAAGCGCCCATCGCTGTTGAGCAACTCACGGGCTGATCCTCCCAGTCTGGTGCTTGGCTTCAGCTTGGGTTCCTCGTCGACTGGCTGCTGAGGCTCCGCTGGCTCACCCGGGGCGGGAGTGGGAGGAGTGGGCCGAGCAGCTTCTGATTTGGATGGCTGTTCAGCAAGGGGCTGTTCAGCAAGGGGCAGGTCAGGCTCCTGCCCATCGCTTTCCTCTGGTGCCTTGGGCTGGGGGGTGGCCTCGGGCTTGGTTTCAACCTCGTCCTTGACGACGGCCTCGGCTTTGAGCTCAGCCTGAGGAAGGTCTCGGGGCTGTTCTGTCTTCTCCTGTTGTTTCTCCTCAGTCTTTTGAGGAGGCTCTGGCGAGGATTCGACCACCTCCAGAACGTCAGGCTCAGGGGAGCCGCTCAGGCGCGCGAGCTGGCTTTCGGTGAGGCGTGGGCGCATCCAGCCCGGCTTGGCACCGGATGCGGCTTTCAGATGAATCAGCTGGTTGTTGAAGACCGGTGTAATTGGCTCGCCCAGCCCATTCAGCAGTTCCATCTGAATGTCGTGGCTGCCTGAGCCGTTCGATCCTTTGAGCCAAAGGGCTTCCTGGTGATCAACCAAAAAGCTGTCCCCATCAATGCTGATGCGGAGTCGCCAGCGTCCATCGCCCTCCCGCAGGTTTTGCAGCGGAGCATTCCAGATCAGCCAATCCACCAACAGGGGTTGCAGGCCCTGCTCTCCGGCTGGTGAGACAGGGACCAGCCAGGGGGCATCACGTTCGGGTTGTGTGCCCTGCAGTTTTTGCCAGAGGTGCACGCGTCCCTGGACTGAGGCTCCCGGTGCTTGAACGGCTTCTCCCCAGGGGTAAGCGGCCCAGGCGCTGAACCGGTGACTGCCCGCCTCCAGGTCATCGATGCGGACCCTCAGGCGGTT
>JBMZMY010000096.1:0-2116 GCA_049619435.1 Synechococcus sp.
AGTTTCATCGTTAGTTGCTGTCCTGCTGGCGATAAAGGGCGTAATAACGGCCGCGATGTTGCATCAATTGGTCATGGGTGCCGACTTCCACCACGGCACCCTGATGCAGCATCACGATCAGATCGGCCTGCCTGATCGTGGAGAGGCGGTGGGTGATGAAGAAGACGGTCTGGTCGTTGAGATTCTCCAGAAGGTTGTCGCAGACCTTCCGCTCGGTCTCGTAGTCCAAGGCACTGGTGGCTTCGTCCATCACCAGCAATTTCGGGTTGCTCAGCAAGGTGCGAGCGATCGCCACCCGCTGACGTTGTCCACCACTGAGTGCTGCACCGCGTTCACCCACCGGGGTGCTGTAACCGCTGGGCAACTCCATGATGAAGTCATGGGCATTCGCCAAGCGGGCAGCCCGAA
Source organism: Synechococcus sp. (assembly GCA_049619435.1). Taxonomy (GTDB): domain Bacteria; phylum Cyanobacteriota; class Cyanobacteriia; order PCC-6307; family Cyanobiaceae; genus Parasynechococcus. The sequence goes on from JBMZMY010000096.1 coordinate 409, forward strand.
TGATCTCCTCACTGGAGGCCTCAGGGTTGGTCAGCGCAATGTTTTCACTCACTGTTCCGCTGAACAACAGCGGATCCTGAGGAACGATGCCGATCTGACGCCGCAACGAATAGAGCTCGACCTTGGCGATGTCGTAGCCGTCAATCAGGATGCGGCCTTCGCCGGGCTCGTAGAGCCGGGGCAGCAGCTTCATCAAGGTGCTCTTGCCGCTGCCGCTCTGACCGACGATGCCGACGAAGGTACCGGAAGGAATCTCCAGGTTCACATCCTTGAGAACTTCGGGCTGCCCGGGCCGGAAGCGGAAGGACAGATTCTCGAAGGAGACAGCCCCCTGCAACGGCGGCAACATCACCTTGGATTTGTCCACCTCATCGGATTCCTCCGGGGTGTCGATCACATCGGCAAGACGCTCGAAGCTGACCCGCAGCTCCTGGATGTTCTGCCAGATGGTCGAGAGCCGCAGCAGTGGTTGAGTGACGTAGCCGGAGATGATCCGGAAGGCGATCAACTGGCCGAGGGTCAGATCACCCTTCAGCACCAACGACGCACCAATCCAGAGCACCATCAGCTGGGAGATCTTCTGCAGCACCTGACTGGTCTGAGTCAGGGCCGTGCCCGTGATCGTCTTTTCGAAGGTCTTGGCGATGTAGGCGGAGTAGAACTCCTGCCAGCGCCAGCGGCTGACCATCTCCACGTTCTGGGCCTTCACCGTCTGAATGCCCGTGAGAACCTCCACCAGATGGCTCTGGGTCTTGGCGTTTTCTTCCGCCGCGGCCCGGAACTGGCGGCGGAACAAGGGTGCGCCAAGCACCGTGAGGCCGACCTGAATCGGCAGCACAGACAGGGCGATCAGGGTCAGCAGCCAGCTGTAGACCACCATCACCATGATGTAAATCACGGAGAAGGCGGCATCGAGAATCGTTGTGAGAGCCTGGCCGGTGAGGAAGTTGCGGATCTTCTCGAGTTCAGCCACCCGGGTTCCCAGTTCACCCACCGGACGACGGTCGAAGTAGCCGAGCGGGAGACGCAGCAGATGGTCGATCACCTCAGCACCGAGGCGCTGGTCGATCCGGTTCGTTGTTTCAGCGAACAGGAATGTCTTCAAGCTGCCGAGAACACCTTCCAGGATCGTCACCACCACCAGGGCGATGCCGAGCACCTGCAGCGTGTCCAAGCTGCGTTGGCTGATCACCTTGTCGATGATCACCTGAATCAGCAAGGGGTTGGCCAGCGTGAACAGCTGGACCACAAAACTGGCCGCCAACACCTGGGTCAGCACACCCCGATACCGCTTCAGCGCCGGCCAGAACCAGCCGGGACCAAACTTCTGATCCGGGGTGGCATTGGAGCGCTCCATCAACAGCAGCTCAATGCCCTCAGGGAAGGTCTCCGCGAGATCATCGGGACTGAGGCTAACCATGCCCTGACTGGGGGAGGCGAGCTTGAGTCCACGCTCGTTGCTGGCCACCACAAGGGCAAAACCGTCAGCCCAGGGCACCATCGAGGGAACCTGAAGCCGTGTCCCCGCCTCCGCAGGCACCTTGGCCGCCATCACGTGAAGGCCCAGACTGGCTGCCAACTGGCCGCAGAGCTGCAGGTTCGGCGTCAGCCCCCGGCGCAGGTTGTCCTGCAACACCTTCTCGATCGAGTCGCGGCGGAACGGCAGCTTCAACAACTGCGCCAACATCTGGAAGCAGGCGAGGGTCTC
>JBMZMY010000097.1:0-1937 GCA_049619435.1 Synechococcus sp.
TACAGCAACTGATTCATTCGTTGCGCGAAAAGGGGATGGGAATCCTGATTACCGACCACAATGTTCGTGAAACCTTGGCGATCACTGATCGGGCTTACATCCTGAACGATGGAGCGATCTTGGCCAGTGGTCAGTCATCCGTCATTACCAGCGATCCCCTCGTCCGCCGTCATTACCTCGGGGAGGGATTTCAACTGTGATGACTCCTCAACGCTGGTTGCGTCAAATCCCGCTGATTGACCGCTGGTTGCTTCGAGAAATCGTGCCGCCTCTGCTGTTTGCTGTGGCGTTATTCACGGTTCTCGGTCTCTCCATAGGGGTGATGTTCGAGCTGGCCCGCCAGATGGTGGATGGCATGCCGGCGTTGATCGCCCTGCAACTGCTCGTTCTCAACACACCCCGTTTTCTGGTTCTCTCGCTTCCGATGGCGACGTTGCTGGCCACCTTATGGGCCTATAGCAAATTGTCTGCCAACAGCGAACTCACCGCCCTGAGAAGTCTGGGGGTGTCCACGGTGCGGTTGGTCATTCCAGCGATCGTGTTGTCCGCTTTGCTCACGGCGTTGACCTTGTTGTTCAACGATGTGATCGTTCCTCAGGCCAATACTCAGGCTGAAGTTGCTCTACAACGGGGGATCGGTCGGGCGATCGCCACGGAACAGGGTGAGGACATCACCTTCACCAATTTCGGCCGGATCCAGGGAACCGGTGCCGCGAAGAGCTCCCGTGGTTTGAAACAGCTGTTTTACGCCCGGCGCTATGAGAATGGCGAAATGCTGGATGTCACGGTTCTCGATTTCTCTCGGGCTGGGTACAGACAGATGCTGGTCGCCGAAAAGGCAATCTGGGACCCCAATGAGGCCAAGTGGGACTTTGTGGATGGTATTTCACTCACCTTGAACCCCAATGGCAGCACGACTCGCCTTGCTTTTGACCGCCAGTTCTACCCCTTGAGCTCAGGTCCACTGCAAGTGGCCAAGATTCCGGATGATGCCAACAACATGACCGTGGCTCAGGCGCTCATGGCGGAGCGCATTGAGGCAGAAGCAGGCAACACCAAGGCGGCGAGAAAACTACGGGTTCGGATTCAAGAGAAATTCACATTCCCGATGGCTTGCGTTGTCTTCGGGCTGATCGGCAGCAGCCTTGGTGCCAGGCCAGGTTCACGCCGTAGCCTCAGCCAGGGCTTCGGGATGAGCATCCTGCTGATTCTTGGTTATTACGCCTTGAGCGTGAGTTTCAGCTCGCTTGGTGTCAGCGGTGTTCTAACGCCGTTCTTCTCAGCCTGGTTACCCGTGGCCATTTCGATTGGTGCTGGCGGAGTTTTGCTGCGTCAGGCCAGTCGCTGATCAGAAACGGCAGAATTGTTGATCTCAGGAATGGGCTTCCCCGAATTGTTGAACGCACCGTTTGAGCTCGTCACTGGTCTCGGCTTTGCAGCGTTTGCGCTGTTGTTGCTGGCTCTACCGATTGGCTTCTGGGCTGTATCGAGTTCCAAGCCTTCATCAACCGTTCGTTTGCTGGTGGCCGGCGCCAACCTGCTGCTCACGGCCCAGCTGGTTCTGCGCTGGTGGCAGTCCGGTCACTTTCCGATCAGCAATCTCTACGAATCCCTTTGCTTTCTGGCCTGGGCGTGCACCCTCACCCAGTTGTTGGTGGAGCGCAGTTGGTCGTCGCCGATCGTGATGGCAGCAGCCACCCCAATGGGTCTGGGGTGCATCGCTTTCGCCAGTTTTGCGCTTCCGGATCAACTGCAGGAGGCGGCCCCCCTGGTTCCGGCCTTGCGCTCCAGTTGGCTTGTGATGCACGTCAGCGTGATCATGGTGAGCTATGCGGCCCTGTTGGTGGGGTCGTTGCTGTCATTGGCGGTGTTAGTCACGGATCGTGGTGACGTCCTGGAGTTGCGTAGCAGCTCGATCGGCAGTGGTGGCTACCGCC
>JBMZMY010000098.1:0-1911 GCA_049619435.1 Synechococcus sp.
AAAAAGGTCGGTTAACCCGACTAATGCAATGTAAAGGAAGTTTGCGCTCTACGCACCGCCACCACCCCTGAGATCTCCTCATCCCTCCCATCAGCTCAGCTGATCACACGGCTTCAGCTATCAGTTCCTGGGCCTGTTCGGTTGTGATCCGGTCGGCTGCCAACAGGATGTCGGCGATCTCATCCAGGGTGAGCACCGCATGAAGAGCAATACCCGCCTCGGCCAGGCGATCTTTGGCACGGGTGTCGTGACGACCACCGTGATCCAGGAACACCACCACGTCCTTGACCTCGAGTTCAGAGGTGGTGAGCTTGCCGACGCCTTCGAGGACACTGCCGCCGGTGATGAGGATGTCATCCACCACCGCGATCCGTTCGCCGGCTGTGAATTCACCTTCGATCATGCGTCTGGTGCCGTGGGCTTTGACTTCCTTGCGTGGGTAGACGAGGGGTTTATGCAGCTGCAGAGACAGGCCAGTGGCCGTTGGCAGTGATCCGTAGGGAATCCCGGCAATGCGGTCAAAGCTCAGATCGTTCAGAAGCTTTGCGTAGCAGGCCAAGACGCGTTGGAACAGCGCTGGATCGGAAATGATTTGGCGCAGATCGATGTAGTAATTGAAGATCTGACCACTGGCTTGTTGGAACCGGCCAAACAGCAGGCAACGGATGTCAAACAGATCGATCACGAGATCGCGCAGGGCGCGATCGGGTCCAGTTGAGGCAGGCGACTTGCTCTGTGGCCAGATCCGGCAGTGCTCCGCTTCGTGGTGGGAGGACAAGACCGCGGATTGCGCCGTGTCCTGAGCGATTTGCCTGGCTTCATTCACTTCTGCCTTCAGCGCCACCACCGAGTCATCGATGTCTCGCTCATGGAGCAGGCTCTGCGGCAACGGCAACAGCAGTCCGTCACCTGTTGGATTGAGGCCCGCGTTGAGCAGGTCCTGCAGGTTGGTGCCCTCCCCCCAGATCGATCGCAGCATCACAAAGCGTTCGGGTGCTGCGTCGCGCACGCGCGACAGGATGGCGGGATCACCTGTGCCGATTTCCAGCAGGAGCTGCTCCGGTGTGCCCCAGGCCTGGGATTCCTCAATCACTTTGAGATAGAGGGGGGCGTCGTCGTTGGGGTGATGCTGAATCGGCCGGGCCGCTGGGTTGGAGCTATGGCAGTTCAAGACGACACCTTTGCCTGGATACACCAGAAACGGTGCGGCGATGTCATGGCCAGAGAGTGGGTTGATGGTGACGGCGTCAGCCATCAAGGTTTTGAACAGATAGCCCGCGATCGCTGTGGATGTATTGAGGTCTCCGTGCTTGATGTCGATGATGAGCGGTAAATCGGCTGGAATCAGTTCGCGGATTTCCTGAAGCAGCTCCAGCCCTGCTGAACCCATGGCTTGATAAAAGCCAAGACTTGGTTTGAACGCGCAAACATGCGACTCGGTGGCGTCGATCACGGATTTGCACCATGACCTTGCTTGGCTCAAGGTTGAACGATTACTGATGCCATTGCTGTTAGCCCAGGTCCTGAGCATTTCTGGATTCGGGTCAAGACCCGTCACCATCAACGACTGACGGCTGTTGATCGCTTCTGTCAGGCTGGTGAAGAAATTCATCAGAAGCAATACCAAAGAATCGGCCTGTCACCGGCCAATTTGTTCTTGATCAGTGTATTGATTAGACGCCAATCTGGTCAGGTCAAGACGGCAAGTACCGCTGAAAGTGTTGCTAGGCCTATAAAAAAGGTCATGGTGAGAAATGAGATTGAGCGTCCCATGTGTTCAGTGACCTCGGAACCAGCTCGGTGACTTTGAATCGGCGTTCACGACCTGTCTGCCCCCAGATGGGGGTAGTTGTGCCCAACAAAAAGCCCCCACCTTTCGGCGGAGGCTTTGCGATTCAGTTGATCTGAATC
>JBMZMY010000099.1:0-1876 GCA_049619435.1 Synechococcus sp.
TGATCGATCTTGTAGCGCATCTTGACCTCCTTGACTTCGGTCTGGTGCGACTTCTTCTTGGCCTCCTTGGCCTTTTTCTCCTGCTCGAACTTGAACTTGCCGTAGTCCATGATCCGGCAGACCGGGGGATCGGCTTTCTCGCTCACCAGCACCAGATCCAGCTCACGGTCCTTGGCGATATCCAGCGCTTCTTCTCTGCTGATCACACCGAGCTGACTGCCGTCGGAATCCACCACCCGCAGCTGGGGGTAGTTGATGCGTTCGTTGATGTTGGGCAGCTCCCGCACAGGAGCACGACGATCAAAACGGGGACGTGGGGGCATTCAGGCAGTGACAGGTTCAGGCGCAGACGTCGGGTTGATCAAAAAAGGTCTGCATCGTTCACCTTAGATGTCCCTCGATCAACGTCATCGCTTCGGTCACAAGATCGTCGCCGCTGAGCCAGTGGGGGTTGTGCTGGCGCCGGAACCAGGTGCGCTGGCGTTTGGCGAACTGGCGGGTGCGTTGGCTGGTCAGTTGGACCGCCCGCTCGCGGTTTAGGGACCCCTCCAGCAGCTGTAGCGCTTCGCCATAGCCAATGGTCTGCAGCAAGGGCAGCTCCTGCCCGAAGCGCGCCGCCAGGGTCTGGGTTTCCTCCACCAGGCCGTCCTCATAGAGCGCTTTGGTGCGTTGGCCGATGCGCTCCCGCAGGTTGGCCGGATTCAGCCCCAGCTCCAGCACCTGCCACGGTGGTGGCGTGGCGCTGGCCTGACGGCTGATCGGTTGCCCGGTGGCATAGAGCACCTCCAGGGCTCGTTGCGTGCGTACGGCATCCGCCGGAGCGATCTTGGCGGCGGCGCTGGGGTCGGCTTGCTGCAAGAGCGGGTGGCAGATCCCCTGGCCCAGCCGTTGCAGTTGCGCGCGCAGTTGGGGTTGGGGGGCGACGGCGGGTGGCTTCAGCCCGTCGGTGAGCGCTTTGAGATAAAGGCCGCTGCCGCCCACCAGCAAGGCCATGCCGCGTTGCTCGAGGGAGTGCTCGATGCAGGGCACCGCGGCGGCTTGGAATTCCTGCAGGGTGATCGGCTGGTCGGGGTCGCGCAAATCCAGCAGGTGGTGGCGCACCCGCGCCTGTTGCTCGGCGGTGGGTTTGGCGGTGCCCACATCCATGCCCCGATAGAGCTGTCTGGAGTCGACGTTGATCACCTCCAGCCCGAGGCGTTCAGCGATCTCCAGGGAGAGGGCGGTCTTGCCGCTGGCGGTGGGCCCCAGCAGAGCGATGACCAGGGGTTTGGCGGGCATGGCGATCGCCAGGGGATGCACCCCAGCTTGAAAAGGGGCCTCAGAGGCCTCTGCAAGCCCCTGTAGACAGCCGGTGGTAGATTGACATTGCCAGATTGAGGTTCAAAGCCCTAGCGGCTGTTCTGAACCCTGTTTCCTGGATCGAGAGTCTCGGAATGAGCGACGCTTCCAAGGTCCAGAACGCCTACGGCGCTGAGCAGATCCAGGTTTTGGAGGGTCTTGAGCCCGTCCGCAAGCGTCCTGGCATGTACATCGGCTCCACCGGGCCGAGGGGTTTGCACCATCTCGTCTATGAGGTGGTCGACAACGCGGTGGATGAGGCCCTGGCGGGCCATTGCGATCGCATTGATGTGGTCCTCGGTGAGGACGGATCCGCCCAGGTCAGCGACAACGGCCGCGGCATCCCCACCGACGTGCACCCCCGCACCGGCAAGAGTGCCTTGGAAACGGTGCTGACCGTGCTGCACGCCGGTGGCAAATTCGGCGCTGGTGGCTACAAGGTGTCCGGCGGTCTCCACGGCGTTGGTGTGTCCGTGGTCAACGCCCTGAGCGAATGGGTGGAGGTCACCGTCCGCCGTCAGGGACAGGTGCATCGTCA
>JBMZMY010000100.1:0-1700 GCA_049619435.1 Synechococcus sp.
TCAAGCCAATAAAGAGGTGATATCACCTCAACATCGTGCCATCGACCCAGTCAGCGATGCAGAACCCGATGGTGCGACGACAACCAGGCGCCGCCACCGTCATAACGACGAACAAGCCACTCAAGCCGGTCCTCGGCAGACAACCAGAACGCCTCCACCGAGAACGCCTCCCGATGACTGATCTGATCAGGGCAGCGGAAACCACCGCCATCGGGCAAAAACCTGACGCCATCCAGGGTCGACGGCTCCACAACGCCTGACCAGGGGGCTGAGCTGAGCTCGTGCGAGTGAGCCAGCATCGTTTCCTCGCTCCCAGTCCAGGGGCCCAGCAGTTGGTCACTGGTCAACGGAGGCAAGGGATTCTGGGCTGTGCCATCGCGGTATTCACGAATCAGCACCGGATGGGTGTAGCGACCGGCTGAGTCGGTGAGCACAACCAACCGATGCCGGCGATCGCCATAGACAAAACCGTACTCAGCACCAAAGACGACCCCGGGGGCCACCTGCATGGTCCCCTTGCCAAAACTGCCCGAAGAAAAGAACACGGCCTGCCGACCGAGACTGCTGATCACCTGTCGCATCTCATGGTCAGGCTCCCAGCGCTGCAGGGTGAGCATCGCCATCGTGTCCCCGTGGATCCCTTCCAGAGTCAGCAGCGACGGTCGCTCCTCCTTCAGGGCAAGGCTGTGGTCATAGGTGGCGAAGCTGCCACGCCAGGCGCCGAGGTTGAGGCGAAAGTTATCCCACTGCGAGCTCACGCGCCGACCACTCAATTGGAGCTCGGACGCTAGCTGCGATCCAATCCTGCAGGGAGCGGATCGTCAGGAACACACGCCTACACCAAGCCATCAAAAAACCCCGTCCGGAAACCGGACGGGGCAAAAAACGAGGAACGACTCGTGTTCAGAGAACCATCAGCCGAACTTGCCTGACGTCGAGGCAATCAGGAATGCCGCGTACGTGAGGATGTAGCCGATCGTGAAGTGAGCGAGACCCACAACACGGGCCTGGACGATGGAGAGAGCGACGGGCTTGTCGCGCCAGCCAACCAAGTTGGCGAGAGGCGTGCGCTGATGAGCCCAGACGATGGTCTCGATCAGCTCCTGCCAGTAACCACGCCAGGAGATCAGGAACATGAAACCGGTGGCCCAGACCAGGTGACCGAACAGGAACATCCAGGACCAGACGGCCAGGTTGTTGCTGCCGAACGGGTTGTAGCCGTTGATCAGCTGGGAGGAGTTGAGCCAGAGGTAGTCACGGAACCAACCCATCAGGTAAGTGCTGGACTCATTGAACTGAGCCACGTTGCCGGACCAGATGGCCAGGTGCTTCCAGTGCCAGTAGAAGGTCAGCCAACCCACGGTGTTCAGAGCCCAGAAGACGGCCAGATAGAAGGCGTCCCAAGCAGAGATGTCGCAGGTGCCGCCACGGCCAGGGCCGTCGCAGGGGAAGGAGTAACCGAAGTCCTTCTTGTCGGGCATCAGCTTGGAGCCGCGTGCATCCAGGGCACCCTTCACAAGGATCAGGGTGGTGGTGTGCAGGCCCAGAGCGATGGCGTGGTGAACCAGGAAGTCACCGGGGCCGATGGGGAGGAACAGATCGGTGTTGCCATTGATGGCATCCAGCCAGTAGTGCTCACCAGGAATGTTCTGGGAAGCAAGGGCTGCGGAGCTGGAGGCGTTGGAGAGCAGCACGTCCAT
>JBMZMY010000101.1:0-1599 GCA_049619435.1 Synechococcus sp.
CCACCCAGCTGGTGAAGTGCGGGGCTGCGCTGGTGAAGTATTTCGGCGTTGCCGGTTTGAGGTCGAGGGGGCTGTTGCTTTCCCGTTCCGCCTCGGCTGGGGTGATGAATCCGGCCTGGGCCATGCGCTCGAGCACGATCGCGCGCTGTTCCAGTGCGAGGTCTGGGTTGACTAAAGGGGAATAAATCGAAGGGGCTGGCGGCAACCCAGCGATGAGTGCTGCTTCGGGAAGCGTGAGTTGCTCTGGTGTTTTGGAGAAATAAATCCAGGCCGCATCGGCGACGCCGTAGGCACCGGAGCCCAGGTAAACGAAATTGAGGTATTGCTCCAGGATCTGTTGCTTGCTGAGCTGGCGCTCCAACTTGAAGGCCAGAGCCGCTTCCTTGAGTTTTCGGGTGATCGTCCTGTCCTGGCTCAGAAAGACAGTCCGCGCGAGTTGCTGCGTGATCGTGCTGGCGCCTTCCCGAACGGAACCCTGTCGCACATTGGTGACGATCGCCCTGGCGATGCCCCAGCCATCGACGCCGTCATGGTCATAGAAGCGACGATCCTCAGCAGCGATGAAGGCCTGCTGAAGCAGGATCGGCATGTCACCGGGCTTGAGTTTCTCTCGGGTGGCTGGACCGAGCTTCTGGATCACCTTGCCGTTGGTCGACAACAACGTGATGGTCCCCGGCCGGTTGAAGGTCGCGACTCCTCTGGCATCCGGGAGTGTGGCGTCGATCATGCGGGTGATCGAACGGGTCGCTAGGGCAGCTCCGACCCCGATCGCTGCGGCGGATCCAGCGATCAAGACCCATTGCAAGCGGGTACGGCTCACATTCCCTGAATCAGGGGGCTGTGTCCGACAGCAATGGCCGTCACCAACATGCCGAGCACCAAAAAGGGTTGGGCACTGGCTTGATACTTGACATCGAATTCCACGGGGTCGCGCAGCAACCAGATGTCCTGAAAGGTGATCTGGGGAACGATGAGCAGCACCAACAACACTGCAGCGAAATGCTGACCGATGGCGATCAGAACGGCAACCATCGCGAGTTGAAAAACATCAATCATTCCGGCGCTGATCCAGCTGGCGGTTTTGATGCCGAAGACCACGGGCAAAGACTGGAGGCCGAGTGCTCGGTCGCCCTCCACACTCTTGAAATCGTTGACGACAGCGATCCCGAGGCCTGCGAGGCTGTAGGCCAACGTCAACACCGCCGTGGTCCAGGTCAGTTCACCAAACAACGCTTGACCAGCCCACCAGGGCAGGGCGATGTAGCTCGCACCAAGGGCGTAATTGCCGAGCCATCCGTTCTGCTTCAGCTTCAGCGGAGGGGCTGAATAGATGTAACTGACAAACGAGCCCCCCAGCGCCAGGAGAAACACCACCGGGGTGGAGTGTTGGGCCCATTGATCGAGCCCGTAGGCCACGCCAAGCCCGGCGAGCAGCAGAACGATGATCTGAAGCTTGACCTGGCCGAGGGGAATCGCTCCGGACGGAATGGGCCGGTAGGGCTCGTTGATCGCGTCGATCTCGCGGTCGTAGTAGTCGTTGATGGTCTGTGTGAAGCCCGCTAACAGGGGCCCGCTCATCAACATGCAGGCAAAGGATGC
>JBMZMY010000102.1:0-1504 GCA_049619435.1 Synechococcus sp.
CCGCAGCCGTTGGTACTCGTTGATCAGGATGCTGGCGGTTCCCAGGGCGCCCCCGACCAGGGCGGTGCCCAGCAGGCTGCGCCAGCGCAAACCGGCGGCCATGGCCACCATCCACAGGGTCAGGCCCATCAGGGCGGCCGTGGACAGGTTCGGCTGCTTGAGGATCAGCAGCAGCAGTCCGCCGAAACTGCCCAGCCAGAGCAGTTTCTGGTCAAGGCTGAGGCGCCTCCAGGGGGCGAACAGATTGGCGGCCTGCAGCACCACAAAGGGCTTGACCAACTCGGAGGGCTGCACTTGCAGCGGGCCGAGCACCAGCCAGCGGCTGGCGCCATTCACCGTGGTGCCCATCACCAGGGTGGCCGCGATCATCAGGCAACCCATCCATAGCCCGGGCCCGGCCCACTTCAGGGCCCGGCGCAGGTTGGTGCTCACCGCGAGTCCCAGCAGCCCCCAACTCGCGACCATCCAGATCAGCTGACGCTTGAGATAAAACGCACCGTCGCCCATTTCGCGCAGGGCCACCCACCAGCTGGCGGAGGCCAGGATCACCACACCGGCCAGGCTCCAGAAGGCGGCCAGGCCCACAAGCAGCCGTGCCTCCGACGGCCACAGCTCCCAGGGCAAGGGCAGCAGGCGTTCGATCAACCCGGGCCGCTGCTGGCTCGATCTCCGCTCCCGTCGGGAGCCACGCTCGGAGAGGCTGCTGGGCAAGGCGGTGGGCTGACAAAGACAGTGGCTCCATTGAGCCGGTTGACGGGCACTTTGCCAAGTCAACGGAGGGATGTTGACAGGTCAGGCTGTCGACTCAAGCGGCGCGCAGGCGGCCGTGATCCACTTCCCAGTGCACCGCCTGACCCCAGGCTTGTTGCCGCACCCAGCAACGGCCACCGCGGCATTCCAGAACCTGGAAGGGCGGCAGATCGCTGGGTTGGTTCTCCAGGGTGACAAAGCTGCCCGGTCGCAGCAGGGGAACCACGTTGGCGGGTCGGGGGCGGTGTCGGGACATGGCCAACCGGCGGGTGACTGGATCCTCTCGGCAGTTTTCGTGGAACGGCCTGGTCCCCCGGTTTTCTTCCGGATCTGCTCTGCTTTTATGTCGCAATGGCTTCCAAACAGCGGCTTGATCTGCAGCTCGTGACACGCGGCCTGGCGGTGTCGCGTCAGCAAGCGCAGCAGCTCATCCGTGCCGGCAAGGTGCGTGATCGCCATGGACAGGTCCTTGATAAGCCTGGCCAGGATGTTGCCGATGCCGTGGAGTTGGTGGTGGAGCAGCCACCCCGCTTCGTGTCCCGGGGCGGTGAGAAGTTGCTGGCGGGCCTGACGGCCTTCCCGATCGAGCTGGCTGGGCGCGTCTGCCTGGATGGCGGGATCTCCACCGGTGGCTTCACCGATTGCCTGCTCCAGCACGGAGCGGCCAAGGTCTATGGCGTGGATGTGGGTTACGGCCAGACGGCCTGGAGTCTGCGCACCGATGAGCGCGTGGTGCTGCTGGAGCGCACCAACC
>JBMZMY010000103.1:0-1480 GCA_049619435.1 Synechococcus sp.
TTCTGGGCAGTGTCGTTGCGCTGCTCGTAGCGGTGACCGCGGTAGAGAAGAGTCGACATGGTGAGTTCCTCGAAGCAAGCTCAGGTCCCCGTTCCATGGCCTGAGTCGAACTGCGCTCCGTCTGACGACGAAGTGAACGTTGTGTATTGGTTGATACAGACTAAGGATTGACTTCTGCCCTCTTGTTTGGATGTTTGCTCAGATACAAAGTTATAAAAACGTAGTGTTCTGATTGTTCCTGAGTTGGCTGTTCAGGTGGTCCAGAATCTGGCTGAACACACGTCGGCCGCGTCGTTCAATCGTGGCTCCGATGGCGTTCCATTGGCGTCGTACCTGTTCAGGCCCATCCCGGCCAAGGGCGCCCACGACATAGTCGTGATCTTCGCTGAGCCATCGTTCCAGCGATGGGCCGGTGGTCTCCCAGTGGAATTGGAGGCCGACGGCATGGTGGCCAATCCGGAACAGCTGTTCCGGGCAATGCAGCGATGATCCCAGCAGGGTGGCTTCGGCGGGCAGGTGGATGCGGTCGCCATGCCAGTGCAGCACCGGTTCGCTGGCATGGAGTCCTCGCAGCAGAGGCTCGTCCTCTGGATTTACCAGCCAGTGGATCGCACCGATGCCCACCTCCCGCAGTGGTTGTGGCGGCTCGCCGACCTCCAGTGCCTTCACGGTTCCCCCAGCGGCAGTGGCCAGCAGTTGTGCTCCAAGGCAGATGCCGATCACCGGTCGGTTTTGCCGGTGCCAGGCCCTCAGCCAATCCAGTTCTATTTGCAGCCACGCTTGGTCAGGGCGATGGCGATCGCTCACCCCCATCGGCCCTCCGAGCACCAGCGCGATCGTGTTCGGACAAGCTCCGGGGTCAGGCAATGCATCGTCCCGATCCGGCCTCAGGGTGTGAACCGTCATCCCCCGCTCTTCAGCGAGGCGTCCGATCAGGTCGGGGCCCTCGCGGTCGACATGCTGGATGACCAGCAGGGTGGGGGTCAAAGCAGCAGGTAGCGCTGGGCGAGCGGCAGCACCTCGGCGGGCTCGCAGGTGAGCAGTTCACCGTCGGCGAAAACCTCATAGGTCTGTGGGTCCACGCTCACCTTGGGCAGCGCTGAATTCAGCTTGAGGGCGCTCTTGCCGACGCTGCGGGTGTCCTTCACGGCCATGCAGGTGCGCTCCAAGCCGAGCTGGCGTTGGATGTCGGCATCCATCGCCGCTTCGCTCACAAAGGTGAGACAACTTGGGGCCAGGGCCTTGCCGAAGGCGCCGAACATCGGCCGGCCGTGCACTGGACCGGGGGTGGGAATCGAGGCGTTGGCATCGCCCATCTGGGCCCACACGATCGAACCGCCTTTGATCACCAGTTCCGGGCGGATGCCGAAGAAGCCGGGCTTCCACAGCACCAGGTCGGCGAGCTTGCCGGTTTCGATCGAGCCCACCTCGGTGCTGATGCCATGGGCCAACGCCGGGTTGATCGTCACCTTGGCGATGT
>JBMZMY010000104.1:0-1360 GCA_049619435.1 Synechococcus sp.
ACCTTCAAGAGGACCAATGAAGAACTGTTACCCGAGCCGCAAGCAAGCGAGGATTGTCGCCGACAATACGTTGGCTGACAGCCCAGCTGTTCGCTTCGAGCCTTGCCCAACCAGGTCAAGCAATGGTCCGTGTTGACCGTTGTGAACGTCCTGGGGACAACACGGCTCAAACCCCTCTCTCAGCCTTTACTCTGAGAGGCGATCCTTCGGGATCTCAACCTTATTCACCGGATACCGGTCTCCTACGGGCGGCCGCTTGTTTCGAGGCAGAACTGCATGAGCATCGTCTCCAACTCGATCATCAACGCGGACGCCGAAGCCCGCTACCTCAGCCCTGGCGAACTCGACCAGATCAAGGCTTTCGTGACAGGGGGCCAACGCCGTCTGCGCGTGGCCCAGGTTCTGTGCGAGAGCCGCGAGCGCATCGTCAAGCAGGCCGGCGGTCAGCTGTTCCAAAAGCGTCCTGACGTCATCTCCCCCGGCGGCAATGCCTACGGCGAGGAAATGACCGCTACATGTCTGCGCGACATGGATTACTACCTGCGCCTGGTGACCTACGGCATCGTTGCTGGAGATGTCACCCCGATCGAAGAGATCGGCGTGATCGGTGCCAAAGAGCTGTATCGCTCCCTGGGTACCCCCCTCGAGGCCATGGCGGAGGCTGTGCGTGAGATGAAGACTGTCGCCATGGGCCTGCTCACCGGCGCTGACGCCGAAGAAGCCGGCACCTACTTCGACTACGTGGTGGGCGCTCTCGCCTGAACCCCCCGCTGATTCCCCTTCACGCCTCCACACGGATCCATGCAAGACGCCATCACCAACGTCATCAATAAGTCCGACGTCCAGGGCCTGTACCTGGACACGGCTTCGATGAGCAGCCTTGAGTCCTATTTCGCCTCTGGCGAACTGCGTGTCCGCGCTGCGGCCACCATCAGCGCCAACGCCTCCGCCATCATCCGCGACGCCGTTGCCAAGGCTCTGCTGTATTCGGACATCACCCGTCCGGGCGGCAACATGTACACCACCCGTCGCTATGCAGCCTGCATTCGCGACCTGGATTACTACCTGCGCTATTCCACCTACGCCATGCTGGCGGGCGACACCTCCATCCTCGATGAGCGTGTTCTCAACGGCCTCAAGGAGACCTGGGCGTGCCCATCGGCGCCACCGTTCAAGCCATCCAAGCCATGAAGGAAGTGACCGCCGGTCTGGTCGGTCCTGATGCTGGTAAGGAAATGGGTGTGTACTTCGACTACATCTGCTCCGGTCTCGGCAACTGAGACCCATGCGGTTGTTCAAAGTCACCGCCTGCATCCCCAGCCCCGAAAAGGTTCGGACGCAGCGCGAACTCCAAAACACC
>JBMZMY010000105.1:0-1326 GCA_049619435.1 Synechococcus sp.
GCCACCAGCGACAGCATCACCGGAACCTCCACCAGCACACCAACAACCGTGGCCAAGGCAGCCCCGGAGTTCAAACCGAACAGGCTGATGGCCATCGCAACCGCCAACTCAAAAAAGTTGGACGCGCCGATCATGGCCCCGGGTGCCGCAATCGATCGTGGCTGCCCTGCTGAGCGCATCCAGAACGCTGTGATCCAGAAGATCAGATAGGTCTGGAGAATCAAAGGAATGGCAATCAAAACGATGGCCAGCGGATTGGCCAGGATCGCCTGGGCCTGCACCATGAACAGCAGCAAGACGGTGGCGATCAACGCGCCAATCGACAGGGGCTTCAGCCGCGTCTCCAACCGCTCAATCCGGCGATCACTGCGCAGGCTCAGCCGCGTGAACCATCCAGCCACAAGGGGGACCACGACAAACAGACCCACTGCCGTGAGCATCGTGTCCCAAGGCACCAACACATCCGAAACCCCCAGCAGAAGCGCCGCAATCGGGGCAAAGGCGAAGACCATGATCAGGTCGTTCAACGCGACCTGCACCAGGGTGTAGTTGGGATCGCCGTCGCTGAGACGACTCCACACGAACACCATCGCCGTGCAGGGCGCGACGCCAAGAAGAATCATCCCGGCCACGTACTCCTGGCCGATGGCTGCCGGGATCCAGCCGGAAAACACACCACGGATGAACAACCAGGCAAGAGCCGTCATGGTGAAGGGCTTGATCAGCCAGTTCACGACGGCTGTCACCAACAGCCCCCGCGGCTGCTGGCGAATCGCTCCGATGGAGGAGAAGTCGACCGCCAGCATCATCGGGAAGATCATTCCCCAGATCAGCACCGCGATCGGCAGATTGATCCCCGCAGCCTCCAGGGCCGCAATGCTTGCCGCCGCCTCAGGGAACCAAGCGCCAAGGCCAACTCCCGCAACGATTGCCAGGCCAATCCAGACGGAGAGATAGCGCTCGAACAGACCCATTATTCCATCAAGAAAACTTGATGGGACGACACTACGCCCAACGGGTTCCGGCCACAGAAGGATGTGCTTTGGACTACATGAACAACTGCCTTAAATAGCGACAAAGCCACCAGCTAAAACAAGATCGCGCGGACTTAGGACCGAACATGTTGGATTACAAAGCTGTTTGCCTCACGCTGCTTGTTGTACTCGCGGCAATCAACACAGTGATCAACCTTCGAGCTCACCGGAGGCGCTGAGGGAGAGCATCAATTTGCCCACACTCTTCATCGAACAGAGCCATGAACCCATCAAGGGATGCTGATGCGATGAGCCAGGAGAGACAGGCTCCGATCACAGGAAGCCAAAAGTT
>JBMZMY010000106.1:0-1094 GCA_049619435.1 Synechococcus sp.
GCGCCACCAACGTGCTGCGCAATGTGGGCAAAGGCCCTGCCATGGTGGTTTTTCTGCTGGATGTGGGCAAAGGCGCCCTGGCGGTGCTGCTGGCGCGCAGCTTTGGACTGAGCGACTGGCTGCAGGTGCTGGCCGGCCTGGCGGCCTTGGCCGGTCACATCTGGCCGGTGTGGCTGGGCTGGAAGGGCGGCAAGGCGGTGGCCACCGGCCTGGGGCTTTTTCTTGGCCTCTCATGGCCGGTCGGTCTGGCCAGCTTCGGGTTGTTCATGGCCGTGATCTCGATCTTCCGGATCGTGTCGCTCTCCAGCGTGGTGGCCGCCATCGGCCTGCCGCTGTTGATGCTGCTCTCCGGCGGCAGCAGCGCCTATGTAGTGGTGTCGTTGGTGGCCAGCCTGATGGTGTTGTGGCGGCACCGCAGCAACATTCAGCGGTTGATCGCTGGCACCGAGCCGAAGATCGGGCAAAAAGCCTGAGTACCGAACGAACGTGATGCCATCGATCTCCCAGCAATTCCTGAATGGATTCTGAAAACGCTTGTTGGTCCAAATCAACATCCAGCACCATTTGCTTGATCCGGTGCTGGATGAAAACAATCGCGACCGCCCTGATCTTCAGCCGAGGAAGTCAGGCAAGTCATCAAAGCTGTTAAAGACCTCATAACTCCAACCGCCATCGCTGGGATCAAAGGTGCGCTTGCCGAAGAGATCGGCATAAATCGCCGGGAAATCGGCATCGCTGCTTTCACCCATCGCCATCACCTCCACCTGCAAGGCCAACTCAGCAGAGTTGCTGCTCTTGGTAGCAATCGCATCGAGGGCTTTGTTGAGCTTGCGCTGCATCTTCTTCCACTGTTTCTTCCCTGCGTTGTTGTCCAGATACGTGGGGTTGCCCTCCTGGTCATAGATCAAACCAGAGCTGGTGATCGCATCACCGCCGAGGGTTTCAGGCAGCGGGACCGAGACGCCCGTCAGGGAGTCGGAACCGGGACCTGTTCTCGTATCCCACCAAGCGCGACGTTCGGGGCGACCATCAGTCACCATGGTCACCAGCGTGGTCAGATCGGAAGCGCCACGTGTATTGGCCTGAGCTTCAAG
>JBMZMY010000107.1:0-1072 GCA_049619435.1 Synechococcus sp.
CTCGAGAATTGACATCACCGTTCGGCCAAAATCGTCTGGATTGCGATCAAAGGCCTCCAGGCAAACCTGTCCGAATGTGCTGCCCATGGGTTCGGGATTCCACAGCAACTTACGAGCCGTCCAGGGCATCATGCTCATTGGGTTGTACCCGGGCTTGATTAACCCCTGGTCGAAGCCGTACTGCTCAAGATGGGTGTGGGGCTGCAACCCAATAAAGAAAATAGCGGGCTCAACACGATCAGCACCAAAGATTGATTCCAACTCACGGTGATAGGCCACCGTCTGACGAATCGTCTCCGGGCGTTCATCAATCACATTGAATGAATAGTTGACCGACACATGGTCACGGAAACCCGCATCAGCCAGCATCCGACAGCTATCGAGAACGGTGCGCAAGTTGTACCCCATGCGCATTTTGCGAACCAATTCTTGAGATCCGGAGGTGATGCCGATCTCGAAGTAGCTCATGCCGGTTTCCACCATCAACTGAGCCAGCTCGGGGTCCAGATTGTCCGCTCGGATGTAAGCCGCCCATCGGATCCCGGTCAGGCCTTCAGCCTTGATCGCCCTTAGCAGCTCTTTCGCATCTTCGATATAGCGCCGCGCTGGAATGAACTGCGCATCGGTGAACCAAAACCCGCGCACACCGCGGTCGTAGAGCTGGCGCATCTCCTTCACCACCTCATCCACCGGGTTCAGGCGAACCTGTTTGCCTTCAACAACGGTGTAAACGCAATAACAACAGTTATGGGGGCAACCGCGCTTGGTCTGAACCCCGACATAGAAATCACCCCCTTCGAGGTACCAGTCCAACTGCGGCCAGATCGAGGCGATGTAGTCGTAATCGCAGGCGGTCTTCGGTCGACTTTCCGGCTGTTCATGGATTAAACCGACCCGGGGCTGGTCGCCAGCGAGAAAACAGCGTTCACCGTCCAGCGACTGACCCTGGAGAAGCTTTTCCAGCAAAGGCTCCCCCTCACCGATCGACACCACGGTCCCCTTGGGGAGCGCCCGCCCGAGCTGTTCATAAAACACGCTGACAGCCCCGCCCCCAAGCACGGCTCTGGCCTCA
>JBMZMY010000108.1:0-1009 GCA_049619435.1 Synechococcus sp.
GATTCCCGGTGAGTGGCCTCTGGCTGGTGTGCAACAACCCGGAGCTGTCCCAGCGGCACCACGCCAAGGTGTACGGCAAAGCGGCGGTGGGGGCTCCACCGATGTCGGTGCCCCATCTCGACACGCGTTGGATCGATGGGCAGCGCTCGTTGCTGTTTGGTCCCTATGCCGGCTTCAGCAGCAAGTTCCTCAAGCAGGGCTCGTTGCTCGACCTCCCGGCCTCGGTGCGTCCCACCAACCTGCTGCCGATGCTGCAGGTCGGGGTCACCAACGTGGAGCTGGTGCGTTACTTGATCAATCAACTGCGCCAGAGCCCGCAGCAGCGCCATCAGGCTCTGCAGGATTTCATGCCCACAGCCAAGCCGGAGGACTGGAGCTTGTCGGTGGCAGGCCAGCGGGTGCAGATCATCAAGCGCAGCCAAGAAGGCGGCCGGCTGCAGTTGGGGACGGAGGTGGTGGCCTCGGCCGATGGTTCCCTCGCTGCTCTGCTGGGGGCGTCCCCCGGGGCCAGCACGGCCGTGACGATCATGCTGGAGGTGCTGCAGCGTTGCTTCCAGTCTCAGCTGGATCGCCCGGCCTGGCAGCAGCGCTTGCGGGAGCTGTTGCCGAGCATTGAGGGCGATCCACAGCGGGATCCCGAGGTGTTGCGCCGCATGCGCGAGCGCAGCAATGCCGTGCTCGGCCTCACTGCTTGAGGTTCACCAGCACCACCCCGGCGGTGATCAGGCCGATGCCGATCAATTGGCTGGGATTAAGCATCTGCTGGTAAACAAAGCGTCCCACCAGCACGATCACCACGGTGCCGATGCCGCTCCAGAGGGCATAGGTGAGTCCGAGAGGGATGCTCAACACCACTTTGGAGAGCAGGGCCATGGCGACGGCATAGGCGCTGAACACCAGCAGCGTGGGTAGCGGTCGGGTCATGCCTTCCGACAAGCGCAGGCAGGAGGTGCCGATCACCTCAGCGCTGATCGCCAGCAGCAGCAGGGTCCAGGGATTGCTCATCAGC
>JBMZMY010000109.1:0-878 GCA_049619435.1 Synechococcus sp.
ACCGATGCTTCAACGAGGGTGCCTTCGGTGTCCCCATGGAGTCCGGGCACCATCTCCCGGCGATGGGGCAGCCAGTCCCGCAGGGCTTCGTAGGTGAGCCACCGGCCCAGTTCCTGCAGGGCTGTGGCGTAGAGGGCCGCAGGGGTTTCCCGATGCCGAAGCATGGTCAGCCAATGGCCGATCAGGGGATGGGGTGGAACCACCACCCGCAAGCTCATGGCCATATCGACTCGCTCCGCGGACAGTTGCCATAACGTGATTGCTCAAATTACCGGTCTCATGGGCGCCCTTCGACGTATGGCCTCGCTGCTGGCGGTGATCACGCTGGCGTTCAGCACTGTTGTTTGGGCTGAATCAGTGCAGGCCATCACCGCTCCCGAGCTGCGTGGTCAGTTCGCAGTTCAGGAGATCAGCGCCGATATGCACGGTCTTGACCTCAAGGAAAAAGAGTTCCTCAAGGCCGATTTGCGCGAGGTGAATCTCAGCGGCACAGACCTGCGCGGCGCTGTGATCAACACCTCGCAACTGCAGGGGGCCGATCTCCGGGATGCCGATCTCTCCGATGTTGTGGGCTTTGCCAGCCACTTCGAGGGCGCCGATCTCCGGGGGGCCAATTTCACCAACGCGATGATGATGCAGAGCCGTTTCACGGACGCGCAGATCGACGGTGCTGATTTCACCAACGCCGTGATCGACCTTCCCCAACAGCGGGCCCTCTGTGCTCGGGCGGATGGATCCAATCCGATCAGTGGTGTCTCCACCCGTGAGAGCCTGGGCTGCCGCCCTTAATCGTCATGGCTAAGCGTCTGCCGGTGACCGTGATCACCGGGTTTCTTGGGGCCGGCAAGACCACGGTGGTCCGCCATCTGCTCACCCGT
>JBMZMY010000110.1:0-652 GCA_049619435.1 Synechococcus sp.
CGTGTTGGCCTCATCGGCGGTGGGCACCTGTTCCAGACCGGAGAAGGTGGCCTGGATCGGGTAGTCCCGACGGGTGAAGTAGCCGATGGCTTTGGTGCCGATCAGCAGCAGCTTCACGTCGAAGCCCTTTCCCTTCAGCTCAGCAAAACGCTGTTCCGTGCGCTTGATGATGTTGGCGTTGTAGCCACCACACAGGCCGCGATCGCCGGTGACCGCCACCAGGGTGATGGTCTCCACATTGCGCTGCTGCATCAGGGGAGATGCCGCATCTTCGAAACCCATGCGGGACTGGAGGTTTTCCAGGATCCGGGCCAGCCGATCCGCGAAGGGACGGCTGCGGAGCACTTGCTCCTGGGCGCGGCGCACCTTGGCCGCAGCCACCAGGCGCATGGCCTCGGTGATCTTGCGGGTGTTTTTGACCGACTTAATTCGGTCTCGGATTTCCTTGAGATTCGCCATGTCGGCAGCTCCTTCAGGCCGCGGAGGCGACCATGGTGGACACGACTTCGGTGATGGCGTCCTTGAGGATCGCCTCAGCCTCAGGGCTCATCACTTTCTTCTCCTGGATTTCGGTGATGAACTCAGCCTTGTTGGACTTGAGGTACTCACGCGGTTCGCGGGAGAAATCAACAACCTTGTCGACGGGGACGTC
>JBMZMY010000111.1:0-630 GCA_049619435.1 Synechococcus sp.
GTTGTGTAGAGGAAGGCCAGCAGAGACTGAACGGCAACAATCTTGCGCACCTCTGTGGTTCGTGCACCAACATCCGTCATTCCGAAGGTCATGCTGACGGCGTAAGCCACATAGACGAAGTCAAAAAAGACGGGCACATGCCCCCCTGGGAATTCAAAGATCGATGGGTCAACTCCATCACTTCCCTGGGATTGGCGTTTGAAGTGAAGACTGGCGTAATGCACCGCAAAGCCGTGATGCAGGGCCATCCAGATCAACAGAACAGAGAAGAAAAAGACAAGAACCCTGAGATCTTTCGGCAAGACAGAGGCGTTAATCCCCAGATCACTGACGCAGAGGCTGATGATTCCAAAACCCAGCAAGTTCAAACCAATCGTGCGCTCCACCAGATGGTCAACGCGTTCTCGAAGCGCAGAAAAGAACTGCTGGGTTTGCTGTTCATTCATCCGCCAGGCGGCTCTGACGACCAAGGAACCATCAACAACCAGTGAAGCGAGCATGCCGATGGCCAGCGCCTCGCGGGGACTGATCAAGAAGGCCAGCGGCACGCTGATCAACACCCCCACCACGACCGAGCGAAGCAGGCGATAGCGGTCCAACAGGATCCAGCGCAGTCGGTAGCTCTGAACC
>JBMZMY010000112.1:0-621 GCA_049619435.1 Synechococcus sp.
GGGAGCCAGCGACGGGCTCACGGATGCCATCGATGTCGACCGGAGGAGCGGCGACGAAAGCGATGACGAAACAGATGGTGGCAGCCAGCAGTGTGGGGATCATCAGCACACCGAACCAACCGACATACAGACGGTTGTTGGTGGAGGTGACCCACTCACAGAAGGCCTGCCAGCTGGAAGCGCCGGAGCGCTGCTGGAGGGTGGTGGTCATGAGAACGGAAATGAGCCTGTGGGACGAATCCCGGTGGCAGATAAGAAAGGTCGGTTAACCCGACCAATCCAATGTAAAGGAAGTTTGCTGTTGCTGGACAACGGGACAGCAGAAAACTCCAGAGCATTCCTGATCCCTCCCATCAGCTCAGCTGATCACACGGCGCTGGAGAGGCAACAGGAGCGGGGATTTGTGGGGGTCCCAAAAAGGGGGGCGAACAAACCGGGCCAACACCTCTATAAACAAGCTGATATCAGTGAGATCTGGACGTGACTATCCGGGTTGGGATCAACGGTTTCGGTCGCATTGGACGCCTGGCCTTTCGTCAGGCGGTCGCTCATCCAGACGTGGAGGTGGTTGGCATCAACGACCTGATCAACGTCGACTACCTCGCCTACCTGCTGCGTTAC
>JBMZMY010000113.1:0-550 GCA_049619435.1 Synechococcus sp.
TTGTTGCCGAGGGAGTGAAACGTATTGAGTTAGGAGCGAGCTGGAAGAAGACGAACGGAGATTTAACGGGAGAGGAGAGTGTGACGCTGACGGTGATTCAGGACAATGGCCTGAGCACGGTGAGCAAGACGGATATTGCGACGTTGGATGGCGATGGTGATGGGAATTTGGTTGACGAGGATTGCCCACCGGATGAGGTGCTACCGGAGCTGAACTTTGATGTGACCGGGAATGGCTTCTGCGCGACGGAGTTTGGCAATCAGATCGCAGAAGCAGCGTTCACGATCAGCTTTGGTTCGGAGCGTCAGCCTGGCTTAACGAGTGAGGAGAGCTTGCGTTATGTGCTGAGTGGTGATGGAGCGGGTGGAGATTTTGATGTGTTGCAGAAGGGTCTGGTGGCGTATGACGCGACTGGTGAGGTTGTTGCGGGCGGGGTCACGCAAGTGGGTGATCCTGCCTATGACGCAGCAAGTAACACGTATCAGGGAGACATTGTTGTTGCCGAGGGAGTGAAACGTATTGAGTTAGGAGCGAGCTGGAAGAAGACGAA
>JBMZMY010000114.1:0-289 GCA_049619435.1 Synechococcus sp.
CCGTGTGGCCCCCGCTCACAAGCAACACCAGATAAGGAGCTTGCGGTGGGGCATCTCCAAGCATCACCGAGGCCAGATGGCCCTCCAGGTGATGAACGCCGAGAAAGGGGCGCTGATGCAGCGCAGCAAGGGTGCGACCCGTCACCGAGGCCACCATCAGAGCCCCGGCCAGACCTGGAGTGATCGTGGCCGCGATGGCATCCAGCTGCCCCAGAGCGACACCCGCCTCGTCAACCACGGCCTCCACCAATCCAGGCAGAGCCTCCACGTGGCGGCGCGAAGCGATTTC
>JBMZMY010000114.1:299-521 GCA_049619435.1 Synechococcus sp.
ACCACCCCAGCGGGCGTGCTCCTCAACCTGAGATGCAATCCGCGACGCCAGAACCTCGATTCGCCCATCCGCGTGACGGCGCAGGACCGCTGCAGCGGACTCGTCACAACTTGTTTCGAGGGCAAGCACTGCATGCATCGAAGCGATGCGCCTCCCCTACTCTCCGACTTGTGACATCTTGCCCTTTCGGGGCACCGTTCAGAGGAATCGTTCCGATGCGTC